>JBDONA010000942.1:0-31948 GCA_039831575.1 Fuerstiella sp. | reverse complement strand
CCTGCGTCATGTCCACCGTCACCAGCCCTGGCTGAATGTGAAACGGTGCTTCGTCCTTCATCACGCTGACCAGCAGCGACCTGGAAACCCGGCCTGTCCGCGGCAGGCCATTTACTCCGGCGTGAACGAGAGTGGCAATCTTTGCCGTGTGTTCCGTCTTCTGATCGCCATTGGCTGACGTACCGATGATGCGCACCGCCGCCACGATTTCGCCAACGTCTGCAGTTGCGGCAAAGACCAGCAGTGTTGAAGTAGCCCCGGCCCGAATGGTCGTTTCGGCAGCAGAGATCCCTTCCGGTAGTCCTTCGACGCGCAGTTGAATCTCGGCACTGTGTCCGCCAGTGCGATAAACATAGACGGGCACCTGATAAGTGCCGCCCTTGCGCAGACTGATCGCTCCAGTGCTGGGCGGCGCTTTACCGTCTGCGGACGCGAAAGAGTCAAAGACGACCACATGGAAATCGGGAGCAGGTTTCCGAATAGACAGTGTGTACGTGAGATTCGGGGCTCCCCGCGACGCCGCAAATCGATCCTTTAATCGGATCTGATACTGCCCGTCCGCGGGTGCTGTCAGCAGGAATGATGGATCGCTGGTCAATGTGGGCAGATTCGCTCCGCCGGGATTCTGTTTGCTCTCATCGACCCGAGCCAGCCGCTTCAGGGTTTCTGTGCCGTCGGCGGCTTTGACAACCTGTTCAACAATTAACATCGGATCTGCGCCGCTGCCAAGTCGGTGAGCCATGACGTCGATCTGCCATGGTTCACCCTTCTTTGCATCAAAACGAAAAATGTCTTCGTCAAGTTCCGTAGCAAAACTGCCGGCAACATCGGCCGGCAGCGACAGTACCTGCGAGGCGTTGGGATCTTCCGTTTCAATGACAGCGGCCACCGCTTCGTTGCGAACTGCAAATGGCAGCAGATTGCCGTCCAGGCCGGAGTAAATCGCTGTGTCGATGGAGGCAGCGGATGAGTCCGTACCGACAGTCTGTTCCTCCGGCGCGGTCAGCTTCACGGTCACGTCTTTCTTCAGCAACGGAACGCCGTCAAGTTTCATGTCGGTCGGCTGGCCATCCACCAGGTGGCGACCAAAAATTGTCACCGTGGAATCAACATTGGCCTGCACGACCTGCGGCCGGGCAAAGTCAACGACCGATCGCGAATCAACGCTCAGACGATAACCGTAATCGTTACTGCCGGCGTAGACCGTATCGTGGATCTTCAGCAGCAGAGTCTGCTCGGTGGGACTGGTGTAAATGATGACGGCATCCTGCCGCTTGCGTCGTCGTGACTGGGCAACTCGGCGACCTGCGGCATCGAACAGTTCCAGCACCGGCTGCATCAGCGAGTCCAGCACTGCAGCTTCAGACCGAAAGACGATCGTTTGCTTGGCCTTTGCAACGACCTTGAACGTGTCAACGTCCGCTGCGCTGTTGGACCGAGCATTCACGATGCTGTTCAGACCCACTTCCTGCGCCTGTTCGTTCGTGTTGTTGGGTTCCGCTTCCTGAATTTCAGGAATTGTATCGACGCGAAAAATGCGTGGGTTGCTGACGCCAAAGAGGCCTCGCAGCCGAATTTCGTAGAGTCCGGCCGCCAGCGCCGGATCGACGGTCAGGGTAAACTGATTGGCGACAGGCTTGCCATTGCCATCCAGCTTTGGCGCGGCCTTGATGCCGGGGTGGCTGGTGACCAGTTCACTGGCTTCGTCGAGATCTGTGCCGGCGGTGACTGTGACATCCAGACTCGTGCCGCGCTGAGCTCCCGGTGGAAACACACCGGTGATCCGGATTTGCGGCAGCTGAGCGTGGGCGGTTCCGGCGAAGACCAATGAAAGGCCGAAGAGCAGAAATCGTTTCATAGCGTTTCGGGGGGGGGAGGGAGGAGGGAAGGGCAGAAGGATGTGCCGTGGAAGCGGCCCGCTGATTGTATTCTTTTTCGTTTAACCGTGTGGGCAACGTCCCGCATTTTGGAGTACTGGGAACTGGGAGGAAACGAGCGCTCCGTGAGCACTCGATTAAACAACTTCATGCTGTGCGAAAGTCTGTTGACCTCGTCGTCCCGTTGACGGCCGGTCTGCGGTGAACGCGACGCCCCGGAACGAATTCAGGACGAGCCCGCGCGACCTGCCCCCGCGCCGCACTTAATGATTAAACAGAAACTCTTTCGTGTTGATCAGCGCCCAGAGAATATCTTCGTACGCGATCCGAGGATTTTCTTTGTGGCGACCGATATAATTGACAGCGACTTCCATTTCGTCCGGTCGCGGATTGCGAGCGAAGACCACCTGATAGAGTTCCGTCATGCGGTCTTCATTACTGCGTTCCGTATCCGCCGCCAGCGTTGCGGCTCGAGCTTCGTTCTTTGAAATCTTGTCCTGTATCTCTTTGCTGTTCAGCAGGTGCAGACTTTGTGCAAGATTGGCGTCCTGGCTGCGTTCGCATTCGCAGGCGGTGTCTCCCTGAGGCATGCCGAACACCTTCAGAAAGTACGGGCCGTTGGACGAATCCACCAGTTGCAAAGCACGCGTCCCGGCCGGCATCCCACTGAATTTTTCCGACGTCATGGTCACCTTGTGGAATCCGTCGTACAGAGCTTCTGCACTCAGGCGGCGAGGATAGTAGCGGCTGAAATTCTGCTTATCGCTGGCGTTGTATTCGTTCGGCAGCGAACTCAACTGGTACGTCTTCGAACGGCAGATTGTGCGAACAAGTTCCTTCAGGTCAAAACCGGATTCGATGAAGTGTTTGGCAAGGCCATTCAGCAGTTCCGGATTCGACGGCGGGTTCGTTTCCCGCATGTCATCTTCGGGCTCGACAATGCCGCGGTTAAAGAAGTGCTTCCAATAGCGATTCACCAATGACTTAGCAAAGAACGGGTTCTGCGGATTGCTCATCCAATCCGCCAGCTGAACTCGCGGATCCTGTTCCGCTGCGATTTCCAGCGGCGCGCTTCCAAGGCCGGCCGGCTTCAGAGCCGTCCCGGATCGCGGATTGCTGGCGGTAGCAATGCCTTCGTTGTGGAAAATCTGGCGATCGCGGAAGCCCCCGGCAACCCCAGGAATCGCCTTCTTGCCAACGCGTTTATAGAACGCCGCAAGGCTGTAATAGTCGTTCTGACTCCACTTTTCGAAGGGGTGGTGATGACAGCGAGCACACTGGATGCGGATCCCCAGGAACAGCTGAGCTGTGTCCTCGACCTGTTCTTCCACCTGATCAACTTCACGGTACCACGTCACGGCAGGATTCATCAGTGGTTCACCCGATGCCGTGATGATTTCCCGAACGAAACGGTCGTACGGTTTGTTTTCGTAGATGTTGTTCCAGATCCATTGGTGAAACAGGTGCGTGCCGGCTGCGTCCTCGCCTTTCGACTTTTTGTTACGCAGGATGAAGTTCCATTTATTGGTAAAGTTGTCGGCGTATTCTGTGCTGTTCAGCAATTCGTCGATCAGCTTGTCGCGTTTCTTTGGATCATCGCTGGCCAGGAACTCTCGCACCTTCACATCGGACGGAAGAGCTCCCGCAATGTCCAGGGACACGCGACGCAGGAACGTTGCGTCGTCACTTTGTTCGGCCGGCGGAATACCCAGCAGACGCAGTTTGTTGAAGACGGCCGTGTCCACAAGATTGGTGGCTTCCGGCATGCCGGATGTATCCGCGCCCAGCGGAATAGTAGCGCGAAAAGTACTGACCTGTCCCTGATAGCGAGCCATGATGGCGACTTCGCCAGCCAGATCGAGTGTCGTGACCAGACCTGTTTCGCTGCATTCGGCCATTTCGGCGTCGTTGGGTTCGTACAGAGCCATCCGAGTTACGTCTTCGGTAGTCCCGTCGCTGTACGTGGCAATCACGCTGATCTGCTGATCACTGCTTTGCGGCATGACCCGCGCCTCAGGGTAGCACTGAATAGCCGCAACATAGGGATCTTCAGGCTTCCCATACGGCATACCCTGTTCGATCCAGCCGACCAACATGCGGTATTCGTAGCTGGCCAGCCCCATCCGTTTGCCGCCACCGTGCGGTGAACGTCCAGTAGCTTTCGTCAGCAACAGGCTTTCCGATGGAGCTCCTGGAAAGACGCGGCGACCGCGCGATTCTTTGCGAAGGAATTCGAAATCGTCTTCGGGATAGAACCCCAGCAGCGAAAGTTTGAAGCCGTTCTGGCCGCCGGATTTTCCATGACAGCCGCCGCTGTTGCAGCCCAGCTTGGTAAAGACAGGAACGACCTGGTTACGGAAGTTGATCGGCAACGGGTTTTCAAACCCGCTCACAACGACCTTCAGCTCTACAGCGTGATCGCCCTGCTGGGCTTTAATGACGGCCTCTCCATCAGCCAGAGGAGTCACCAGTCCGGTACCATCAATCTGCAGGATACCGCCCGGTTGAACGGTAAACGTTGCGGTGCGAGTCACATCGACTTCACTGGTGTCGGCAGAGTGTGTGACGAACAACTGCTGTCGAGTATCACGACTGCGAATCTGAACAACGCCGCTGTCGTCGGCAGGCCCGATTCGCAGCGGTGTATCGGCGGCAGCTCCCGACGCCACAGATGTGCAGGCCAGAGCGGAACAGACGAGGCAGATCTTCATCATGAATTGATCTCCAGGTGGTGAGTACGGCATCATGCCGCATGGAGGGGGGATCAGGGAGAACCTGGTGGGACAGAACAAGAAGTTCTGCAACCTAACTAGGGTATTTGCTGAGCGATGAGAGTCAAGACACAGCATGGCCGATCTACTGATGGCCACGAAACCAGGGACCTGACGCAACAATTGCCGTTGACTTTCCGGGCGAATCTGCACGCTTTTTCTTTCACAGGCAGTGCCGTGTTGTCGATTGACCGGCCGCCCGTAGAATGCAGCACCTGAGGTCCGGCCACTGATCGGACCGTTTTTCAGGTGAATTGCAGAGTTTCACCTCTCTGATGGCTGCAGCCCCGGACCGCATTGTTGCGGCGGAAAGCTCCAACCACCGGTGGTTTGACACTGCCAATCTCCATCACATTATGTCGGAAATGGTGTTCCCGTGCCGTTTGAAGCCATCGAAAACGCGCTGTCCACGCTCAAGTTGGGTAAAATGATCATCGTGGTGGACGATGAAGACCGCGAAAACGAAGGAGACTTCATCTGCGCCGCGGAGTCCATTACGGCAGAACAGGTCGACTTCATGTTGCGGGTCGGTCGTGGCACGATGTGCGTGCCCATGTCCGCGGACGAGGCGGACCGCCTGCGACTGAAGCCGGTCATCGGCGATTCCTACCACACCGCTCCTCATAAGACGGCATTCCTGACAACCGTCGACCATTTGGAAGCAGGCACAGGAGTCAGTGCCGACAATCGAGCCAGGACGATCAAAGAACTTGCCAATCCGCAGGCCGGACCGGATAATTTTGTGCGTCCCGGTCACCTGTCTCCGCTGATGGCGATGGACGGCGGCGTGCTGCGTCGAGCTGGTCACACGGAAGCGACCGTGGACCTGATGCGGCTGGCTGGTCTTCGTTCAGTTGGGGCGATTATCGAAATCTGCAGTCAGGGGGGCCACGGGATGGCTGACCTGGCCGAACTGGAAGCCATTTCGGCGGAACACGACATTCCCATCATTACGATTGAGGAGTTGATCAAGTACCGTCGCATACGGGAACAACTGATCACTCGGGTGGTCGAAGTGCGTATTCCGATGCGCGATTGTGGTACGCCGCAGGTGATCGCTTATCAGGTCACGCACGAAGACCAGGAACCGATGGCGATCGTCTGGGGGGACCTGACAAAAGTGGATGCGCCGTTAGTGCGAATGCATTCGTCCTGCTTCACGGGCGACGTCCTGGATTCGCTGCGCTGCGACTGCGGTGACCAGCTGCACATGGCCATGCAGATGATCTACAGCGAAGGCGCCGGCGCGGTCGTCTATCTGCCGCAGGAAGGGCGGGGGATCGGCCTGCTGGCGAAACTGAAAGCCTACAAACTGCAGGACACAGGTCTGGATACTGTCGAGGCTAATCACAAACTCGGCTATAAGGCCGACATGCGTGACTACATGGTCGGTCTGCAGATTCTGAAGGATCTGGGACTCCATCGAGTCCGCCTGCTGACGAACAATCCCAAAAAGACCGAAGACTTCGTCTACAACGCAGTTGATCTGGAGCTGGTCGAACAGGTGCCGATCGTTGCTCCGCCACACGAATGTCGAAACAACTACATGGCCACCAAGAAAGAAAAGATGGGCCACATCCTGCCGGACAATGTCGTCGGGAAGTAATTCCACCTGTCGACGAGTCCCGGTCTCGTGAAGACACGGGCCCCCCGATCAACCTTCCGCAGAGAGATGTTCCGCCTGCTGATCGGGCGTTTTCTTCCGCCTGGTGTAGAAGTATTTTTCGACCACGTCCCGCGGCGGCGGCGGAGTCAGGAACGACATCACAAATGCCGCCACGAACGAAGAACCGATCCCGATGACCACGGGATCAAGCGCGAACGGACGCCACGGTTTGTCAAAGCCGTCCCCCAGGACGTACAGAGACAGGTGACACAGGAAGCCGACAAGCATGCTTGAAATGGCCCCCGCTGTGGTCATGCGTTTCCAGTACAGCCCCAGCGACATGGGCGCCAGAAAACACGCAGCCAGTCCGCTGCCCACGTAGACAATCAGATCCTGCAGATATTTTGGTGGATTCAGAGCGGCAATGACGACGCCTAAACCCACGACAATCGTGCAAATGTAACTCATTCTCTCAAGCGTTTTCCGGGAGGCCTTCGGGTTGATGTTCCGCTGATAGAGGTCGCGCACAACGGACGACGAAATCATGAGCAGGAAACTATCCACCGTTGACATGACGGCGGCGAAGGGCGCCGCGACAAGTAATCCCGCCAGCCATCCCACTCCGATGTTTTCCGTCAATGTCACGGCCATCTGAGGCATGATGCGGTCTGATTCCACTTCCATCCCCGGTAACAGCAATCGGGCACAGCAGAATATGATCACCAATGGAAAGTAGATGCACGAAAAATAGACGGCCACCGTCGCGATTGAGATCCGGAGCGTTCGCGTGGAATTAAACGCCATGAGTCGAACCATGCTGCTGGGTTGTCCGGTTCCGGAAATCGCCCAATAGAAAAACATCGAAAACGCCAGACTCATTGGCAGAAATCCATTGATTTCGTCAGCGTGCGGACCAGGAGCCGTGACATACCCACCGGGACGATCATTTGCCGGAAACGCGGCGGATCGGGATTCCACGATCCTGCGGATCGAAATATCTTCGGCAAATTCAACTTCGACTTCGCCGGACTCAATTCGCCGGAGATCCCCGGCATCCACAATTTCGATAGCGTCCACAACCGCCGTACCTGGTTCTCCAGCCTCAGCAAGGCGAAAGATCCGGGCCGGAGCATCGTCAGTACGCAGCCAGGTTCCCAGCGGCACTTCGACATCCGCAGCAGGTACTTCGATCTCAATTTTTGCCGGATGCGGGGCAACCATGGCGGCCATTTCTTCGGTCGCGTTCTGCATTCCGCCGACCTGGTAAATGGCAAGCGGGAGCATGATCATCACTCCGAGAACCATCACGAATCCCTGCATCACGTCGGTCCAGACAACCGCATGAAATCCTCCCCACGTCGTGTAAATAATCACAGCGACGCCGAAGGTGATCAGGCACAGCAGGTATCCGGGGTCAACCGCACCTTGAGGCCATGTAGACTGAAGAAAACCACCGACGACGGAACGGGCACTTATGTAGAAGTCGTTCTCGCCCAACAGTGTCTGCAGAATCATACTGCCGGCCTTGAATTGACCGACCAGATTAACGCAGGTGAAAAAAACAATCAGCGACGTCGCCAGGACAGAGAACGACGGACTTTGGAAGCGGCCCCGAAAAATGTCCGGCACGGTAATCGCGCCGGTCTTGCGTGACACCTGGTTGATCCGTTTTCCCAACAGTCCCATGGTGCAGATCGGAAAGATCATGTAGCTGCCAATCCACAGCGCCAGAACCCAGCCATGAGAATAGATCTTCGACGGAAATCCCGTGAAAGAGCCGCCCGATGCACTGGTCGCGGCAAATGTGAGCGCCAGCGCCCAGACACCAAGGCTGCGACTCCCGAGAAAGTACTCGTTCAGAAAATCGCGACTTTTCAGCAGGCGACTGGACAAAGCCGCCAGCCCGAACACAGCCAGCGTGTACACGCAAAACGTTATCAGGGCAGATGATCCGGCAGCGGCGAACATCGTCGGTAACTGCAGAAGAAAGGTGTCAAACATTGCTGCCTCCTTCCTTTGCGTCAGTCACTGAGTCCATTTCGTTCACGACAGGCACTTCCTCCTGCGTTTCTCCGAGATCAGCATCTTCCATCACGAACAGGCAGAACCAGATCGTCACCACGTTGGCAATCAGCCACGGAAACGCGATGCCCCATGCGACCCACGCAGGAATCCCGAAAACAGTTGAAAAACTCTGCGGATCGACTGTATCGGGATACCCGAAGTTCAGGCAGACGGTCAACGTCCACGCAAAACACGAAAGCCACATCAGCAGGATCCAGCGGGCTTCGCGGAAACTGGCGACGAATAGGGGATCCGGTTCAAGGTCCGGGTCGGCGTCCAGCGCGGCGGCGGGGGTAGTCACGGCAGGTCTCAACTTGCGGGAGGTTGCAGCAGAAGGCTGCAGATTGCACACACTTCTGCCACGGGCGTCAACCGGGTGGGCCATAACGAATCCTGCCGACTCGCGGCTATGCCCCGGAAATTTCGCCCGGCGAGACAGCTCGGTGTTCCCGTGCGGACAGGTACGCCGCATCGACCAACGCTACCGTGGCCAGGTTTTCCCGGCCGCTGCAGGACGGTTCCGTGCCGGTTTCCACGGCTCGAAGCAGGTCCGCCATGGGCCCGATAAACGCATCCGGAAACCAGACGGAATCCCAGCGAGGCTGATGCCATTCGTCCGACTGCGTTGTCGTGTAATCCAGAGTACTGGGCCGGCGTTCGGGGTAATCGGGCCAGCCAATTGTTCCGCGAGCCATGCCCGTCGTGCCTTCGACGCGCCAGCGGATGCCAATATCACTGGCCGCCCCCTCCCGCGCGGGCCCCGCCCACACGTCGTCCCACGAGGACGCTCGTACTCCGGAATCATACTCCAGAATATACAGCGCAATGCCATCTGTATGTTCGAACTGCAGCGACGTTCTGGGATCCGGACGAACACTCGCGTAAATTCGATCCGGGTCACCCAGCCAGTATCGGAACGTATCAAGATGATGGATGCTCATGATCCGCAACGTGACCCATCCCTGTCGCTGCTGCCACGGCATCCAGTGCGGAATCGCTCGCATGTCGATTGTTGCCAGCACAGGGTCACCGAGTTGTCCGGTTTGCAACAGGTGATGGCAGGCCCTGACGGACTGGTCGTAACGCATGTTTTGATTCACCGCCAGTGCGACTCCCGCCTGTTCGCACAGCTGAACAATCTGCAGAGCCTCAGCGAAATTTCGGCCCAGGGGCTTCTGAGCCAGAATGCCTCGCAGGCTGTGGTTGCCAGCCAGGGCCCGGCGGATGGTGTCGGCCTGAATATCCGGTGGCACGGCCACGTCCAGAATCTGAACATCGCCGCGATCGCAAAGCTGTTCCACGGAATCGCAGACCTCCGGAATGGAGTGCCTCGCAGCCACGGCGTCGGCGTTGCGTCTGGTGCGAGACGTGATGGCGACCGGATTGAGTCCGTGCTGGCGATAAGCGACAAGGTGGCAATCGGCCATTATGAAACCGGAACCCACGCAGCCGATGCCGACCGACGTATCGACTGGCAGTTCCACATTTATGGACTGTAACAGTGACTCATTAGTCATAGCCTGAACTCCGGAGACACACGTCGCAGACCCGGTGGGGCGATGCGGTGATAAGACAGTGGCCGGCGCCCGGTGCAGTGTTTCTGTTATGCGTTTTCGCAGGACGCATCAACAGAGAATGATCATGACGGCAGATCTTCCTGGGAGCCCTCTTCCTGGGCCGCCAGCTGAGCATTGCGAGTCATGCGGTAAAAGCTGATACCGAAGCCGGTGAAAATTGTCGCCGGCATGCCGATCATGAACAGAATGCTGTACATGTAAGCTTTGGGGAGATTGCTTTCCGTCTCGTTGGCGAACTTGCAGTTGGGGCAGGCCTTGGCGTCTGACACACCGACGGCAGCAAAACTGACCAGAATGGCAGTCAAAACCAGGCACTTCCGCAGGATATGTCGCATCAAACAGGCTCACAGGTGAAAACAACAGGCCGAACACAGCACCGAATGTAAACACAATTTCGTCATTTTGACAGCGTCAACTCATGTGCCAAAGGACGATTCTCAGTTGCGAAACCTGTGTTTCCGGAGTCTTTTCTACTCGTAAATACAGGGCTTTGCTGGAAGTCGGGAATCAATCCGGCTCTGTCTCAAGACCCATCCGTGGCCTGTCGTGCAGCCGATTCGGCTGCGTTTGCAAAGACTGTTCGCCGGCGCAACACCCGTACCACACGACTTTCGCGGCGGAGCCGTGGTGCTGGGGTGAGTGAAACACACTCCGCAGAGACATGCTGCTGCCGATTTCCACACCTGGGTCAGAACAACAAAAAACACGGAATCAGCCCACAGATCTGTCACACGGTGACGGAACATCGGCACGTCCTGCGCGTCTGCGGCGGTGAGAGCCTGCACGAAAGAAAGCTGACTTCGGCCAGCGATCCGTCATGCAGATTTCTGCTGCCGTCAACGTGCCGGCTGATTGTGCGTTTGGAAAACAATGGCGAAGCTCCACAATTGAGTGGGGTCGCACCGGTTGACGTCCGAAATCAATGTCAGGGGAATTCTCCGTCGACACGCGTTGACGGAAGAACGTAATAACGGGCGGTGTGTCGAGGGGGCCTCGGACATGGCTGAACACAGTATGCGTCATTGCGTGCTGTGCGATTGAACAATCGTGACCAGCCGGATCCGGGAGCTATCGACGCAATGGGAATTGTCTCGGTGTACTTTCACAGACTCAATTTGTGCGTGACCGTGCTCACTCTTGTGGTGTGTGTCAGCGTCGCAGAAAAGGCAGACGCAGCTCCGCGACTGGAAAACCTGGCCCGGAAGGTCGGTGTCAAAATCCTTGCGGACGCCACCTCCGCAAAAGACGTTCTGGAATCCACAAAGAAGCGGATCCCAAACGGGAAAATGTCCAGGAACGCTCAGGCCCGCGCGGCACATATTCTGGATAACGTGTCGCAGTATCGCCGGATGCCGAGTCTTCAATATCCCATCAATCCCGACATCTACCGGTACCTGATCAGTCACCCGGATGTTGCCATCAGCACGTGGCGCGTCATGGGTATTTCCACGTTGCAGATGTGGCAGACGGGTGAGTTCGAATACAAAGCGAAGGCCACGGACGGGTCTACGGGGATGGCTGATGTACTCTGGCGGGACGGCAATCAATGCCTGTTCATCGTCGAGGGACGATATCAAAGTCCACTGCTGCCGGGATCCATAGAAGCGTCGGCGCTGGTCTGGCTGCAATACCGTTTCGTCAAAGCCAAAGACGGTTCGTTACTGGTCAATCAGCAGGTCGAAACATTTCTGTATTTTCCATCCAGTACAATCAACGCCATTGCAAAGTTGACCTCTCGGTTGACCAACGCCATTCTTGACCGCAACGTATTTGAAGTATCGCTGTATGCTCGAATGATGGCGAAAGCAGCCGAGAAGGAACCGGAATGGATCGAGCAGCTGGCCCAACGAATGGATGGCGTACCGCCCGATCGACGCATGGAACTGGCGTTAATCTCACGCCTCCAGAAGCCTGCACTGGCAGCGACACAACCGGTCTCCAACAGCAGGGCGTTTCCAACCCAGGAACTGCCCGTGTCAGGAGAATTTCACGTCTTCGAAAAGTCACTGCAACAGGTCATCACGCATGTCCCGCTGGTGCCGAGTGCGTTACAACGCGAATCTTCGAACGGTCGGCAAATCGATGCAGATAAGCAGAGCAATTCGTATCCGTATCAATTCATCACGCCGAACAGTGGAAAAACGGTCATTGAAAAAGAGACCCACACTCGACTGGCGGTGCACTACGGAAAACCACTCTGGCGTTCCGATATCAACAGCATGTCAGAGTCACCGAACGAATCCGTAGAAGACTCTCCGCAGAGTATCGTTCCTCTTCCGGTCACGCCAAAACGCGTCGAGGCGCCACCGTCAGAGCCATTTCCCCCTCCCGCGAAGCTGTCGCGAATCGGAAGTACGCCTGCGATCGAATCCAACTTCGGTTCAGGTCCACGGCATCTGAAACTTCAGTCGGAACAGCCGTCCCCCACGTCCGCTGCGCAGCCAACTGAGACGATGCCGATAAGAACCCCCACGCCACTGGAAGCCGGGGAATCATCCCCGGATGACGTCCTGCGACGATCGGTTGACGGCGACTGAATCAGGCCGACGTTCAACGCCACTTGAAGAAACACAACAGGAACGGCGCCCGTCAGTTCCGGCGACGCAGACCATGAGCACTATGGACCGTCCGTCGTGCAGCGTGGTGTGCCACCTTGGTCCGCACCAGACGGCAGACAGAACTACGCGGCCGCCTTCAGCGTGCGGGATTGTTGTGCCCAACAGATCCAGTCGGTGATTTCTTCAAGATTGGGCTTTTTACCACCGCTAATTATCCGCTTGCCCTCGGTGGTCTCTGAGAACGGTCCGACGAGTGTGAACAGGTCGACAGGCCGCTTTTGCGACAGTTGCTCGACCTCGCTGATGCCACACGCAACAAGGACCTGAGCATCGATTCCGCGAAGTCCGGGAACCAGACAGACCAGGCGAGCCTGAGATTGCCACTGCATAATCGTGTCTCCCGACACACGACGATTGGCAAGACGCTCTGCGATGGACTCGGCGGTCGCATTCAGCAGATCGTCGACCGTATAAACTCCCACAGTCGCCAGTCGCTGAGCCGTTTTAGGACCGATGGACGGCGCGGCATCCACATCCGCTGATCGATTCAGATAGAACTTCGGTTCGCGTACTCGCACCTCATCGTCATGACTCGAATTGTGGACTGTCCGATAGGATGAAGAATGTCGCGTCAGCGTTTGCCGACGCCGTTTCTGTCTCTGATCGCGCCGACGACGCGCTTCGGTGGAGAGTCCCGGTCGCCTCTGCCAACGAGTTGTGGCCTGACCGCCGGAAAGACTCTGCCGTCGTTGTCGAAGTCCTGGCGTCCCATCTGAAGTTGTTCCGGACGGCTGTCCACCATCGGCGTCGGATGAGCTGACGAAGAATCGGGAACGCGTTCGCCGTGCGTCACTGAGTGACCGTGAGTGTTGAGACCAGCGGCACCAACTGATTGCCTGCTGGCGGTCCAGCGTTCGACCGGATCTGAGATATCGTGCCCCTGCCTGACTGTTCTGGAAGGCGGCGACCGAGTCGTACACGGTCTCGGGACGCATTCGGCTGAGTTCCACCGTACTTTGGATGCCAGACGCATATAGCAACTCTGCGTCACTGCGGCGTAGCATCGGAATCAGTGTGGCAAGTTCCGCCTGCCCTCGCCACGCGCGGATCCTGTCAGTGCTGATCGAATAGCCTTGATCATGAAACCGAGTCTCCTGTTCCTTGACGGACATGGAAAACAATTCGTCGATATTGCTGATTCCAGCCGCACGAATCGCCTCAATTTCGGCGATGGTCAGTCCGGACAGATCTTCGACCGAGCTGTCGACCTCAAGATAGAACAGCCAGTTCGTCTGTTGGCGGGGCGCCGCCATTTCCTCGACAGGTGGCGGCACGTATGCTGTGACTGGCACAGGCGACTCAACAGCAACGGGTGCGACCGTCGATTCCTGCTGTTCCAAATGCCGAACAGCTGCCTTCTTCTGCACGAACAGGTCGCGTACTTCCCGTTGGCAGGTGAAGAAAATGATCTGCTGGCCGTCCGCAGCCACGTCCATCAACAGGTCCACGACAGCGGACGCTCGGTCGTCATCGGTCATGATAAACACGTCGTCAAGCATCAATGGCGCCCGCTCGCTGTCTTCCGCCCGATACTGAACAAGTGCCAGTCGCAACGCAAGAGCCACCAAATCGCGAGTACCACGACTGAGTTGCTGCAATGTCTGAAGGTCGGTTGACTGCCGTGTTGCGGCCAGGATCGTTGTCCCGCTCTCGTCGGCAGCCAGTCGAAAACAAGCGCCTTCGGTCAGGCGATCAATATATTCGGAC
Organism: Fuerstiella sp.; assembly: GCA_039831575.1. Taxonomy (GTDB): domain Bacteria; phylum Planctomycetota; class Planctomycetia; order Planctomycetales; family Planctomycetaceae; genus Fuerstiella. The sequence continues at coordinate 17,728 of JBDONA010000942.1, read as the reverse complement.
GCGACTTCCAGCACTCCGAATTCCTGGAACTGCCCGAGCCGTTCAATGACAGCCTGCAGACTGGCCTCCGTTCGCTCCAGTACGCGCCAGCGGTCATTCAGCAAATGAAGCTGTGCGTCCGTTTCGGCGATTTGCCCCTTGATTCTGTCCAGATCCTCAAGGCAGCCGGATGATCGCAACAGCGTTTGAAGTTCCGTCAGGCGGTTTTCATATCCACCGATATCATTCGATATTCGAGTCTCTTCGCGTTCCAGTTCATCCAACAACCGCTTCTCTCGAGACAATTCCGTTTCGAGGTCCATGGCCGAGATGCAAGCTGTATGTTCGGAATCAGTTCTGCGTAAGACAGAGTGTGCCGCTGATTCGCAGGCCGGACCATGATGTTCGCTGACAAGAAGAACATCCGCGCTGCGTTTGAGTTCCTCGTTCAAGGCAACAATCTGCCCCTGCACGACCGCGGTCAGGTGCTCGATATCCTGCAGCATTTTCTGGCCCAGTGATGATTCCAGCGAGGCTTGATGCGATGCCACGGCGGATGCGTGCCTGGTCATGTATTCGCAAAGCGAGAAAACTTCGCTGCGAATGTCATCCGTGATGACTTCTCGATCAACGCCGGCCGGATTCACACCCACATCAGTAGAGCCTCCATCGCAGGCCTCCATTCTCTGTTCCAGTCGGGTCATGATCGCATGGATTGATGCCAGCGAATCTGAACAGTGAATCGGTGCACCAGCAACGGTCGTCAGCTGCGAAACTTCACGTTGTATAGAACTACGAATGTCTGCCCAACGCTGCTGTCGATCGACCAGTTCTGAGATCTGGTCTTCGATCAGCTGGCGGTTCAGGGCGACAGGATTCTGCCGCGGTCGCTCATCACGCAGCAGTTCGAACCGGCGGACCTCAGCGCTCACATCGTGGATTCTACGACGCAGGTTTTCCGCGGAGACTCTCAATTGCCGCAGCTCAGATTCTGCACGTGAAATCTGCTGCGCTACCTCTGGAGAAACACGTCGTATTTCTGCCAGTTGGCCCGTCAGCTTCTCCCGTCGACGCTGCAAATCATCTTTCCGGTCACGAAGGCCTCCGTCTGAACCATTGCCCTCACGTTCCTGAACCGCCTGCCTGACGGCCATCTCGGCGCGAAGAAGCTCCGGTACCGTGGCAACACCGATGTCGTCCAGACAAAGTCGCGATAACAGATCAAAGCGAACGGCCTCCTGCTCACCAACGCTGAAGACCTCACGATAGGTCGTCTCATTGGCCCATTCCGGCAAATCACCGTTGTGTACAGTGACGGGCGTTCCCGTCGCAAGATCCACCGTGGAAAGTTCTGTCGCGATTCCATGGCTGCGTTCGCGAGTCAAACGCAGCGATCGCCCTCGTGATTCCAGAGAAACCGCTCCTCCAAACCGTCCGTCGTCTGTATGAAAGGCCTGATGCTCCGCCGTATACCCAAACAACAATCCACGCAGAAAATGAACCAACGTGGTTTTTCCTGTACCGCTGCCCCCGTAGATAACGGTCAGCCCCTGGGATAGATCCCGCAGCTTTACGTTGTTCAAGACTCCAAATTGCTCGACATAGATATCAAGAAAACGCATGGCACATCCCGTCTACCCGACTGACTGAAACTCAAACTCCAAACTCAACACCAGGAATCCGACGCACGGATTCCCGCTCACGGCAGCACAATTAACTCAGCGTGATCCAATCAGGCGGCAGATCGAAGCAGACTTAGACCGGTCACCATCTCCCAGGATAGACCGCACCCCGCATTCGGATGGATCTCCTGACCACTGCCGTCGACAACATCAAGACGGTTCTGACAGCCAGTTGCGACGTCCAGGTACTGCTCAACAGCTGCACCTGGTGATGCCGTAAGCTGTACGACAGAATCCTCGCTGAAGCGAATGCTCCGTGGCCAGAAGCCACGGTGTCCTCCCTGCAGAAACTGACGCAATCGAGTTAACAGGTTCAATTCGCTCAAGTCCGAAACACCCTTCAGATCCGTCGTCACACGAGTCTGCAAGACCCAATCGACAATCACCGTCTGTGTGCTGCGTCGGTCCAGCGAACGCGACGTGCGACTGATCTCGGCGATCAGCCCGTCAACCGTCGAAACTTCCGGCAACGAAAGTTCTTCGGTGGTAAAACGAATCACGTCTGTGGCCAGAAATGTGGACTGAATTTCACGTGTTGAAAGATCGACTTCAACAAGGATGCAGCCGCAGTCGGCAGCTTCTTCCGGACTAACGGCCTGGACCGGCCCCGCGGAGAGCGCCAGACACCCATCAGTCGTGCAACGATCTGCGTTCGCCACCGATGACATCCTGGGGACCGCCTGGTAGACGATACGGTTCGGCAGACTGCAGCCGGGGTCGTTGCCGATGGCCACAGTGAAAGATGTATCCGGGGCGGTCGTTGCAGCAACAGATTGCAGTCTTATTCCACCACCATCCTCGTGCTGAACACCAATAACTCCACCCGGACGCACGATCACATCACAGACCTTGCGCAAAGCCCTGGCTGAGGTGTGAGAATCGGCAGCGACGACAACCTTGATTCCGCGGCGTTGTAAGGGTTCGAACTGGCCGGCCAGCCAACGGCAAATTGTCTCAATATCGTCGTCAGACTGGGCCACACTGCCTGCGATCAGCAGAAAATCCGCTCGTTGAGCAATCGTCGTCTGGATGAGGTTTCTGACGGCCTGCCGCACGCTGCCTGTCGCCAGTCGCCGGAGCCAGTCGGGCGAATCTGCGAGTCCGCCGATTGGCGTGTCCAATCGAAGAAAGTCTGAATGAACAAACCTGACTGTGGCCATCAACGCCTCCCTGCATTCACTGGCTTGCACACACCCGCAATGGTGCATCACCCCATCCATCCATGAAGGGGCTTTCTGTGCTGAACACTAAAAGTTAGCTGATCAGCGGAGAATCGCCTAGGCCATTTCGGCAGTTTCGGCCGCACGCCGCTGCTGCTTCTGTGAAGCGATTTCGTTGAAAAACGCCAACTCAGGGGCCGGACGAACAGTGGTCGTCCGTTGATGCCGCAGCCACGGGTTGCTCTCTGTTGGTCAACATTGGGGAAAATCCCCAGTGGGTAAGAACCAGCTGTTTGGCGACATCGTCCGTCCTCGCTCACCGCTTGGCGCATGATTGGACAAGGAGGCGAAAATGAAACAGAACGGAGGATTCGGCAAACTCGGTAAAACAAAACGATTCCGTCGGAGATGGAACTGATGCGAACGACCGGGCTGCAGTGAACAACTGCTTCGTCGGTCAGTCGCGAAACATTCGCGTCGATTCGCTCCCTGGAGATAGATGACTGAAACATGCCGCCAGCGGCAGACTCACCCCTCGATCCTCACGGTCATGGCACGACCGGGCAGGTTCTCGACAATGACCAAGTGACTGAAATGACAACAACGACGAGACGACGTACCACGTCCATTACAAGACCGTCCATCGACGAAGCCAGAGACCAGCTGATACTGGACAACCTCGGATATGTGAAACATATCCTCGGCAAATTGCTGCATCAGCTGCCGCGTGGAGTGGATGCCGAAAATCTTGAAGCGGCTGGCGTCCTGGGTTTGATCGAAGCGGCGTCGCAGTATAACACCAGTCGCAACGTCGAGTTCCGGACGTTTTCCTACCGACGAATTCGCGGGGCGATTCTGGACGAATTACGCCGGAACTGTCCGTTGTCGCAGCAGATGCTGCAGAAGATCACGACTCTCAACCAGCTAAGAAATCAGCTTCAGGGAACCGCCAGCGTTGAACAGTTGGCTAATGCCTCAGGAATGTCAATTCACGAAGTGAACGAGTGCATTCAGGGCTCTCGGCTGACGCGACCGGACAGCTGGAGCGACACTGTTCGGGTCAGAGGCCACATCGGTGACAACGACAGTCCTGGCGAACTGGAAACTGCAGAGATGCAGCAGGTTCTTGCGGACGGTATTGAATTGCTCCCCGACAATATACGAATTGCCATGGCTCTGCACTACAACGAAGGGCTGAAGCTGAAGGAGGTCGGCGAAGTCCTTCAGCTGTCGGAATCACGCGTATCACGCATGCTCGACAGCGCCAGAACGCGACTGAAGGAATATGCAAGACGACGAGGTTATTGATCGCCGCCGCAGGACCGGCCAGAACGATGCACGCTCGGATGTGCAAGCGGCGATCGAGTCCTGGTGACAAATAACACTGACTCCCGCCACCAGAAGCGTGCAACTCAATTCAAAACATCCTCTAAGCACCCGATTCCACCAGGACCAACGGTAGAATCTCACCGGTATTCCTGATGCGACTGTAGACCGTTTCGTTGTCCGTGTGGTATCCCAGAACTGCCCGCAAAGTTTCACCACGACGCAGACTTCGGTACAGCAACAGTTGCAGCAGACCGATTCGCACTCGGTACCCGGCGGCCTGCTGAGGCGTGGCCACCTGTCTGTCTTCGGTCACGGTCAGCCGACTCCAGTCTGCATCAGCCGCACGTCGATCAGGATGCCAGTCGATCACCAGTGGCAATGCAACTCCGCCTGTATTGTGAGCCTTCAACACAAGTTCAGAGCCGACCTGTTCGCAACTGCCCGAAGTGTTTTGAATGCGGTCGTCGTCCAGCCAGGTCGGCACCGCGCGTAGCGAAACGCATTCGCCCTGCAGAATCAATTCCCGAGTGATCGAGTTCGTTGCGACATCGATTCCATCAGCCAATGACAGCCGACTTTCGAATTCGATCTGCGCACTGGCGTGCGGCGTTGTGACGGTATCCGTAAGGACGGCAAAGTGCTCCTTCAGCGCGAGCATGACGTGCCGTACGTGACGCAATCCGTCCACGGAACCAGCTTCCAGTTCCGCAAAAGCAACCTCATCATCACTGAACCAGCACGTGCAAACCCAGTCACCGGCCGATTCACAAACCTTGCCATTCGCGGTGATTCGATGCTTCCAACCGCCGCCAAGGACCTGACTGCCCAGGGCAGAAAGCTGCATGCCGGGTGTTGACTGGTCCCAGTCAATGGCCACGACGTCAGCATCAACCTGCATCGTATTTCTCAGGACCGCTGTGGTCGCCCAGTCAGACTGACCACTGAGGTTTGCGATCCATTGTTTCTTATCAGCCTTCTTCGGCCTGACCTTTCGTTTACCTCCCTTTGCCAACGCCGCGACGAATGATCCGAGTCCTGTCTCCGCAGCTGTTTTGGTCAGCTTTACCGCAGTTGCCAGAAGTGTGATATCGGATGGAACGTCGATGAGATCAGGACGATTGTTCGCTGTGTCGGAGTTGATAAAGCCGTCGGGTGTTGCCAGCACGGCCAGACGATCAAGTGTTCTCAGCCAGCGCGTCGTTGTCTTTTCATTTGCCCTGGACTGTTTAAACGATTTCCTCCAGCCAAGAATCCGGACAAACGGCACCAACCACTGTCCTGTTTCCCGGGCAAGAGCAGCATCAAGCGTACCGTCCGTATCCGTAGAGGCCCCCAGACAGTCGGCAATGGCGTTTGTCGAAACGACCTGCCACGGCCGTGCCGATCGTTGTGACGCCAACACCAGACTCAGCAGGAATGGCACTTCTGCCTGACTGACGATATCGGTAACCGCAGGCAGAACTTCGGTTCCTGCGGCCGCGTCCGGCGGCGCGGATGAACAAAACTCCGTCGTGGGTATTTGCGCCAGACGGCCAAAGACTGTGGCCAGTTGTTCGCTTGAGAATCCATCGGGGTATCGCAGCAGCGCTTCGCTGGCGACAAGGACGAATGACGCTGACACTGGTGACGCATCGGCAGCGACGGCAACAAGTCGGTCGTTCAATTCGCTATTCTGACCAAACGCTCTCATCCCGTTGCACAATTCGCGATCAACATCGGCAGGAAACATCTCTGCCGACCAAAGCGCCACAAACGGTGCATTGCCGAAAACCTTTTCAAATCGTTTTCGGTTCTTGGCATGACCGTCAATAAAGGCCGCGTGAAACGCGTCAACATCGCCAGCCGACGCCGCCTTCTTCATGGCGACATCACTGTTTCTGCGAAACGACAGTTTCATCAGAGATTGAGACACAGCGTCAGACATATTCAGTGTTACCTCAGCAGTCATCCTGAAATTGGTCGTCACACTCCACTTTGCGGCCGTCAGTGTTCTTGGGGCCAGCACTCATTCGCCGTGAACGCGTCCCTGCCGATTGTGTTCTACCCCAGACTCACCCGTTCTTCCGGGTAGTTAAAACGCCCCGTCTCGCCCGGAACGGCCATCGCCAGCAGTAACGTGATCGGACCGACTCGGCCAAGAAACATCACCAGGCAAATGAGCAATCGCGACGGCATCGACAGGTCCGGCGTGATTCCTGCAGAAACTCCGACAGTACCAAACGCGCTGGTCGCTTCGTACAGATGATCCAGAAAACGATCCGGCTGGCGCTCAAATACCACCAGCAATCCGGTGGTTGCCATCACAATGAAGATTCCCACGGCGATCATCGACAAAGAACGCGATACCTGCGTGGTCGGAATGCATCGCCCAAAGATCTCGACACGACTGCGGCCTCGCAACACTGCCAGAATGTTCAGCATTGTCACCGCAAAAACCACAGTTTTGACGCCGCCCCCGGTCGAACCAGGAGCGGCTCCTACAAACATCAGAAAGATGGCCAGCAGCTTAGTCGCCGGATTCATCGCCTGGTGGTCAACCGTATTAAAGCCCGCCGTGCGAAACGTCACCGACTGAAACCATGCATCCGCAAATCGCCCAACCACCGAAGCACCCGCTGGTGCTTCCAGCGACTCAAGAACGAACCAGCCCATCGTTCCGACTACCAGCAACCCAAATGCGGAATACAGCACCAGCCGTGTGTGCACGCTCAGTCGCGGGCGCTGTCCATCCACGTGAAACATGGAAGCGGCGACACGGCGGCGCAAACGCGCAGCTGCAAATCGCCAGAGATCATGAATGACGGCAAAGCCCAGGCCGCCAAGAAAAATCAACACAGTTAGCGGCCCCCAAACCTGCCACCGCGTGCCCATCCCCTGAAATCCTTCGTCGCTTAATGAAAATCCCGCGTTGCAGAATGCGCTGACGGAATGAAATGTCGCCTGCCAGACACGCTCCCGCAACGGCAGGTCTGGCCACAGTCCCTGCAACAACACGGCCCCCACCGCTTCGACGCCCAACGTAAACAGCAGAATTGTCAGCAACAGCCGTCGAGAGCCCTGAACTGTTTCCGCGTCCAGCATGTCTCGCAGCGTCCGAGCTTCGCGAAACGGCATCCCCCGACGACCGCTCAACACCGCCACGAATGCCCCGAATGTCAGAATGCCCAGACCGCCGACCTGAAACAGTCCGAAAATCACGGCCTGCCCGGTTGGACTCCAGTAACTTCCTGTCGGTTCCACGATCAGTCCGGTGACACAACTGGCACTCGTCGCCGTAAACAGAGCCACGTTCCAATCGGCCGATTCGTTGATGGCGCCGACTGACGACGCTCGGCAGACGGGCAACTTCAGCAACAGCGTGCCCACTGCAATGACCACCAGAAACGAACCCACCAGCAACACGGCAGAGTTCTGTGTCCTGGCCGCTAGACTTCGGCAGCCGGAAAGAACGCTGAAAACAACGACGGCCGCAAGCACAATCTCTGTCCAGATGCCAACGCGCGGGGCGCTGCCGGCAGAATCATCAGCCGCGTACCAAAGCCACAGCAGCCCAACGGCCCACAAGATCGGAAAGGCCACACTGACCGAACGCACGGCCGTCTTAAAGTTCGTCTGCCTGGTTTCCAGGAACAACCGCAAGCAGCGACACAGCGAAAACCAGGACATCGCGGCCAGCATCAGCCACGTCATCTCCTTCACTCGAGCTGCAGAAACGCCGGTAAATCCGGCATGCACGATCAACACCACCGCCCCGACCAATATGGCGGTCAGTTCGGAGCGGCGCAGTCGACCAATGGCATCTGCCCACTTCGGCCGGGCAAAACGGTCACGTAACACTCCGGTTTCGGAATCGTGTTCCAGCATGGACTGAAATCAGACTGTCAGGACAGGTTGATCACTCACTGCTTCAAACGTGGTGGAACCAATAAACAGACATCCGGCGTTGGGGTGACGTTGCTGCTGTTCCGGTTCCATGTGTTCGACGGCCGTCGTCAGCAACAGCTGCACACGGCCATCAACCGTGACCAACTGAGGGCAGGTGACGCGGGGGGAACCAGGGCAGGTCCATACCGCTTCCAGGACACCGGAGTCCAGGCCGTACTGTCGAGCAACACCGCAATCGGGATCGCCAGGATCATAAAACGCCACGATCAGGCTCCGGCCATCCGGAGTAATAATCATGCCGTCCGGAAAAATCTGCTCCGACGTCACGTCCACGACAGTGCTCGGTTCGCCGATCGTGCCGGAGTCCAGATCCAGGGAAGATCGTGTAATCGTCTTTGATGGCGAATCGATATCGATCAGAGCCAGGCTGCTGTTTTCCTGCTGCACGACAGCTTTGCCGTTAGAGCAGATCTGATCGTCACGCAGTTGAATCAGTGAACGGTCGTGCAGTCGCCAGAGATACAACCCGGCCTTTTTGGTTTCGAACTTCAGATCCTTGCAACCGAAGATCAGATTGTCGCCGTACAGGACTCCGTCGTTGATGATCGTGTTCTCAACGGCAGCATCCACGTCGCCGCAAAGTTCCGTCCACGCGTTTGTGTTGGTGTCGAACAGCCCCAACGACCGTTCTACTCCGGCTACGAAGACACCAGATTGACTGGTTGGAAAAGCAAATCCCGGGCGGCCAGGCAGGTCAAAACACTCGTTGCTTGCGGCGACAGGATCCAGAATATTGATCGATCCCACGCTCGAGTCGCCGCCGTGCTGAATGGCGACCCAGCTGATACGGCCATCGTTCAGGGAATACGGCCCTTCGGGCAGGAACCGCAAGTCATCAGAATCCGGACGAAACAGAACGTGGCATTCCGTCGTAATTGTCATTCCGCAGTCTTCCGTTGCTTGTGACTGCCTGGGTAACAGCTTCACACGTCTTTACCCCTGTATGAAATCAGGGAAAACGTGCCTGTCATGAACCGTGAGCAGCCGAGTTACAATGTCTCTGGCACGGAAGGATAGTCGGCCAGAAAAAAATGACCAGCGGGTCCGGCTTAGCGACATGGCTGGATGTTAAGTTTTCACAATCAGAGAAGGCGATGTGAGCTTTGCTCCGGAGATAATCAGCGGTCACCATTCACTTCCGCACGGGACGTCAGGAACGAAACGATGAACGCTGTCGTTTATGCATCGTTCTGAGACGAACTAGCAGAGTAGGGCCGGTTACCCGAGTGCCGATCGTGGTGGGTAGCCCAGATGGCTCGCAACCTTTGGGTGCCGCAGGCACAAGAGGCCGTGATGGAACGATCTTCCGGCAATCCGTCGTGCAAAGCACAACAAACCTCCTGTCGCTGCGCAACCCTTGTTGCAAGCAACAGGGCCACCCGGCGAAACGGCCCTTTGGGCAGGAACCGCAGATCCGGTTTAGCGCCGACTCATCGCCCGGCAATCAGCTCGCGTGCATGGTGTCCAGCGCATTCATGGCGGCTTTCTGTTCGGCCTCTTTTTTACTGCGGCCCCATGCGCCGCAGAATCGCTGATCGCCGATCTGCACGGCCATGTGAAACTCGCGAGCGTGATCGGGGCCTCGTTCTTCGACGATCACGTACTGCGGTACCAGACTACCGTCGCGCTGAATTTCTTCCTGCAGCAGACTCTTGTAATTCTCGGCGTCGCCTTCCGAGCAGTTTTCGAGTTCTTTCGCGAATGTCCGCAGAATGAAATCGCCAGCTGCCTCATATCCGCCGTCCAGATAGACGGCCGCGATCAGGGATTCCACCACTCCCGCTTTCAACGAATCCGGGATCGTCTGCAGCCCCTTGCCGACAAAGATCAGCTGTTCCAATTCAAGTCGTGTGGCCACGTGGGCACAGACCGCCCCACTGACAAGGTGTGACTTCTGCTGTGTCAGCTGGCCTTCACGCCGATCGGGAAAGTGCTGATAAAGGTATTCGCAAATGACCATTCCCAGCACGGCGTCGCCAAGAAATTCCATGCGCTCGTTGCAGTCCAGACGAGTCACAGCGCACGAACTATGGGTCAGAGCGTGCCGCAACAGAGATCTGTCACGAAAATCGTAACCAATTCGCTCTTCGCATGTCAGCAGGACTCGTTCGCGGTCAGCTACAGGTACCTCGGGCACGTTGTTGTTATTGGACACGTAGATCAACTGCTTGAAGGTCAAAGATAAAATCAGAACGACAGCCAACCGCGGGAAGCACGAATTCAAGTTACCAGACCGTCACCGACAATCATAAGTCGCACAGCGTATTGAACGAAACAGACACCAACGAAAAAGTGGGGCTCAGCCAACGTTTTCTCAGCGAAATCACAAAAGTAGCGAAAATGACGCCGATTACGGCTTGTTGCAGCAACACACAACAACCGCCCAACCATGTGTTTCACACGCCCGTTGTATAGAAGAATCGACAACACGCGACGATGCCGTCATACCGCTCGCGGCTGACCAGAATCGGGATATTCGCGGGAGAAACGTGATGAAAGTCCTCAAACGGTCATCAATCATGCTCGCAGTGGCGCTCGCCATGAAAACAGCTCGCATGGAAAGCCGCGTTCTGCGTCTGGTCAGGGTCTCCCGAGGAAATTCTATGGTAAACAGGATTGTCAGCATAAGACTGACGGACAGTCACTCAGTCCAATGGCAGAGCTTCGGCTGAAACAGAAGTGCGAACACGCTGCGAACAAAGTCGTACTGAAAAGAACAAGGACACTGCATATTCGCAGTGTCCATTTCTTATGGCCTCAAGCCTGATACCGAAACACACGTACCGGAGCGGTCGCGAAGATGCGGCAATTTTCGCCAGCAGAGAAGCGAATCGGCGGGCATACAATCCTACCAAGGAGCAAAATTGCTGATTTACTCGGGTACACGCCGACGCACGCCGGCATCTGGCAGACCAAACAGGGAATACCGCCTACTGCACATCCTCGAATTGTCATAGAACGCCCACGTGTTGAGAGTTTTCCTTTCCTGAAAAGGGATTTTGTCACACGTTAAGTGATGTAATTCGGTCTGCAGTTTTTCATAGAGGAGCGACGCATGTCACTCACAGAACAGTCGATCATCAGCACTCAGACAGCGGCAGCCAAATCAACAGATTCCGTCACCCCCTCACCGAAGATCATATTAGCGACAGCCTATCGCATGGGCGCAGAGTCGATTGCCTGGTGCCTGGCTGGCTATGACAGCTTTCGAGATGTGCAGTCCGTTGACTCCGTCAAAGAACTATTGGAGGCGATCAGAACGCAGCAACCACGTGTCGTTGTTCTTGGCGAGAAGATTGTCACCGAGGGCTTTCGAGAAGTATTGAGCGAACTTGCTGTAAAAATGGGTGAGACTCGCGTGGCCGTATTCGCTGACTCGCTGACCGACCGACAACTGGATCTTGTGGCCAACAATCGAATTGCCGGGCTGCTGTCCCGCAAGGACAACATCGGGACGCTGAATGAACAGCTGGTGCGAATCACCTCCGGCACGAACGAACTGTCACCGTACCTGTCCGACCGCGTGGAACTGGGCCGCAACGGCGACTTCAAGTGCGTTGCCAGCGTTCATCTGAGAAAACTCACCGATCGGCAATGGGACGTGTTGCTGCGAATCGCGCAAGGCCGGCGAGTGTCAGAGGTCGCAGATGAATTGGAGATCTCGTCAAAGGCCGTGGAAAGCCACAAGTACCGGATCATGAAAACGGTCGGCGCCACTGACCGGGTCGGCCTGTGCCGCTGGGCAATCCGTGAGGGACTGATCGACGCCTGATTGGATTCGTGAGTCACTGATGCCACGTTCCAGAGTCTTTTGCCTCTGAGAACCGGTTTGGACGCTGTGCCGGGACTTTGCGCAGCGTAGGCACGCACGGTATTTTCGAAGGGCTCCGCCTTACTGTCTGAGTCCTTCCGCCCCATGGCACGTCGGAATTCGTTCCTGGCCGTTCGCTATGCTTGCATTGCGCGTCCCGCACGCTAGAGTCTGCGGCTCACTGGCAACCTCTGCGTTGAGTTTGCGCGCCGCCTTCGTCAGTTTTGCAGGGCGGCTGGAAGTTGCATAAGCGGCTTGGTGCCGTTTCCCCGTCTCAGCGCGTTGTCAAAACAAGTATTCGTCGGAGTCATTCAGTATGTCAGTTAATGTTGGTATTAACGGTTTCGGTCGTATTGGACGCATTACTTTTCGAGCTCTGGCTGCTCGCGCCGACGAATTTGAAGTGGTCGGCATCAACGACCTGGGCAATCCCGCAGACCTGGCCAATCTGCTGAAGTACGACAGTGTTCACGGCCGCTTCAACGGAACCGTTGAAACCGATGGCTCGAACCTGATTGTCAACGGAAAAACCATCAAGGTCTGTGCCGAACGAAATCCTGGCGATCTGCCGTGGACTGAACTTGGCGTGGATGTCGCTTTGGAATCAACCGGCTTCTTCACTGGTCGGGCGGCCGACGGTAAGCCCGGCTTTGATTCGCACCTGACCGCGGGAGCCCGCAAGGTCGTCATTTCTGCACCAGCCAAAGAGCCGGACCTGACGGTCGTACTGGGCGTCAACGACAATCAGTTAACTGCGGATCACAAGTGCATTTCAAACGCCAGTTGCACAACAAACTGTCTGGCCCCAATGGTCAAAATCCTGAATGACAAATTCGGTCTGCAACACGCTCTGATGACCACAGTTCATGCATACACCAACGACCAGAAAGTTGCCGATCAGCTGCACAGCGATCCTCGTCGTTCACGTGCCGCAGCGATCAACATCATCCCCACGTCCACTGGTGCAGCCAAAGCTGTCGGCCTTGTTCTTCCGGAAGTCGCCGGCAAGCTGACGGGCTACGCTCTGCGTGTACCGGTCGCAACTGGCAGTGTCACCGACCTGACGGCCGTCCTTGGTAAGGACGTCACAGCGGACGACGTCAACGCCGCCATGAAGGCTGCAGCTGATGGTGAGCTCAAGGGAATCATGGAGTACACCGAAGACCCAATCGTTTCCAGCGATATCATTGGAAACACGCACAGCTGCATCTTTGACGGGTCATTCACCTGCGTCGTTGGTGGAAACATGGTCAAATTGATCGGCTGGTACGACAACGAATTTGGCTACTCAAGCCGCACTATTGACCTGATCAAGAAGATCGCCGGTCTTTAGAGCAGTCGCGGTCTGCTCCGCAGCCCAGACACTTCGATCGCACAGCGGTCGACGATGTTAAACACGAACGCCCGTCGATTTCACGACGAGCGTTTTTTATGCGCCAGCCGGGGCGCTACGCCTTGCGGCACTCCTGCTCAACGTATCGCGAAAACTCGCGAACGACAGCAAAGTGCAACTCCAGTATGTCCGCTGACAGCAAGCTGTCATGAACAACTTCCAGACGGCGTGCCAGCTGAACAAAGTCTGCCGTGTCGATTGCGGGCACCGTCAAATCCAAAGCATTTCCGCGGACCATCCGCAGACAGTCAATCAGCTGACGCAGAAAAACGTATGCCGCCTGAGCCTGATGAAACATTGATTCCGAGACCAGACCTGCCTGCCAGGCAGCCGCTAACGCTGCCATCGTGTTGGACACTCTCAGCGCTGCGTGTCGTCGACCAAAAGACAGCTGCAGAGCCTGAACAGCATACTCACAATCAACCAGACCGCCATCGCTGAGTTTCGCGTTGACGGTGCCGCCATGAACCAGTTGGCGGACCTGTCGTTCCCGCATCGCTCGCATGGCTGGAAAGTCAAACGAGGTCATCGAATAGATGGCCGCGTGACTGGCGGCGACAGCTGATTTCGCGAACTCGGGATCACCACCAACACATCGCAGTTTGACCAGTGCCTGCCGTTCGAACGGCCATGCGTCGCCATCGTGCGCGTAATAATTCTGAAACGATGCCAGACTCACGGCAGCCGACCCGGCCTGGCCGTATGGACGCATCCGCAGATCGATTTCAAAAATCCCCTTGTGCCGGGCTTCCACCAGTTCCGTGATCCGGTTCACCAGCCGTTCAAAGAAACTGACGCCGGAAAGCAGAGCGACGCCGTCGCTGCGACGGTCGTCGGAAAAAATCAGAAACATTTCAATGTCGGAGGCAAAGCCCATCTCCACACCTCCGAATTTTCCCAGCCCGGCAATCGTGAAGTGACATTGTTCATTCGACTCGGTCCGTGGAATCCCATGGGCCAAAGTCAGCTCCTGCCACGCCATGTCGCAGGCCGATTCGACAACGACGTCCGCCAATCCGGTAATCTCATTTGAAAAACTACCAAAGGGACCGCAGTGTCCCAGCACGTGTCGGAGATCAATCCGAAACAGATTCCGGTCTTTAAACTGATTCAGCGTCGCTGCCGGGTGCTGTGCGTCCTTCATCTGCAGACGAAGTTCGTGTCGCAAATCGTCTTCTGTAACAGACTGAGTAAGTCGCGCTGGATCAGTCAGCATCGGCAGCAGATCATCAGGATGGGCTCGCAGAAAGTCCTCCCATAAATGCCGACTGACTCCCAGGACACGGCTGACAGCACGCAGGACTTTCGGCTGCCGCAACGACGCCACTTCAACGCGCCAGTTTTCGTGCGACAGGATGCGCTGCAACAAGTCACGAAAACGCTGCAGCGACTGGTGAGGATCGCTGTTTGAAGGAAGCCAATGAGTAAACTGCTTAATCAGTGTGACGGCCGTCCGCAGTTCCTCAACTCGCGATTCCTGGTCAATCACCGATCCATCAGCTTCCGTGAGATGCAGAACATCGCGAATGCGCCCGTCGTGGGTACCGAGGTCGGCACGAAGAATTCGGAACCCGCACAGGCTGAGTGCGTTGGACACCTCAAACAGAAACCCAAAACTCTCGTCGGCCGTAATTTCCAGTCGAGTCAGCCCGGTGGCATCGACGTCTGAGATTTCAAGGCTCTGGTCGGCCTGTGGTGCCATCTTTTCGGACTGCTGCTGCAGCTGATCACAGAACCTGTCCACCAGGATTCTGCGAATGGCTTCCTGATCGCCGGAGCGTGACAGTCCCAGCAGTTCGTTCAATGATCGTTCCACTTTGTGCGACAGTGCATGGTCGCTGCCCGCCGCGGACGGATCAGACGCCGTCGCCTGTACAATAAAGAATGCGGCGAATACGTCGGCAGGCAGGCGGAAACCGATGTGATTTCCCAGCGGTCCAACGGCCGTGCTGCCCTGGCGGATATCAAGGTCATCTGAAAAGAAGACAGCGCAGATCATGGACAACAGTCCCTGCACATCCGGACTGACAACAGTCACCAGTTTTAGGTCGGTGGACTTCGGCAATGAGGCCATCTGAACGTGACAGGTCTTCCCGTTGCAGCGTTCAATATCAAACTCTACATGAGTGAGCAGGTGCTCATGCCGAGACAGGTAGTATCGCAGGTCGCGGTCATCAGCGGTTTCGGCGTCAGCGGGCGGCACAGAATCGCATGTCGCCGGACGACTATTCAGGCGCTGCGGTCGAATTTCAAAGTACCGGTCGAAAATGGCGCGGACCGCGTGTCGGTGAGCATCAAAACGTTCCAGCAACACGGACTCATTCGGGTAATCCAGTCTTCGCGCCAGCCAGTATCTTTTTGCCTCATCCGCCGGCAATTCGTGAGTCTGCAGGTTGTGCATCAGCTGCAGCGCATGTTCGATGTTGCGCAAAAATATGTAGCCTTCACGCAGCTGCCGAAACTCAGAGACGTCAATGACATTAAACTCGGTCAATCTCACAAGCGCGTCCAGCGTGTTGGGGCTGGCCAGCCTCGGCTCGGCCTTTCCGTGAATCAGCTGCAACGCCTGAACAAGGAATTCGACGTCGCGAATCGAACCTGAACCAAGTTTCACTTCTGAGGCGAGTTTTCCTGAACGACGCAGTTTTTCTTCAATCCGATTCTTCATGCTCCGGACGTTGCTCATCACTTCTGCTTCTGACGCAGAAAACAGAAGCCCGGGCGTCTCCGCCAGAAACTGTTTTCCCGGACCCTCATCTCCGGCAATCAGGCGAACTTTCAGAAGTGCCTGCTTTTCCCAGAGTTCGGCATGATGCTGCAGGTAGTTGGCGTAGGCAGTCGGTGTACTTACCAACGGACCGGCGTCACCCCACGGCCTCAGGCGCATGTCGACTCGATACAGAAAACCGGTGCTCAGGTTGTCGCTGAGTCCGTCGATCATGCGCCGTGCCACCCGTTGAGCGGTTGGTGAATCAGCCGCAGCGATCAGGCTCAGATCGATATCAGAACTGTAGTTCAGTTCCTCACCGCCGTGTTTTCCGAGCGCCAACACCGAAAATGGCGGATCAGGGATCCCGACCTGCCGGCAGGCGATGTCCAGGCAGACCTGGACAATGGCGTCCGCCAGTAATGAAAGCTGAAGCGTTACGAACTTCAGGTCCAGCAATCCGAAAGCGTCACACATGCCGATTCGCAGAATCTGGCGTCGCTGAAATCGCCGCAGCCACAACAGCTGTTCTTCCGGGTTTGCCGCTGCGGCCAGGAAGTCGCGTGCCTCTTCACGAAATTCCTCCCGCGACTTCATTTCCGCCGTGCGTCGTTCGGTTGACAGTTGTCGCAGTGCTTCCGTGTCGCTCAGCAGCGTCTGAGTCAGGAACGAGCTGCCACAAGCCAGCCTCGCCAGCACCTCCAGCGACCGGGGGGTCGCTTCGAACAGTGCAAAGGCGTCACGTTGCGAAGCACTGTTCGTTACGAAAGTATCGGCCACTCGAATGACCGCCTCAGGATCAGGAGCTTCCAGCAGAATTCGGTTCAGCGTCTTGAACCACAAAGGAACAGATCGGCTTGTCGGCGTTGACTGTGCCTGATGACCGGCCAACGATGTTTCACACAGCCGCGCCAGGCACTGACTGGCGGAATTGGGATCTGAGTACCCAAGCTCCTTCAGTAAACGTGCGTTCTGAGCGATTTTTGAGGCGGTGAGGTTGTCAAAACGAGGAAACATCGTAGAAACGCTGGCGAACCTGTCGCAGGACAATCCGTCGATTGGTGGCAGAAAACGTTACAAAACCGATGACGGAGGTTTTTCCGTCCAACACAAGAACCTTAACGACGTCCCGAGTCTTAGTCATGACGGAACCCAGCCGAGAAACTCTGGAAAGCTTCGAAAACCCATTTCCCCAACGAAACTATGTGATCGAAACGGTTGCTCCGGAATTCACGTCAATGTGTCCGAAGACCGGACAGCCGGACTTTGGCACGCTGACGATCACGTACGTCGCGGACCAGCATTGTTACGAATTGAAGTCGTTAAAACTGTATCTGCAGCAATATCGAAATCACGGTGCGTTTTATGAAAACGTCACGAACACAGTTCTGGATGATCTTGTCGCCGTTACAAAGCCACGGTGGATGAAGATAGAAGCCGCGTTCACGCCGCGCGGAGGAATTCGCACAACGGTGATTGTCGAACACGGGCAAAAGCCTGAATGACACGAATGTCCTGGCACCGTGCCAACTGATGCTCGGAAGAAAACACGGCTCCCGCTGGTGGTCTGTCCATGTTGAGTTTACTAGTAGCGGAACTCGCCAGGAGTTTCGGCAAACGAGGGGAAACGCCGAAAGTCCTGGCGACTTCCGCTACCGTCAGCATTAGTAAACTTAATGTGGATGCAGCACTAGTGGCTGGTTTGAATCATTTACAGCATAT
>JBDONA010000836.1:0-31990 GCA_039831575.1 Fuerstiella sp. | reverse complement strand
AGTCGTAACAAGGTAGCCGTAGGGGAACCTGCGGCTGGATCACCTCCTTTCTAAGGATAATCACGGGAGTTGAATGGGTTTACCTGTTCTTCAAACCGTCCATAACCAAACCAACAGTTTTCGGGGTATTGCATGATCTGGTTTACCAGTGAAGACAACACCTGCCAGAACTCACAAACACACAATCTCAATCTTGTCGATATACCGAAAGCGGTCATTAGAACAGCAATGTTCCAATGACCGTTTTTGCATGCGCTGCGCTTGGGGTGGCTGGCGGTGTCGTAGGCCGGCATCCAGGAGCCACAGCGACGCCGATCCGGCAGTGGCGACGATGCAGAATCCATGGGGGCCGCCCAGCACGATCGGGTGGCCCTGTTGCTTGCAACAAGGGTAGCGCAGCCACAAGAGGTCTGTTGTGTTCTCCAGCGGCGGATTGCCGGAAGATCGTTCCATCACGGCCTCTGGTGCCTGCGGCACCCAAGGGTTGCAAGCAACCTGGGCTACCCGCTGGCGGGCGGACCGGAATCGCAGCGACTCCGTAAGTTTGGCCACAGATTTTCACAGATCCACACGGATGAAAAATTTGTGTTGAGGCCATCCGTGACAATCTGTGTTCATCCGTGGCATTGTTTCTGTCCGAATGCAGGCCGGAATCAGGAGCGACAGCAGCCATGCTCCGATTGCCGCTTTTTTCCTTGCGCAAACGGATGTGTGTTGGCGACCACACGGCAACACCGGTTTATTTGATTCTGCATCAACCGTCCAGTTTGTAGGATGGGTACGGTGCTTACCGTTGCAGATACGGTGGGCGTGCAGTCTTTCTGTTTTTCAATCTGCAGGCGGAGGCAGGATTATGAGCCGAATGAAACCCGTGGCATGGAGCTGTCTGTCAACCATCCTGGTGGCGATGGCGCTGTTGGTACCGGCAGTCAACAAGGCCAGAAATGCGGCGATGCGAACCAACGACCGGTGAAACCTGAAGATGCTGGCACTCGCGGTCGCGAACTACCATGACACGTACCATTGTTTTCCTCCGGCTTATATCGCTGACGAGGATGGTCGCCCCATGCACAGTTGGCGGGTTCTGATTCTTCCGTTTATTGAAGAATCGGAAATCTACAATCAGTATGATTTTTCAGAGCCGTGGGACAGTCAGAAGAATCTGAAACTGCTCAAGCAACGTCCTCAGACATTCCGTCTGCACGGCGGTGATAACAAAGGAACTCACACGAATTATCTGGCCGTCGTTGGGCCGCGTACGATGTGGCCCTTCGAAAAGACTGTGACCTACGATTCGGTCACCGATGGGCGATCTGAAACAATTCATTTCGTTGAGAATGTTGGCAGCAATATTCAGTGGACGGAACCACGTGACCTCAACCTGGAGACAATGTCCATGACGCTCGTGAATGATCCGGCGGACGGCATCAGCAGCTGGTTGCAGCCCCCGGGAGCAGCAACGGTTGCCGGACAGGTGATTTCACTCGACGTGAACGTACCGGCATCGGAGCTGAGGGGGATGTTGCTCATCAACGACGGTCAGGGGGCAGGGGAATCCGTAACGGCACTGCCGGATGGTCGATCCCGTCCGATAAAAAGCGGCCGGGACAAACCGTGATGGCGGAGGAGCGCACTCCGGGTTGGTCAGCTTTGGCGCTGGTTGCGGGGCTTGGGCGAAGATCCTTCAATGACAGCCGCATTGTATTGTATGCTCGATCGGCTGCTGCCACATAAGAATCCACTTGAAGGGCACCTGAACAATCCGCTCGGGAAACTGTAACGAAGGTATGCCCACTTCCGCTGGCGCATCGAAGATACTGGCATCAATTCAAGAGTGCCCACGATTTTCGGGGCACGAACGATGCATGGTCGGCTGAGCAGAGGCCGCATTCTTGCTGTCCAATGTCCGAGTCAGTCGCCTGATCGTTCGGGCAGTATCAGCTGACAAACATCGAGTTGAAGGTGAGCCAGCGGACCATCAACAGTGTGCAGATCAGGCATCCCCACCATGAGCCCTGCTGAGCAATTCGATGTCGCTGTAAAGTGAGCAGTATGCCGACGGCGACTGATGTCGCGACGACCTTCAGGACGATCAGCGACTGCGGATCCTGGATCAGGGCGGAACCCAGTGGGTTCAGTTCCTTCATCGATCCGGTCTGTGAGACAAGGATTGACCAGATGAGATCGAGAGCTGATAACGCTGCCACCAGCATCAGTGATTTCCGGACAGCTTTAAGAGTCTGCGGAGATGATTCCGCCTTCCCTTCGCTGTCGGACGTCGGGTGGAAGGACAGCAGGTGTCCCACAGAAAGAACAACAAGCAGCATGCCCACGACGGTCAGCGGATAAGCGCTGGCTTCCAGCATGCGAACTGCTGAAATCTGAGCTTTATTTTCTGTCATCGCCTGTTCGATCTCCTGAAGCATCTGAGCGGCTTGGTCTCGGACGTGAGGCGGGCAATCGAATCCGCTGATCCAGGTCTTCCAGCTTTCGTGCTCAACTCGGGCAGGCAGCCATTTCTGTTCGCCGGCCAGAAATGCAGTTCTCGCATCGTCGTTGACAAGCACATTCAACAGGTCGTAGCTGTTGTTTTCATAGAACATTTCGACGGGCGCTCCCGAGAAAAGAACGATGACTCCGCCGCTTTCGAGGCACTCGATAGCAGTTCGGAAGGCTCGGCGTCCCCCATTGTCGAGATTGCCATAGCGTCGTCGGCCTTCGTTCTCCGCGTCTGCGAATGCATTCAACTCGAATGCCCTGTTGTTGATAAACACCTGAGAATCCTGCTGACGCAGTTCATACGGAGCCGCAACATATATTCCATCTACAAAAACGTATCCGTCGGCAACAACCAGTTTGGACGGACCAACGGAATTGCGACCGCGCTCTTCATAGCGGTTCTGTCGCTCACCTCCGCGACGTTCACCGTGAGTATCGGGCCTCTGAGCGATCGCCGATCCTGCCAGCGTCAGGACCAGTAATATGACAACAGAGACCCCACCGTGTTGCGTATCTATGCGATTTCGCACCGTATGTCATTGTCGATTCCTCTTTTCTGGTCGCCGGTTGCTCATCCCGAGTCCGCGTCCCATCACTGTTTTTGTCCAGCAGTACTCCGTCAAGTTCGGCCAGTCTTTGGGGGCTTGTCAGTCGCTGGCCGTCAACCATTCCACGATGTGTTTCATCAGGTCTTCACTATGCTTCGTCTTGAAAATGTGTTGTGCATGGGCAGTGCCATCCAGCACAACCAGCTTCTTCGGCTGTTTCGCCGAGTTGTATTGTTGTTCGACGCGAGACCTGATGCCGTCGCCACGGCTGACGATGAACAGCTTTCGCCCCTTCAGCTTCTCCGGCTGCGTAACTGGTGAATGAGCCAACAGAATCAGGCGGTCAATTTCACCGGACTTTGATGCCACAGAAGCGCGAGCTGCTGCTCCACCCCCCATGCTGCCACCGACGACGGTAACTGTCTTTGCCCCGTGCTCGCGGAGGTAGTGAACGGCACCCAGCACATCCAGATGCAGTCCACCTGATTGTGTGCCGGCTTTCGACTTGCCGTATCCACGAAAGTCAATGGCAAGCACGCGCAGCCCCTTGTCAGCCAGTGTCTGAGCCTGTTTGTGCCAGCTTTCCTTGTCAAATATTGCACCGTGAGCCAGCACAACCGCATGGTCACCTTTGCCATATAGATTGGCAAAGACCTGACCACCGTCGGATGTTTTGAACGAGACTTCACGAAATGAAGATTGCCCGTTGGCCAACGATGTGTCGACAACAAACAGGATGAGGCTGAGCTGCACGCCGATTCGAATTGTCGCTCGGAAACGCTCCGTTTTCGTTCTGTAAGAATCAGCCAGCGAAGTTAACGCCTTCAAGCAGTGGTGTCTTTTTGCGACCTGCATGTTGTGACAACTTTCCAACATCGATATTTATTGCGCATGGCTGGCGTGTCTTACACACGCTCGTTCCGTACTCCGGCGCCGACGATCTAAACAACAGAAGGATGGCAGTGCGCGATGCTGACCTGGCACGTTGTTGCGCCAGCAGGCAACCGTGTTCTTTGTCCACTTAACCCCGCCCAACGCGCATCGGTGCTGGTCATTTGGTTGAGAAAAGAAGGCCGAAAGCATGGGAGCATTGCTTGCAAACGAGGGGCCGCCGGCACAGAAGGTTGCACTGGAACGCTTCTGAGTCTGGCATGGGCCTCCTGTTGCTGCTTGCTGCTTGCAGCCGTGCTACCCTTTCGCAGAAGGGCGGACCCCGGGGCATAGCGACGCCACTCCGGCAAGAGCGTGAACGATGCTTCGATATGAACTTACTGTGCCGGAACAGCGTTTTACCTGGTCCGGCCTGTTGATCTGCTCCACACCACGCGAAATGCGGGCAAACGTGTCGCGGTGGATCTCGTCAGAACGTCTGCTAACGATGAAACACCTGGCGGTGTGTTTGCTCAGGAAACAAGGGCCCGAAAAAGAGTCACTGGGTCCCTTCCAGATGCGGAACATTCGATCAGTTGAATCATCGGCCAGACGATCCTGTGTCGGCTTCCGGATTCTCGAAGAGCTTCCGTCAGTGCTTTGCCAAGAGATCCACCGGCGTAATAGCCCAGCAGGCCGCCACCGTGATTGCGTTTGAAGTCATTGGAAACCAAACGAAACCAGTCTGATGAACTCTCAAAATTCAGTTCCTTGCCAAGCCATTTCAGATAGGACATGCGGTTCTGTCCATCGTGCCAGAACCGTTGGGGAACAGACGTAAATAACCATGGTGTCCATGGCCGGTGAGGCAGGAATTCTCGCACCGCTTTTTGCGGGGAACCGCCGAAATGCCCATTCAATAATGCAGACCCCTTGTTCCTGTCAAAATCTTTCTGAGTAATGGCATACCAATCGTCCGGACGCACGTACTGAAGCTGCTCGCCCAGCCAGGTCATGTAACTTCGACGATTCTGTGCGTCGTGCCAGAAACAACGCGGCGATTCCTTAAACAGCCATGCAAGCCAGTGGTGGTCAGGGTTATGTTCGCGAACGGCAGCAAGTACAGAATCTCCATACCAGCCGTGAAGCAGCCCGGCACCTCCGTGGTCCGCAAACGTGCGTTTGGTCGCGTCGTACCAGTCTTCGGGCCGCTGAAACCCAAGTTCCACGGCAAGCCAATCCATGTAGCTGCGACGATTCCTTGCGTTGCTCCAGAAGTTTTTCGGAGCAGTATGGAACTTCCATGGTAGCCACCTGAATTCGGGTCGATAGTCCCGAAGTGCCTCATGGGTGGAGTCGGTATATTGAGTACAAAGCAGTCCGCCACCGCCGTTGCTCTTGAACTGAGCTTTGCGAACTTCGTACCATTCTTCCGGTTGTCGAAAACCGTACAGCAAGGCAAGCCAGTCCATGTACCGGACTCGGTTTTCTCGAATGTCCCAGAAGCCATTGGGGACACGACCCCGCTGCCACGCGCAATCGATATGTTCCAGCATTACCAAGAGTCATCTCGCTTATCGAATACGCAGGCGCTTTGGTAAACCGTTTAGGTTTTGGGTAGGTCTACCAGATTCTGTAAACACCACCGCAGAGCATTTGGCGTCGCCCAATTGCTGTTTTTTTGAAATCCCGTTTGCAGCAGTAGCCCTGCCGTCTGTGATTTCGGCCGTGGGGCGGCAAGGTTATGCAGACCGGACCCGCAACGCAGCACCGGTATAGGATTCGACACAGACGCAAGCTTGACTCACCGTGCACGTTTGCGGCGACCAAGGCGGCGAGTCCACCAATAGCTGAGCAATAGAAGGATAAGTGCAGTGAGGTAGGGAACTCCGATCTGCAGCACAGACTGTCGTGTCCGCAACCAAATGCCGATGCTTAGCACATTCCAATGCTGTTCGGAGGGGCCGGCGATTGCATTCCAGTCGAAACCCGACGGGCTCGTGTCGGCGTCAACGATCTCGAAACCGTTCGTGACGACGGCTCTGTCGAGAGCACACAGTAGCAGGCCATGCGGCGTTGACATCAAGCCAATACCCTGGATTCCCGGTATCGGAATACCCATGTCTGCGACGATGACGAACAGCCGGGATGAAGCCCACAAGGAGACGACGGCCATGATCAACACGCGAAGGATGAGGCCCGCGAATAAAGAGATTAATTTGCTCATCCGCAATTCCGTTCTGACGTCATTTCCTACAGCCACCGGGAGCGACGGACTCGTGACGTTGCGCCTCTATACCGACACCTGGGCTCGTCAGGCATCGTGTTTCGCGGACGCTACCTGCTATTTTTGTTTCTTCCGTCCGGCATCCTTTGGTCCTGCAGCACGTTGAGTCATCGACGATGGTGGAAACGTCTGCACCTTGCTCGTCGCGGGTTTACGTTGGTTCTTTGGGGCTTGATCCACTGTCTCGGCGACGTGGTGCCACAGCTGACTTAGTTCGGTTGCCAGGTCAGCTTTGTCTGAGGCCAGGTCGTTTGATTCTGTGCGATCTTCAGCCAGATTGTAGAGTTCCCATTTTCCGCCGCGAGCAGAAACGGCTTTCCAATTGCCACGGCGGATCGCTCGGTTGTTGCCGAACTGAAAGTACAGCCAGTCGTGGCCGTCACGTTGCCGCCCCTTCAGGATCGGCAGCAGCGATTTTCCCTGAATCGGTGTGGTAGGCTGCCCATGGTAGTCTGACGGATATTCGGCACCAGCTGCGTCAATGCAAGTGGCCAGCAGATCGATCAGGTGACCGGGCTGGTGACTGATGGAACCGTGTTTCGCGGTCAGTTCGTTCGGCCAGTGAGCGATCAGTGGCGAAGAAATGCCGCCTTCGTGTTGATTCTGTTTGTACCAGCGGAACGGCGTGTTGCCAGCGTGGGCCCAACCAACGTCGTAGCACCAGTATGACTTCGGATCCCAGGGTTCTAGCTCCTTGCCGCGAGTCCTGTCGAACGGGCAGGCACCGTTGTCCGAGCACAACAGGATCAGCGTGTTGTCGAATACCTTCTTCTGTTTCAGATGATCGACAACTCGACCGATGTTCTGGTCGACACAGTCGACCATCGCCGCAAAGACCTCCATGCGAGCCTCTTCCCAAACGCGTTCGTCGTCGGTTAGTTGTTCCCATGCGGGAATGTAATCCGGTCGCTGGCTCAATTTGTGGTTCTCGTCAATGAGCCCCATTTTCACCTGCTTTTCGTGGCGTCGACGTCGCAGTTCGTCCCAGCCGGTTGCGTAGCGACCCTTATACTTCTCGACGTCTTCTCGTTTCGCCTGCAGCGGATAGTGCGGAGCGTTGAACGCAATGTATTGGAAGAACGGTTTGTCGGTCTGCAACGCTTCGTCGATGAAACGAATGGCATAGTCAACGTTGGCATCAGTGGTGTAGAAATCGTCGTCGAAGTCATCCCATTTTTCACCGTTCAGACGAAACGTGTCGTCTCCCGTGAAGAAATTTGTAGCTCCGGAAAGGTGTCCCCAATACCGCATAAACCCACGGTCGGTTGGTTGATTGTTGAGGTGCCACTTTCCTGCCATTGCTGTGAAGTAGCCAGCCTGCTGCATGACCTCGGCAATTGTCAGCGCCTTGTCCATGGCATTGTTGCCGGCCTGAAAGGTGTATTTACCGGTCAACAGACAAATTCGTGAAGAATGGCACTTTGCTGTGTTGTAAAACTGGCTGAGTCGCACGCCGCCCTGTGCAAGACTGTCCACATTTGGCGTTTCGATTTCGCTGCCGTAGCAACCGAAGTCCGAGAAACCAAGATCGTCCACCATCATCAGCAGAATGTTGGGACGATCTGCGGCAGCAGCCGGCAATGTAAAACAAAAGCCAATGAGACAGACGACGGCAATTCGAGAAGAAACGGTTTTGAGAAGCATTTTAGCTGATCCACAGCAGGGAAATTGGGACTACCGACAGTGTAGCGTTCACCGGCATCGATTTCACCGGTCTGGCATGTGTCTCAGCGAGGTACCGTGATTTGCGGATTTCAGTTTCAGGCTTGTGTCAACATCGTTATTGTTGGTGCTGTTGAAGTCAGCATGGATCCTCAATCAAGATTAAGAGTCCCGGCCTTTTGAAAAGACCGGGACTCTGCCACCCTGCCAACGTAAATCGAACTCGTCACTGATGCCATCGTTCAAGACAATCGCGTTACTACTTTTCCTGGGCACGGCGGTCAATCGCGTGGCCGTTGCAGCCGATCCGATTACGTTCAACCGTGACGTTCGACCGATTCTGGCGGACAAGTGCTTTCATTGTCACGGGCCGGACTCGGCCACCCGGGAGGCGGATCTTCGCCTGGATACGGAAGAGTCAACAAAGCAGGATCGCGATGGAATTGTTGCGGTCAAACCGGGCGACAGCCAGCACAGCGAACTTGTTCGTCGGATCACGTCGACAGATGAAGACCTGCGAATGCCGCCCGCGGATTCCGGGCGGTCCCTGACGGACGCACAGAAGCAGGTGCTGATTGGCTGGATTGAAAGTGGTGCTCAGTGGGAAGGGCACTGGTCGTTTGTGGCACCGACACGAGCGCCGTTGCCGCAGACAGAAAACGCAGCCTGGTCCCGGAATGACATCGACCAGTTTGTCCTGCAGGGCCTCGAAACGGCTGGACTGCAGCCAGCTGCGGAAACTGAGAAGACGACATGGATTCGGCGAGTCAGCTTTGACCTGAACGGTCTGCCGCCAACGCTTGCAGACGTTGACGCATTCCTTGCTGACGACACGGACGAAGCTCACGAACGTGTTGTCGATCGTCTGCTGCGTTCGTCCCGCTACGGCGAACACATGGCAGCGACCTGGCTGGATGCTGCTCGGTACGCAGACACCGATGGCTACCAGAATGATGGACCGCGTACGATGTTTCGCTGGCGCGACTGGGTGATCGACGCGTTCAACAGCAATATGCCGTTCGATCAGTTCACCGTCGAACAGCTGGCCGGTGACCTGTTGCCGAATGCGTCCCTGTCCCAGATCATCGCCACGGGGTTCAACCGGAATCATCGGTACAACTCAGAATCAGGTCTGGTGCTGAAAGAGTTCCTGCTGGAAAACGCGGTCGATCGAGTTGACACAGCCAGCACGGTGTGGATGGGACTCACGATGGGCTGCGCTCGCTGCCACGATCACAAGTATGATCCCGTCTCTCAGCGCGAGTACTATCAGCTGATTTCCTTTTTCGACAACATCACAGAATCCGGACGCGCTATCAAATTTGGCAACAGCGAACCATGGATTGTGGCACCGACCGATGAGCAGCAGACGCAGCTTCAAAAACTTGACAGGCAGTTGGCTGACCTGCAGCGCGATCTGAAACAGGCAGGGCCCGCGATTCAGGCGGAAGTGCACGATTTCGAGAACCAGGTGCAAAATTCGGACATCGCTGATCTGGACCTCGACGGTACTTTGATTGTTTCGCGAGGGCTGGCTCACCATTTTCGATTCGAAGACATGAAAACAGAAGGCGTCACTGTTGAAGCCGGGCAGCCGGTCCTGCGCGAGGGCTTGTTCGGCAAGTCAGCAACTGTTGGAGGGAACGGTGTACTGGCTTTGGGCAAAGTCGGCGATGTTGCCTGTCAGACTCGGTCATCCATCAGCTTCTGGCTTAAACCGGAGCAACTGGAGAGCGGCGTCGTGTTGTCACGTCAGTCTCCCAGCACGACGCGCCCCGGATTCACTGTGGAGTTGCGAGACGGCCATCTGCAGTTCTACATCATCACTCGCTGGATCGCCGGCGTCGGAGCGGTCGAAACACTCACACCGCTGGAAGCCGACGACTGGGTTCACGTCACGTTGACAAACGACGGTTCTCAGCGAGCAAAGGGTCAGGAGATCTGGATCAATGGTCAGCTGTCCGAAACCCGAGTCCTGTACAACACGAACAGCAACACGGGTGGCACCAACAAGAATGGAATTCTGCGAATTGGCGGAGGAGTACACGGCGATAGATTCAAAGGTCAGGTTGACGAACTGCGATTCTACAAGCGCACGCTGTTTGAAGATGAGATCCATCTGCTCGCCGAACGCAGGACCGTGCCGGAGATTCTGGCCACGGCTGCGGATGATCGGACCGACAGCGAGCGTGCGAAGCTGGTTGCGTGGCTGGCGCGTCGGCCACCAGCCGATGGTGGCAAGTCGAAACGGAATCGCAGTCCGCTGGCATTGTTTGAAGCCATCGGCCAATTGCGTGAGCGACGTGTCAAATTGGTGGATTCGTTTCCGACGACAATGGTGATGATGGAACGCAGCGTTTCCAAACGCACTCATGTTCGCGTTCGCGGAGTTTATGACAATTACGGAGACATCGTAGGATCCGACACGCCGGGTGTCTTTCCGGCGATGCCGGGCGACGGACCAGCAAATCGCGTGGGTTTTGCGAAGTGGCTGGTCAGCGGCCGGCATCCACTGACAGCGCGAGTCATCGTCAATCGATATTGGCAGAACTTTTTTGGGACGGGACTTGTCAGGACGGCGGGAGACTTCGGTCTGCAGGGAGAACTTCCCAGTCATCCGGAGTTGCTCGACTGGCTGGCCGTGGAGTTTGTGGAGTCCGGCTGGAACGTCAAAGCACTTCACAAGCTGATTGCGCTCAGTGCGACTTACCGCCAAAGCAGTCGTCAGGCTCCAGGCGACGTTGACATTGATGTCGACAACCGCCTGTTGTCGCGTGGCCCGCGTCAGCGGCTGACGGCCCGGCAATTGCGAGATCAGGCATTGTTCGTGTCCGGACTGATGACGACGGACATCGGTGGCCGTTCGGTCAGCCCGTATCAGCCGGCAAAGTTGTGGGAGGAAATGTCCAACATGAAGTACAAGCAGTCCACTGGAAAGGACCTGTACCGACGCGGGCTGTATACGATCTGGAAGCGAACCGTGGCACCGCCGAGTCTGGCGATTCTGGATGCGGCCGATCGCGAATCCTGTACGGTCCGGCCCAAACGCACGAATACTCCTTTGCAGGCGTTAACGTTGCTGAACGAAACAACATTCGTCGAAGCGGCCCGTCATCTGGCGGCGCGAATGATGGCCGAAGGCAAAGAGCAGCCGGTCGTGTTTGCTTTTCGCTGCGTCACCTGCCGTCAGCCAAAGCCCGGCGAGCTCGAAGGCTTGAGAGCGGCTCGGGACAGCTATGTAGCTGAGTTCCATGCCAACCCTGAGCGGGCTGTCGAACTACTCAACGTCGGTGAATCACCTATGCGGGGTGATCTCGATCAGGCCGAGTTGGCGGGCAACACAATGCTGTGCAACGTGCTGTTAAATCTGGATGAAGTGCTGACCAAGGAGTAGAAGCAGTTTTGGAAAAACCTCTGGCACGACATCTGGAAAACGGAAGCGTGAGCGACGGACTGTAAACGAAGCAATTCCAACGCCGGTCCCCTCACCCCATCCCTCTCCCCCAAAACATTGACGTTTAGTGTCTCTCCAACGGATGCCTGTTTCACGTCAATGTTTCAGGGGAGAGGGGGCAAGAAATCGCGCAACTTCAAAACTCACGCGTCGGGTTACCATGGGTTTTGAAACTACTTGTCGTGCGTTCTCGTACGTGTCACGATGATGAGAGAGCACACATTCTCTTGAACGAATCGCTTCAACGCAGTTTTGTCTGCAGCTGAGGCGGTGTCATTGAACCGAGCAATTCTGACAGATTCAGTTCGATGTACGGTTGTTCGGCCGCCGGACGCGTGTGACTGGCGTTGGCGACGTGCAGCACGCCGTCTGCCGGGATGAACAAAACATTGTGCAGATTGGACTGCATCGCCACAGGACGACTCATCAGCCACTTGCCGACTTCCGCATCGATCTGCCCGTGCTTCTCGGTGACTCGACTGCGCAGAGTTTCCAGGCGGCTACCGGCGGACAGGACAACGGCATCCGGAATGCCCTCGCCGAGTCGTTCGTGCGACTGGCCGGGATGAATGAATTCGATTGATTCCGGCAGGGCAGCCACTCCCACTGCAGTGTTGGTCTTTCCGTCCGCGAACACGTAGTAGTACTCGCACGTGCGAGGACTTTCGGACCACAATCGCATTACTTCGTCCAGTGTCGAGCATTCTTCCAGGGCTCGCCGCATCAGCGTTGCCATGGGGACACCGTCCCAGTTGCCTTCGCCTTTTCCACCCATTTCTCCCAGAGAGATGGCCTTCGTGTTCATGCCACTGACGCTACCAATGAAGGATGCATAGCCGACGTTGGCGAAAGGAATGTACCCATCCGGTTTCACGATGAACGTTGTTGCGGCGTCCTGCAGGCCGATTGTTGTCATGTAATCAAGGACTCGACCGTGATACAGTTTGCCATCTTTGGTGGCACTGTTGAACACCGCAAAGCCGGAACAGTGAAACATCTCCGGGAACACGTTCAGGATCTGCAGCGTACTGCCGGACATACCGAGCGACGTCGCCAGGGCAGTGGTTTCTCGTTTGTGCCGGTCGGGAATGTGGGGTGCCAGGTGAGCGTAGGCATTCTCCAGGTCATGGCGGAACCAGTGTCCCGTCCGAATCGCGTGAGCCGTACCAAAGGTGTACAGCACCGACTCGATGCAACGCGTGGCTTCGGCTTTTAGCAGCTGACCGTGAGCCGTTCCGATTTGTTCCGGCGTGCCATCCAGTAATGCGACGCGATGCCCACCGATCCAGCGAAGTTCTCCGTGAGCGACCTTCCGCGGACGCTGTGGTGGATTCTTAAGGGCTGGCGAAGGAAACAGAATCTCGGTGGCTCGTCGGACGCTACGCAGCAGTGTTTCTTCAAGTTCGGCTCGTGGGATTTCGACGATCCGAAAATCCGGCAGCACTGTTGATGCGGCAGATACGTTTTCAGTGACCGTCAATTCGACGTGTGTTTGATCGATGTTGGCGGTCAGAGATCCAGGCCGCGGAAAACGGAGCGGGCTGCCGTCGGTCAGGATCCATTCACCGGATTCGCGATCCTGTTCGACCTTCAGGGTGGAATTCCCAAAGGCCACCAGCGGACCAATGGCCTGCGGGCCCAGCAACAGACCTAACGGCGCTGCCATGGACTGAGGACTGACAAGACGAGTCACAATTCCCTTTGGCACCAACGAGTCGTCGCCGGGCACTGTACCCTTGCCGACAAACGCAATCTGGTGCAGCGGCAGAATCATGGCCGTAGAATCGGCGCGGCGACGGATTTCGACGGCGTATTCCGGGTGTGTCAGTACAAGGTCGAAGGCTTTGTCGTCGAAGCGTGTGATACGGATTTCGATCGACTGAGGTTTGCCGTCGATCGTAACCTGGATTTTTCCGGACAGCTGAAACCGGGGAACGGATCCGGAAAGGGCGTTGAGGAACGGCGTCAACCCGGCTGACAGTGAGGATGTGTGCTGGCTGTCCGTTTCCGGGAGAGCCGGCTGGGCTAAGCCGACAACAAGAATCAGAGTCAGGACCAGTCGAGACATCGGATGCTCCGTTCGGTTGAGGTGCGGGAGCAGCAGTGTATCAGCTGTTTGTCTGGCGTGATATCAATTTTCCGAGTGATGCTTCGATGTAGCAGCTGCAGCAGGTGTGGCTGAATCGCTGATGGCTTTGAAGAACCAGCTGTGAGGTTCTGGGACTCAGTCGACTGCTGGGCGACACGAAATCACCCCGGTTGTTGGGCAACCGGGGTGATTAAATTCGTTGTTGTCAGTCCGTTTTCCGGATCTCGGACGGCTCAGCTCTATGATTCAACAACCCACGTGTCACCGCTGTTGAACAGTTTTTCAAGGTCGCCTTCGCCCAGAGTTTCTTTGGCATGAGCGACCTGGTCGCGGACGGCTTCGTCGTAGACCGTTCTGGACACACTTCTCAGCACGCCCAACGGTTCCGGGAATTCGGGATGACGCATTTGTGCCAGCAGGAAGGCCAGACTTGGATCTTCTGCGTTTTCGTCGTGGAACAGCAGATCGTCTTCAGAGATGCCGCTGAGTTCCACAACCTCGGGGCGACCGTGGGCATTCAGCCGCACGCCCTTGTCTCGTTTCTTGCCGAAAATCAGTGGCTTGCCATGTTCCAGATAGATGATGTTGTCTTCCTTTTCACCCTTCTTGGACGCGTAGTAAAACGCCCCCGCGTTGAAGACGTTGCAATCCTGGTAAACTTCCACAAACGATGTCCCCTTGTGGTGGGCGGCTCGACGGAGTGTGTCGGCGAGGTGTCTGGTGTCCACGTCGACGGACCGGGCGACAAACGTTGCTTCGCAGCCGATGGCGACCGAGAGCGGGTTCAGTGGATTATCGACTGAACCGTACGGCGTGCTTTTCGTTTTCGAACCGAGTGGACTGGTGGGCGAATACTGGCCCTTTGTCAGTCCGTAAATCTGGTTGTTGAACAGAATGATGTTGATGTCCAGATTTCGGCGAATGGCATGCATCAGATGATTGCCGCCGATGGACAGCGCGTCACCGTCTCCAGTGATCACCCAGACCTGCAGTTCGGGGTTCGAAAGCTTGACACCCGTCGCAACAGCAGGCGCTCGACCGTGAATGCTGTGGAAACCGTAGGTGTTCATGTAGTACGGAAAGCGGCTTGAGCAGCCGATACCCGACACAAAGCAGAACTGTTCGCGAGGAATGCCCAGTTCCGGCAGGACCTTCTTCATCTGGGCCAGAATTGAATAGTCGCCACATCGTGGGCACCAGCGAATTTCCTGATCGCTGGCAAAATCCTTAGCGGTGAGCTGAGGCAGGAGAGTTGACATTGAAATTGATCCCGATGGATTCGACATGATGTTTTTCTTGAGAGGTTTACAACCTGTCAGGGAATAATCAGACGTCTTCGCGCGGTGCGATCTGTCTAGCCATTCAACACGTCATTGATTTTGTTGAGGACTTCAACCACTTTAAATGGCTTGCCCTGAATTTTGTTATACGAGATTGCATCGACGAGATACTTGCTGCGAATAATCAGCGACAGCTGTCCCAGATTCAGTTCCGGAATCAGCACATTCTTGTAGCTTCTGATCACACTTTCCAGATTGCGCGGAAAGGGATTCAGATATCGCAGGTGTGCGTGAGTAACGGATTTTCCGTCTTCCTGAGCCTGTCGGACAGCAGTGCGACAGGAACCAAACGTTCCGCCCCAGCTGAGCACCAGCAGATCACCGGATTCGGGGCCGTCGACTTCCAGTTCGGGGATGAATTCTGCAATGTTGGCAATCTTTCGAGCACGGGTGTCAGACATGTGCTGATGGTTTTCCGGACTGTATTCCACGTTGCCCGTGCCGTCCTTTTTCTCCAGCCCGCCCACGCGATGTTCGAGACCTGGTGTTCCCGGTGTTGCCCAGGGCCGAACGAGTCGTTCGTCACGAAGATACGGATGGAACTCGTCGTCGACGTTTGGCCCGGTCTGAAAATTAACGGTAATTGGCTCGATGTCGCTGGCCTTCGGTACCATCCACGGCTCTGCACCGTTTGCGATGTAACCGTCGGACAGCAGCATAACGGGAGTCATGAATTCGACGGCAATTCGCAGTGCTTCCTGAATCGCCCAGAAACAATCACCGGGCGTTTGCGGAGCAATCACTGGCAGAGGGGATTCGCCGTTGCGACCGAACAGGGCCAGCAGCAAATCGGACTGTTCCGTCTTCGTCGGCAACCCTGTGCTGGGACCACCACGTTGCACATCGATGATCACCATTGGCAGTTCAGTGATCATGCCCAGCCCCATGGCTTCGCCCTTCAGGCAGATACCGGGACCACTGCTGGCGCTGACCGCCATTGCGCCACCGAAGGCGGCTCCACACGTGGCCGACATCGCGGCGATTTCATCTTCGGCCTGAAACGTGGTGACGCCGAAATGCTTGAACTTGGACAGCTCGTGAAGAATATCGCTGGCCGGAGTGATTGGATAACCGGAGAACACGACGTTCGCGTTGGACAATCGGGCGGCTGTGGCCATACCCATCGCCAGAGCTTCGTTGCCCGTGATCTTGCGATACTTGCCTGGGGCGAGCTTAGCCGGCGGCACTTCGTAGTGAACGGTGAAGGCTTCGGTTGAGAATCCAAAGTTGGAGCCGCCCTTGAGTGCTCGAATGTTCGCTTCGGCGATGTCCGGCTTGTTGGCAAACTTTGTCTGCACCCAGTTTAGGGTCGGCGTGGCATCCCGGTCGTACAGCCAGTACACCAGGCCCAGGGCAAAGAAGTTCTTGGACCGATCCGCTTCACTCTTCGACAGGCCCAGGCCTTCGACCGCATCACGCGTCAGTCGCGTCATCGGAACTTTGTGAACTCGGTATGCTGCCAGTGCTTCGTCACCCTCCAGAGGATTGTGATCGTAACCTGCTTTTTTCAGGTTTGATGCTTCAAAGGCGTCTTCATTGACGATCAACGTGCCACCACGTTTGAGATCGGCAACGTTGGACTTCAAGGCGGCCGGGTTCATCGCGACCAATGTGTCGACTTCGTCGCCGGGCGTGAAAATGTCTTTGCTCGAAAAACAAATCTGAAAACCGCTGACCCCGGCAACCGTTCCGATAGGAGCACGGATTTCTGCGGGGAAGTCGGGCAGCGTGCTGACGTCGTTGCCGAACACGGCAGACACGTTGGTGAATTGAGTTCCCGCCAGCTGCATGCCGTCGCCACTGTCACCACAGAATCGGATGACAACGGTATCGAGGGCCTCTTTGCTGCGGCCTTCGGAAGGGGCGGGAGGGTCGGCGACGGACATTCGGAGGGCTCCGGTGGAGGGTCTGCAAAGTTTAGGGGAAATGTGTAGCGCAATGTTCGGCCGAGCGCGTCGGCATTCTTACAACGTGACGAACGAAAAAGAACCCACAGCTATACCGTGATTCTTCAGAAAAGCAGGAGAATTTCAAGTTTTTCAAGTGAGTATGGACGGCATGCCAAAACCGGGAACATCCGTTCGTCAATAGCTACCTTCGACACACGTGGCAACCAGCTCTCAGGAAAACCGGCCCACGTGCCGGATCCGCCCATGGTTTGACGAGCTGCTTCATGAACTACGCCAGTTACAGCATTTTCGGCGCCTGAGTCGGCGCCGTGACGGCATTGCCCCATTCTTCAGTCACCAGGCAAGTCATGTGGCGAAAACAGGAATCTTAGCGAACAGGTCGCACTGCCGAACAGCGCGCCACCTTTAATTAGACGCCCGTTCCCGGAAGTACTCACAGACACGGTCGCGCGCCTCAGTCCTCGAATTGTTGGCAACACGGCATCGAATTTCTACCAACACATCCACTGAAATCATCGCAATCGGTGACGAATTCGAGGATTCACCGCCGCTGGACGACCAACAGCACATCACCGAAATCAATCCCCTGCATAACGGACCGGCCCGCCACAAGAACTACTCGAAAGAGGACGGCCGGCTGCCACGCATTCCGGCAGAAAAACGATCACCGCCGAATTGCCAAACGCAGTTGCCTTCTCCTGAGTTGCCAGAGAGAATTGCAATGTGCAGCCGAGTCATTCACAAGGGCATTTCATGTTCAAAATCACGGGTTCCGCGTCAAGAGACTGTGAAGGTCTGGTCCGCCGCAGCTTTGTGCAGGCCGGTGTGCTGGGGATTGGTGGCCTGACGTTGGCCGACTTTTTAAAACTGAAATCTGCGTCGGCGGACGACAGCCCGACAATTGACCCGCATCGGTCGGAAACCAGCGTCATTCTGATCTGGATGAGTGGCGGACCGGGCCATCACGAAACATGGGATCCGAAGCCGCAGGCGGTATCGGAATATCGCGGCCCGTTCGGTGCCATTTCCACGACAGCTGCGGGCATGCAGTTCAGTGAGATGTTGCCGGAACAGGCAAAGATTGCTGAACATCTGTCGGTGATCCGTACCGTAAGTCACGGGACCGGCGATCACACCAAAGGCAACCACTGGATGCTGACGGGCTTCGAAGGACCCGACTTCAATGCGTCCGACAACAAGATTCAACGTCGGCCAAGTTTGGGGTCGGTGGTCGCCGCTTTGCGCGGTTCAAATTCGGCGGTCATGCCCCCCTACGTTGGAGCACCTCATCTTCGAGGTGGCACGGACAACCTGTTTCATTACGCCACTTACCTGGGCGGAGTTCATAATCCATTCGTGGTGAACTCCGACCCGAACGAAAAAGACTTCCGCGTCAACAATCTGATGTTACAGAAAGGGCTGACGTTTGACCGCCTGAACGATCGACGACTTCTGCTGAACGCCGTTGACGACGTTCGTCGAAGGACGGACCAGCAAATGATCGACATGAGCGACCACCAACGAGCCGCATTCGGGTTATTGACAAGCAAGGCAGTCAGGGAGGCGTTTGATATTTCTGCTGAGTCGGATGCAACGCGTGACAACTATGGTCGCCACACGTTCGGACAGAGTGCTTTACTGGCACGTCGGTTGGTGGAACGCGGAGTGACATTCGTCACCGTTAACACACAGCCGTGGGATCACCACGGTACGGCCAATCGCCTGCCGACTGAAAAGGGGGCGAAGCAATTGATTCCTCCCACGGACAAGGCGATCGCCGGACTGATTCGGGACCTGATTGATCGGGGCCTGTACCGAAAGACGCTCGTTGTCGCGATGGGAGAATTTGGCCGAACTCCAAAGATGAATTCCGCCGGCGGACGCGATCACTGGGGCCATTCGTTCAGCGTCATGATGGCAGGCGGCGAAACAACAGGTGGAATCGTCGTGGGTGAATCAGACAAACGCGGAGCATACGTGAAGGACCGCCCCGTCCATCCGGAAGACGTTGCGGCAACGGTCTATCATCATCTTGGCATTGATGGGCGGCGAACGACACTGAAGGACCGTACGGGACGTCCGATGCATCTGGTTGAACGAGGCGAGGTGATTCGCGAACTGTATGCGTAGTCAAGTCTAAGAATAGGGGTTGTTCCGTAGCCGAACTTGCCGGAGTTTGGAGGTTTTTCTTAATGTCGTCCAAAGTCTGGCGACTTCGGCTATCCCCAAAATTTAGACTTGCCGAAGCACTGGAACCATCGGGGCATTGACTTTACCGCTACGAAAACTGAGCAGAGGACCTGGCGAATTGAAACGCTCTCAATCGATATGGCTGCTGCTCTTCGTCTGCCTCGCTGCGTGTCCGTCCGTCGTCGCGGATTCACCGCCCAATATTCTGCTCATCACCGCAGACAATCTCGGCTACGGAGACCTGCCTTGCTTCAACCCGAAGTCACCGATTCTCGCGCCCCGGCTCGATCGCCTTGCAGCAGAAAGCGCGAAACTGACGGGCTTCTACACAGCGTCGCCCACTTGTACCGTTTCGCGTGCCAGCCTGCTGACCGGAAGGATTCCTCAACGTCACGGACTCGTCAACCAATTGCCAGGGCTTACGGGAAACTACGGAGTCGGTCTCAATCCGCAGGAGACGCTCATTCCTCAGGTGCTGAAAACGGCGCCCGTCCCGTATGCCACGGGATGTTTTGGCAAGTGGAACATCGGATTTGTGGAAGGCTCGCGACCGACGGAACGAGGCTTCGATGAGTTCATCGGACATGCATCAGGCAACATCGACTACTATCACCACATCTACAGCGGCAAGCACGATCTGTTTAAGGGCGTTGACGAGTTGCACGCTGACGGGACGTACTCGACCGATCTGTTTGCCGATGCCGCCATTGATTTCATCGGAAGGCATTCCGCCGGAAAACGGCCATGGTTCTGCTATCTGCCGTTCAACGCACCTCACTTTCCAAGCGCACGGAATAAGAAGCCCGGTCAGCCAAATCGCTGGCAGGCACCGGACATCGCGTTTGAAAAATACGACCTGTCGCCGGACGAAACTGACCCTTACAAACGCTATTGCGCCGTAGTGACGGCGTTGGACACTGCCATTGGCCGAGTGCTGGACGCGTTGACTGACGCGGCCGTCGACGACAACACATTTGTTTTTTTCTACTCTGATAATGGTGCATTTCTACTGGGTCGCAACGGAATCGACATCGGATCGAATGACCCGCTGCGATCCGGCGGAGTGACATGCTGGGAAGGCGGGCTGCGAGTTGCTGCGGTGGCACGCTGGCCAGGCCGAATCAAGGCGGGGGTTGAGATCTCGGAACCGTTCTGGTCCCCTGATCTGATGGTTGCCTGCGCTGAACTGGCGGACGCCGATCTGCCGGACGGTGTTGTCTGCGACGGCAGGAATCCACTACCACTGCTGACCGACGGAGCGAAGTCGCCGCACGATTCGTTCTACTTCAAGTTCCGCAAGCACGCTGCTGTTCGCCGGGGCGATTGGAAGATCGTGCGGTCAGATCCTGAACAGCCGTGGCAGTTGTTCAACCTTGCGAATGACCGGGCGGAAACTCTGAATCTGGCAACGCAACATTCGTCGACGGTCCAGGACCTTGTGGCGACTTTCGCCGACTGGGAACGCTCGTTCTGAACGTGGCCTTGTTTGTATGCGACACCCTTGGCGTATGGCGAGTGATTCAATCGAGGTGCTTGAAGTCGCTGCCTTTGACAGCCTGGTCCCGCGAAATCAGATCCGGTCCCTTGCCCGAGCGTTTTTCATAAACGCCGTCGCCGGCTTTGACATACTTCGTGAGGCCGAGTCGGTCGAGTTTTTTGTCGTCCTTCATCCGACGACTCATCGATGATTCCGTCCATGTGCCTCCCATGAACACCGGCTGTATCACTCGCTGCACCGGTTCACCGGTTTCCGGATGTTTTGTGAACGCAGGGTCCTTAATCGGCTGATCAACCTCAAACTGCACTCCCGGTTCACCGTCCGAGCGGATGATTTCGTAAACGTATGTTGGCATGTTCTACAGACTCAAAGTGCTGGTTTCTGGAGAGGCGGTATCTCAGATCATGCGTGAAACGGCTCAGAAAAGCAAAGCTGATCTTCATCGTTGCCAAACTTGACTTCACGGTCGTACGGTGTTGAGAAATGAGTTCGCATGTCAGAGTGGCGTGAGCCCCGGCAGATTAACAGCCCAAAAATCCACGGCGTCACGTTTTAAAGTGATTATTGGTATGCTGTCCCGTTGTTCTTTCAGTGCAATTTCGGCAACAGAAAGTCAGGCATGTTAATTCGTCGATCAGCGTGTGTCTCGGGCGTGTTGTTCGGAGTCATTGTGGCTCTGTTGGTCTCTGACGTATCACAGGCTGCCGAGCCAGGACAGGGGGTGTTGGTCGTGGTTGGTGGTGGCCAGCTGACGGACGAAATTGTCAGTCGGTTTGCTGAACTTGCCGGTGGTCAGGATGCCCGACTTGTGGTCATCCCCACGGCGTCTTCGGATAGCAGAATTCCGGACGCCGACAACATTGCGGAATTGTGGCGCGAACGCGGAATTGGCAACACGATTCTGCTGCATACACGTGACTCTGATCAGGCAGATGAAGACGCTTTCGTGGCACCTTTGCGCGACGCGACGGCCGTGTGGATCGGTGGCGGTCAGCAGTCGCGACTTGCTGCAGCCTATGTCGGCACGAAGGTTCAGTCTGAACTGCAGGCGCTGCTGAAACGTGGAGGTGTGATTGGAGGTAGCTCAGCCGGCGCGGCGATTCAATCCGGTGTCATGATCGCGGGTGGCAACCCCGTGCCCCGGATCACTCGCGGACTCGATCTGCTTCCGAACACGATCATTGATCAGCACTTTCTGCAACGAAGCCGGATGAATCGTCTGATCGAAGCGGTCAGTCAGCATCCCGATCGAATGGGAATCGGCATTGACGAGTCAACAGCCGTGATCGTGACCGGCAATCGTGCAAAAGTTGTTGGAGCATCGTATGTGACGGTGGTCACTGTGCCGGAATCCGGACGACCGCTGGCAATTCGCAGCCTTGAACACGGCGAGGAGTTCGATCTGACGGGCGACACCGCCAGACCGCAGCGCAAGAAGTGGGCCATTGTTGTACATGGTGGTGCCGGGACTGTAGCGGCGGATGCTTCTGCCGAAACTGTTCAGGCTTGGCGGGACGGGCTTCGTGCAGCTTTGGAAAAGGGCAAATCGATCGTCGAGGCCGGCGGCACGAGCCTGGACGCCGTCGAGGCCACGATCCGAATTCTGGAAGACAACCCGTTGTTCAATGCAGGAAAAGGAGCCGTCTTCAACAGTGCCGGAGGCCACGAACTGGATTCGTCAATTATGGACGGACGCACGCTGGACGGCGGAGCCGTGGCGGGCGTCACAACGGTCAAGAATCCCATCGGTCTGGCTCGCCGAGTGATGGACAAAACTCGCCACGTGCTGCTGGCGGGGCCTGGTGCCGAACAGTTTGCCACAGAACAGAAGGTGGACCGCGTCAGCAATGCGTACTTCTCAACAGAACGGCGACGTGAGAGCTGGAATCGTGTTCGTGAACGCGAAGCGAATAAGCCGGTCACTCGCATCAGCACAGCGCGGCCGTGGCAATACGGAACCGTTGGCTGCGTCGCCCTGGATGCGCACGGCAACCTGGCTGCAGGGACATCCACGGGCGGACTGACGAATAAGAAATTTGGTCGGGTGGGCGACAGTCCGATTCTGGGAGCCGGAACCTACGCCGACAACGAA
The DNA here is from genome assembly GCA_039831575.1 of Fuerstiella sp. Classification (GTDB taxonomy): domain Bacteria; phylum Planctomycetota; class Planctomycetia; order Planctomycetales; family Planctomycetaceae; genus Fuerstiella. The sequence goes on along the minus strand of JBDONA010000836.1, from coordinate 9,551 downwards.
ACCTGCGCTGTTTCCGCAACGGGTACGGGTGAACAGTTCATTCGGCACACCGTGGCTGCCCAGATTTCACAATTGATGCGACATCGCAGCTGGACGTTGAAGCAGTCGGCCGAATATGTTCTGCACGAGCGGCTGAATAGGGGTGACGGCGGTGTGATCGCTGTCGATCTGCACGGCAACATTGAATGGGTCTACACCAGCCCCGGCATGTTTCGAGCCGCCGCCGACTCAGACGGACGATTCGACATCAGAATCCGTGATGAGAAATAGGTCGCCCAGGACCCCGGCGTGAGTACACATGGAGCCCCAGCGAGCTGGCGTTCCGCCGGAACGAAATCACCATGGCCGCGGGTCGGGCTGTTCCAGACCGAGCTTCAACGGAGTGTCGCGATGTTCGCCATCGTTCAGCTGCGAAATTGTTCGCCGGCCCCGCGACATGTCCGTGCGACATGCACTATTCAGTGAGCTCCAGAATTGCTTCGATTTCCACGGTGATATTTCCCGGCAGAGACCCCATGCCGACGGCGCTGCGGGCGGCGCGGCCTTCTTCGCCCCAGATTTCGACCATCAGATCGCTGAAGCCGTTGATCACTTTGGGGTGATTTTGAAAATCGGCTGTGCTGTTGACCATACCCAGAACTTTGACGATCCGCTTGACTCGGTCAAGGCTGCCCAGTTGAGCCTTAATCGTTGCCAGCATTGTAAGTGCGACAGTTCGGGCCGCAAAAATGCCTTCCTCTTCAGTCAGGTCATCCCCCACACGACCTCGCAGAAGTGTACCGTCCTGTCCCATGGGCCCCTGCCCGGACACATACGCCATTTTGTCAATAATCAACACGGGGCTATACGTACCAGCTGCGGCGGGCGCTGTGGGAAGTGTGAGGCCAAGTTCCTGGATACGAGCTTCAATGCTCATGATTAGCGTTCCAATAAAATTGTGGTTGGTAGTCGTTTGGGTACGGGGCGGGGATGCATAGGAAAGCAATGATGAATGTGTTCCCTCTGGCTGTCCTGTCCCGAGTTGCACGGGAGTCTGATCCGATCGTAACCGGTCCGATGAGCTGTGCAACACATCGGCATTGATTGAGCACGAATGTGGCGGAATCAGTGGATTCGGAGTCGCGATGGCATACCTTGCGAATCAGGTCATTGATCGAATGATTGATTCGGGAGAAGGCAGTTCACACAGCGTGCGACGACTCCTCATCGGGCTGGTGCTGTTTCGTTTTGGCATTCCGCCTGCGCCGACCAGGCGATACGGCAATCATCACAATTGCACACAGTCCAACCATCAGACTTATTGTCCGGGGGGTCGTCACCAGCGTGACTGCAACTTCCGGACTGATGCGCGTTGAGAGATATCGGTAGTCTGATGAGGGCGAATGTCTGAAGCCGGTCTGCAACAGTGATTCGGCTGCCTCTCTGGAAGCGACTGCCAGCTGCTGCCAATCGGACCCCGAAATGGTCGGCGGCAGATTCTCCGGTACGGTGCCATTCCGGACCTCTGTCGATTGTTCGATACGTAAGAATCCCTGGGCCACGGACGCCTGACTGTCAGCGTACCACTGATCCCTGACTTTTGTGTTGTTGTTCGTTGTCCACCAAAGTGTATCTTCGGCTGCTGCCAGTCTGACCAGATTGCGCTGTTGCGGAGCAGTGACAGATGGCAGCAGGAACTCGTGTTGAAACATTGCCGATACGGATTGGCAACGCCACTGGATTTCGAAGCGGCCAACCTGCGCCGTAGCATGCAGGTGGATGGTGTTGTCTGTCACGGAAAACGGAACCGGGACACCGTTGTGCTTCACATCGACGACCCGAGTCTGAACAGGCACATCCAGTTCGATCGTTGCATTTGGGCGCGTCGCAAAGACCAGGAGTTCTGACCGGCCGATGGTGGTTGTGTCATTTATCTGTACGTCGTGCAGCGCATGAACATACGCCACTCCGCTGGCGGGACTCAACGGTCGTGGGGTTCTTTGCTGTTCAGCAAGGTATACCCTGATCAGATTCTCCGATTCGGCTGCATCACACCGAGGCTTATGAAGTTTCGTCGGTATCGACAGAAGCCCCTGCACATCAGAAGCTTCGGCGACCCATGGTGGAACGTTTTCAGGGACGTCACCAGCCGACAGCAGGCCGCGTGCATCAAAAACTTCGCAGGAAGTTATCTTCAGGTCCGCCTCAAAAACAGGCAGGGCCGCTGTGAGCAGGCCGTCACGCGCCGGTGCGAGTACGTCAGAAACAATCAGCACGGTGCGTTCGGCAGTTGTCTCACGCGCGATGACAACTCCGTCGCCCTCAATCGTCAGCGGCGAGGGCTGCCCGTCAACGGCAACGGTCAGGCTGTCAGCTTGCATTCCAGCAGGAGGTCGACAGTGAATATCAAATCGAGAGTGTTGTGGTTTCAGCGAAATAAACTCCGTGACCAGGGTTTTTCCGGCCACGCTGTGAAGAATTGCCACGATTTCGGCGTGCAGAATCCTGTCTTCGTTGGGGCGAAGAATGGGGGGGCGGGAATCGTCGGTCAATGTCGTCTGCAACGGTGTTTCGGAAAGTACATAACGGGCAATATCAATCCCGGTCAGTGGCACTGCACTTCGCAGGTCCTTGATGAAAGTTTCCGACGTTGCATTGGAGGACATCACAAGAGTCGACTTCAGAGTTGCAACGGAATCCGGCAGGGCAAACACAGGCAGTGCCGTCGGCTGCCCAGGTTTGCGCAATACATCTCCCGTGAAGTCCACGATGACCATCCCTCGGGTTGCCTCGCGGAACGACACCACGACAGATTCATCGTCTCTGGTCCATGACTGCAGCCTGGCGGTGGCGCCGACTGATGCAGAAACGTCTTTGATTCGGACGTTGGGAGACACGATGAATGTCTGGCGGAACGCGGGATTGTCAACCACCTGAATCCGGCATTGCGCCGTCCAGTCAAGACGAGTGTCGGAAACGACAACGTTCTGGGCAAGTTCTGCCTCTCTGGCTGTCGTGCGTGCCGCGATTTCGATGTCCACCCGAGCGACCTTCCCGGGGACGGTAACGATCCACTTTGAATTCCTCAGACGTTCGGCAATCTGTCGTCGTCTGTCCTGCACAGGTTCGTGAAGTTCCGTATTTGGTGAGCGAATTGAGGAGATGAGAAACTCGTCCGGCGTGCCGGCAGCAATGATAACATCGTCTGCGGGGCGATTATTTACTGTGGTTATGGCGCCGATCGGTATCGAGTGGTGCAGACTGATTGTCGATTCCTGAACCTGCTGTACGACGAAGCGCTGGAGTCCCTCATCATCGGCTGCGACGACGACAGTTAGCTTATCACCGTTGATAGACCAGGGCAGTACTTCTCCGGCCAGCGACTCGACACGCGTTATCTGGTAGTCCTGAGCGATACCCAGATCGACGGCGGTAGACCGTCCTCCTTTTTCAACGACCGAATAGTCACAGCTAAGTCGCAGTTGTATCGGTGAAATTTCGACGGCACAGACAACGCTGGTTGACTGGCTGGCAATGACGGGTGTCTCCGCAGACGACCGAAGCTGCACACTAACGACCGTGCGTTCACTATTATACACGGCCGGAAAGATGAATAGATGGTCTTCCACCTTTGGTATGGCGGAGCCCGATACGTCTTCATGTGTGGCGTCAGAAACAAGTTGATGCGGATCTGAAAGGCTGACCCGTGTGACCGGGGAACGGCTGTGAGAGATGTTGACGCGAAAGTTCGTGGCGGTTAACAACTCGCGTGTACACCGAACGGAGTAGCGAATCGTTCTCAGGTCCCATCCCGCCAGAGTATCTCGCCCCTGCGTTGACGGACTTGTCGAAGGCGATCCAAGTGGAGCCGGTGGAAGGAGTGAACGCTGCGGAATTTCAACTTGTCCGTTGTCCGGTTGCTCAACTGAGGGGAAGACCCTCATGCCGTCCAGCGTACAGTCCACAAGCGTTACACCGTCGAACGGAATGTTCAGCCGGGACGTGCTGTGCGGAGGTGACGCCACGAGACATTGAACAGTGGCCGTGACTGAATCCGTTGCTTCGACTTCGATTTTCAAATCAGTCTGAATGACGTATGCCGTTGTGCTTAGCTGCGATCTTACCGAATTGAGTCGGGACAGCAGCTCGCGATCGACGTAGACGTATGGGAATGCCTTATCTTTCTGAGTGGGAATCAGTATTTGTTCGTGCGCCTCATCAGCGGCAGCGGCATTTGAAGCAAGAGTCAGACACAGCAGCAGTAATGCCGCGGATGAACGCAATTGAGAATCCGGCGGCCCTGTCAGTGGCCGGTGAAACAGACGTTCGCTGATCCTGCGGCCGACAGTGACTGCAACAAAACACAATGTACCGATGGACAGGCCATACAGGACGATGTCTGAACTGAATCCGCCCAGGTAATACGCGGCAAGGACGATCAACAGCACTGCTCCGACGAGACGGAACGGCACGCCAAACATTCGTCTTACCGCCAGCCAGGCAAGGAATGCGACAAAAGCCAGCATGATCGTTTGCGGGAGGCGGAATTCTGTTTCCTCGAAATGCAGGGCCACCGAATTCAAATTTTGTCTGCTGTCCACGACGGTGACAGAGTCCGTCACTGACATTCGAAGTTGGCACCGGGTCAACATCGGCCGAAACCTGTTTGACAGTTCCGTGTTGGTCTGCTGCGAGTAACGGTGCGTCAGAGTCCGGCTGATGAATTCCGCGGATCTGGGATCACGGCCCGGAGGACTGTCCGTGAGCGTCAGGGCATGCTGCCGGGGTGGCAGAACTGAACACGTGATATCATCGGAATCAGCATCGGGGAAAGCCAGCATCGGCAGGCGCAGCACGTTATCCTCCTGCTGTATGTCAGGCAATTCGCACGCCAGATAGACGTCAACAACCGCATGCTCACGATCGGTTGGCAGTGCGATCTTATAGCTGTCTTGCGTCCGGTCGGGGAAAGCCGGCTGACCGTCGACGAAGACAACAAACACGCCTGGCATTGACTGTTGGATCACAAGGTCGCTGCGGTTCCCAACGCTGCGCACCAGAAGGCGGTGGGCTATCTCAACCGAAAAATGGTTGTCCTTCCGGCTGACCAACGCTATGGCCAGCCCGGAGACCTCCTGCCCTGGACTACGCTGGGCCAGGTTGCGAATTACCCTTTTGCTGGTGAACGGATCCGTGGGGTAGGGAATCGGCTCGCCAACGTCAACCGTTACGTCTCCCTGTGTTACGGAGAGCGCCAGGTTTGATTCAACCTGTGGTGGTTGCAATGAGCCAACGGCGTGGTCGGCGGTTGGAAAAGAAATCAGCGCGGCCGGCATCTCAGCGGTCAGCGGACGCAACGAGACAAGCAGGATGTCAAGAGTATTGGTGGTGTCTACTCCGGCCGGAATCTCAAGAACAACCTCGTCGGTCCCTCCGGTATTCTGCCGCGTCAGAGTCGGGGCTGGCTGCGTGACTGACTCGTCGGAAATCTGTAGTTCGACGCCCGGTGTCACCTGCAACGGAATTCTCTTCGGTAACGGGTCGGTTGAGTTCAGCCGGACCCGAAGTGTCTCCCGGACAGAACCCCGTTCCATGGCCACAGTGTAGTTGATTGTCGCTGACATTGGTCCAATCGTCGACCGCATTACTGGCAGCGAATCGATCGCTGAGTTCATGTGTCGGGCATTGACGATAGATTCCAACACATCTGTTGGGAGCCACGGCAGCAGTTTTGCGACGTCGTCAACGGTCAGTGAGGCGGCCCCGGCATCGATTGCCGCAGGGTCAACAGTTCCAGCTGTTGTCGATTGCAGTTCCGGCCCTCTGCTGTAGTCAGGATTCTGCAGACGTGGTGTCAGCCATTGCTTCGAAAACACACTCCCAGTGGATCGAAGACTGACGATCAGCGTTTGACTGCTGTCGGGCGGCAGCGGGGTGAGCGGAGTTCTGAGATATGCCGTGATACGGGACTGCGCTGGACTTGATTTGTCGTCCGCCATCTGAAACAGAAGTGGCTGGTCCGAGTCCGCTTCATGGACGCCGGTGACTCGCCAGGATGCCGGCATCGTCCACGTCACTTCGCTCAGGAATCCAGAGACAACGTCGACATGGATATAAGCGGTGGCTTCCTTCGCTGTTGAGTCAGCTCTCATGAACATGGCATCAGTCACGACAGCCCGAGAAACCGACAGGCGGATACTGGCGGATGCATGCTTCGAAAATTGTGTGAGATCCAGTCTTTGACTGCCGTCTGCCTGATAGGCAACATCCTTTTCCTGAAGCCCGTTAAGACTCAGGCTTCGCACGTCAACTTCGGGAGGAATACTGATACGCACGGAGGAGGATTTCAGTGCCAGATCGTTTGTCGTGGAGTCAATGATCCAGGCTTTCGGCGACAGAACGGGCAGTCGCACCTCCGTGTCAATTCCGGTGACGAAACGTCCCTGGATTCTGATCGCCGAACTCGCCGCGAGTGTTGGCAATTGAATTCGAACTTCAGTATGTTCTGATTGTAATTGCGAATCGAACTGCAATGGTCGCCCGGTGCTCAGATCGACTTGTGTGACCGTACACGATGCGTCCAGGCCAAGCACGACCATCGCGTTGCTCAGGCTGGATGGGAGCGTGACCATCCATTCTGCATCTGCTGTATCGGCTCCCGTTCGAATGCTGGCCACAGCGTCGATGGCGACCGTTTCTTTGCTGTCAGAGTTCTTGTCGTGGGAACATTTGATCGTCAATGCACCCGGAAAACGCGGATGAAGTTCCCAGACGTTCTTTCCCTGCTGAGGAGTCTGCGGCACCACCAGGGCGTCGGGACTGGCGACATGAATCTCAGGATTGGTCGTCAGCGTGAACTGACAGACTGATGCCGTTGGCAACACCAGTTGAAATACCAGATCCTCACCGATCATTTTTCCTTGTGCTGTCCATGTCCCATCCAGCACGTCTTTCGTGTTGTTCAGAACGGCCAGATTGCCCATGTAGTCGCTGGCGATGACGACGCGATGTCCTGCCGAACGAAGTTCCAGATTCTGCAGATTTGTCGTGGTGATTTTGAGTGGCGTATGTTGCCGTGACGCAGATGACGGAAGATAAAGTTGCAGCTGAATCCGACCGTGTCGAAGGTTCTTTCCCTCCAGAGTTGCGGAAAGCTCAGCCTTTCTGATCGGCGACGCTGGCTCTGGCTGCAGTGAAAGTTCATGCCTGAGTCGCAGTAATTCAGGAAGCTGTTCCCGAGGCACAGGAGCAAACCGATTCTTATCCGGTAGCTGACCGAACTCGGCTGGGTCGATGACCCTGACCGATTCGTCGTTGGCCGGAATCACTAAATCTGTCGGCGCAGGGACAGATGGCTGGGCACCGGCGAGCGGGGCCAGCAGTAACAAGGATCCGATAAAAACAGAACGTGACATGTGAGGGCAACGATTCGGCAGAACGCCGAAATCAAGTGACACTGAGTTTTGAAGACGGGGTTGAAGAATGACTGACCTGGACTGACCCCTGTTCTTCTTCAAACGACGGTTTCTCAATCGTAAATATGGTACTACCGTCGGCGGCGGAAATGCTCTGGAAGGGAGACCGACTTCTGCCGACGAATCGCTGAATTGCGGCTGCAATGACGGCGATCACGCACATCGGCACGAGGTTCAGCATGATACCGTGCAACGCTACAGGCGTCAGTGAAACGATGGCGGCCACAGCAACCGCCAGACATATCAGGATAGTTGTTAACGGTACATTACGAAGTCTGAGCAACAGGAAATAGAGCAACACACACAGCAGAGCAGCTGCCAGAAGCACTGCGCTGCTGGTGACTGTCAATAGTCGCTTTGTTCCTCCGACAGATCCCGCAAGGATTACATGACGGTCGTTTGGTTCCATGGAGCCGGCCATCAATTCGGCAACTTTGTCACGCACGGACTGCTCGTATGGTGACAGAATCGTCGACGTCGCCGTGATGACATCAGTAGCCGGACCCGGAAATATTCGGGAGGCATTGGTGCTGTGAAGAGCAGTCATCGTGCTGTCGAGCCCGACCAGCGAGTGACCTTCCGTTTGTCGCAGAATCCAGACTGCGTTGCAGTCCGCATGTCCGGCGATGTACGGCATATTCACATCACTCAGAGACAGGAAATCCGTATTTTCGACAACGTGCCGGACCATCAATGTAACTGTTGCCGGAAAGTCCAGCGCTGCATCATTCGGAGCCCGCAACTGAACCCATTGCTTGGTATCATCCAGAGGGAACAGGCACTTCACCGTCGCCGGCTTATTATTCATTGTGCCCTGAAGCGGGGTTACGTTTTTGTCGACGACGAACCAGACGGTGTCAGAAGGTTGATTGAAGACAGCCGTAACCTTCGTGATCAGGGCGTCGGGGGCCTGGAAAATGGTTGTCGCCACCATGAACTTCGGAGTCTTTTCTGAACGTGTTGTGAGTGGCTGCTTAAGCAGAATCGGCAATGTGTCCGGAACAGATTCGGAACGCCATGCCGCCGTGAACAGTTCTGAGTAAACGGGGGACCAGGGTTCAGGCCCGGTCAGCACAAGTGTTTGCGGAATATTCGTCGCAACGGTCGTTTGCTCCAGCAACTCACCAGACGACGCGGGCAGGACAAGCGGGAGGTGCACAACCTGACGTTCACTGGTGCTGCCAAATTCCGTGGGCAACCAGTTGTAGTCAATTGTCAGATCAAACTTTCCGCGCATCGCTTTGGGCAGGCCGTATGTCACGACTCCGTCTTCGGTTTGGGACGGTGCCAGTGGTTCTTCAACACCGCTCAAGCGTACCGTCGGCACAACGTCCGGCAATCGCAGTTTGATATCTGAAAGATCGCGGAAGCGGACGTCATAGGACAGGACTTCATGAATGTGCAGGCTCTCGTTGGCGACGGAAATGGAAGTCAGCAGCGAAATTCGAAGTTCCGGTTTTTGTGGCGTGATGTGTAATCGCACGGCCTCTTCAGGGGTGTCAAGTAACCATGCTGCGACAGGGCGCAACTGATTCTGCAGTTCCTCCGGCCATCGATTGGACGGTAGCGCTGGAAATGCTGCCTGTTCATTCTGCGGACTGATAAACATGGAATACGCATCGGACTCGACCAGCGAAACGATCGTGGAGTGTCGTGCCGATGAAACGATATCGGGAAGAAACATCAGTCCTTCGCCGTCCTTGAAGCCTGCCAGATCACGAAAGGCCTGTACTTCGATTTCAAACTGGCCCGATTGTCGCTCCTGAAATACAAGGGTGTACCTATTTGCGTCATCGCTCGAAGCAAATCCCGACACAAACGTCGGTCCGAATTCAGAAATCAGCGACGTGGAACCGTCCAGAATCTGCCAGCCATCCTGAACGTAATTGGGCCAGACGATTTCCAGCTGATTCAGCGATCCTCGAACCATATTGACGGAAAAGCGCGCCTTCAGCAGCACGTTGTCCTGTTCGGTGGCAAAGTTGATATGGGGGGCAACTGCAAAAAACGCCTCACTTTCACTGATTCTTAATGTGACCTGCGACGCACTGGTGAGCAACCGATACGCCAGAGCGGGCGTGCGGCCTTCCCGCCTCG
>JBDONA010000162.1:0-7783 GCA_039831575.1 Fuerstiella sp. | reverse complement strand
CGGATGCATTGACGCCCTCGAGCCCCGACGGCAAGATTCTCAAACTGATCGCATGGCTTGAACCGGACGGCAATGGCAAGCACCTGTATCCAGCTCGCCTGGACCGAACGTTGATGGACGTCACCGGTTGGTGAAACGGAAAGGCTGAACGGTGCCAACTCACCTGTATCATCTCAGCTTGTGTGAGCTGTTGTTTCCCACCGGCGTTTCACGATGCAGAACGTACAACATCAGTTTTGCCCGGCTGGCGGCGCAGTAGAGTTCGCAATTAGAACGATCATCTGCCGGCCGACGGAATCCCGACAAGATGACGCAGTCCGCCTCGAGGCCCTTGAATCGGAAAATCGTGGCATAACGAATTGCGTTCGAATCACTGTCTCCGCAGGACTCATCCGTCAGTCGAATCCCCGCCAGGTCTGCACAGTTACCATATGGTGAGTTTTTATACCTGTGTCTACCAACGATGACGACGCGGTCTGGTGACAGACCCTTTTTGCGTACAACATCACTGATGATAGTCTCGGCCGTCGCAAGTTCCTCTTCTACGGATCCCAAAACATATTCTTGTGGAGCGAAGCCTTCCACACTGAATTCAGCAGACTCCATTTCAGTGGCAGTCAAAGTTCTCACGTACTTCGCGATTTGATTTGTGTTCCGACAGTTTCTGTCGAGCGTCAGCTTCGCCTCGTCTACAAGAAACCCAAAGTCTCGCTGGAATATGTTCTGTTCCGGGTCGTAAAAAATATACATCGTGCCCGAGCGTTTTTCGGCGATCAGATCTTCTATCGGAAGCCACCATTCCGCAATGAAGTCCTGCCCTTCGTCCACGATTACCGCGTCGTACCTGGGTCCAGCACCGCAACTGACTGCCTGTGAGAACAGATCAGGCGCTTCATGGTCGTAGAACTCCGTGAGCAGCTCGCTGTCCGTCGGTACATTGAAACTCAGTCCCGCAGACTCTGCCAGATGTTGACACAGACCGTGAAAGTGAAATACGTCAACAGATAGCCCCTCGTTCTCAACCCTCGACCGCAGCCAATCCGCCAGAGGAATGTTGTAACACAGTAACAAGACCCGCTGCCCCTGCCGGATGGAACATCAACTACCTAGCGCAAGTCCTTGGCATACCAACGGTTTAGTGTGCGTTTGCCCTGATGCCATACCGCCGCTTGACCAGTCCATTGATATAATGATGCACTATCCCAGTGGCACGACAGAAACTCATCGCACGGATACTGGCGAACCTGTTGAATTGCCGAACCCCCAAGGCATGAGCGGTGGCGGGCTATGGGATCAAGGGTTTGATACTGACGAAGTGTGGTCAACCGACTCAGCATTTCTCTTTGGTATCCAAAGCGCGTGGTTCCCAGACAAACGATATGTACGCGTGGTTCAGATTGCTCATTGGCTTGACTTGGTCAAGAGCCGATTCCCCGAGTTGCGGGCGACAATCGCAAATGCCACATAACGATCGGTTGCACCGGAGTCGCGGGCCGCGCGGCTATTGCATAGGAACGGCTTTCGCCGCGACTCGGTGAACGGCGGCGCTGTACCGCAAGAATGCTGTCAAATGAAGTGGGAACTAGAACAACTCGAAGACGCAGTCCGAAATGCCCATGGCGACCTGCACGCCGATGCGATCCACGAGCCACTTCAGTCGCTCATTTGGAAGAGCGAGATGGCTTACTATCACGCCTGCGCTGCCGAAGAGTTGCTCAAAGACGCTGTGGCCGAAGTCGAGGGTATCACCGAAGACGATCCCCCCTCGGTAGCCGCTGGCAAGGCTGTGCTTATCGCCGCCGCACCCGGCGAAGCCGGACAAGAGTTGCGATTTGCTAAATTCAAGGCTGAGGCCCACGTTATCGCGTCGGCCCAGGCTCTGCACTCACTCTGTGACATTATGTGTCACGTTGTCTATTGGGCATGTAAACTTGACACCGCTCCAAACCCACCTGCAACCAATCGGCTCAACTTGCACTCTGTCGTTCGTACGTTGAACTTGCTACCACAATACTCAACCACCGCAGCACTGATTCAAGAAGTCGTTGATTCACCTGAGTTCAGGTATCTTGTTGGATATGTGAACACAACAAAGCACAACAGCTTGGTAAAGTCGACAATGTCAGCAGCGTTCGACGAAGATCGCGGTGGCATACGCATCAAGGCCTTCACGTACACAGATCCTCGCGGAAACGTGCACAATTTCGATCAAAAGTGGGCTCATGACTTTGTGCTTCCGGAGAATCAGGCAGTCCGACTGAAGCTCCTCGCGGTCGGCCACTCACTTAATGGTCATTTCGTGTAAGCGGCACGCCCTAAGGGAATTCTTCAAACCAGCGCTACCTCAGTCTCCGGTTCGCGATCTGTCCGAATCGCTTGAATGAACGTGAACTGGGCATCGTGGCTGATGTCGGTGACGTGGAACCCAAGCTGTTCCAGTCGGGTTCGGATCTCGTCGTCCTCTGGAAGTCGGCTACTCGCCTCGCAGATAATCAGGCGTCCATCGAACACTAACGTTCGGGCCGCTTCACGCAGATAGTCGCCAGAAGTTGCGCCCATCATGGACAGAGAGAACACAGCGACGTCAATTTCGCTGTCGTCAAGTGGTACGCCGTCACCTATGTCGCAGCGCACCACGTCATCAGAAATTGCTACATGGTCGAATGAATGGACTAAGTATCCGTCCTCACGTAGCCGTTGACCGAGCAGGTCTTCTCCGCAACCGAAATCGCCGATTGTCCGGTTCTTAGGAAGCTGGTTGATCCAGTCCCCAATCTTCTCGAATGGCACTACTGTCCATTCCGCTCGTGCCTCCCGGTATAGCGTGTGATAGTTCGACCATTCGGTCGGATCCTCGTGCAATCGACTGTGTAGCTTTCCTGACCCCGTCGAATTCCATCGGTTGTTCATCACAGAGAAGTCGCCGTATCTAGCGACACGCCGTTCGACTTCGACAGGTTCGTCAGACAGTGGGACCACGATGCGTGCCCGCTTGATTTCACTGACTTCACCACCGTCCAGTCGCTCCAGCCAGCCAACAGCGTCCTTGAAAGCCTGAGCCGGTGACCGAAGATGACCTGTCGGTACAATTCCGTCTACGGCAGCGTCCGCGATGCTTTTTTTGTACTCAATGCGGTTGAGACGAGACTGACACCACGACCATTCTTCGCCGTTCACTTCGGCGAATGTGATCGGGAAGACAACTTCGACTGGCTGTTGCTGCCCCTGTCGAACGAGACGGCCAACCAGTTGTTCATAGGCTGCAGCAGTCCACGGAGGACAGGCGATGATTAACTTCCGAGCCCGGTGCTGGAGTCCGTCCACGCCCGTGCCGACAGAACTGGACCCAATCAACACATTGAGTTCGCCCTTGAGGAACGGGGCGAGTCCAGTCTTGTCCTGTCCCGTGTAACGTCCCACTTTCCAGCCAGCGTCGATTAACGCCTTTGTTAGTGCCGGGACGATTCCGTCGACGTATTCACTGTAGATCAGCGTCCCGTCTTCGACGTGCTCCAGAATACAGTCGAGTTTTTGTTCTACAAGAATCTGCTCCAGGTTGAGCAGTCCCGAACTCCCCTTCGGCAACGCCCGAATCTCGTCAACCACATGCGATACGTCGACCCGTGGATTCTGCTTGCCAAACTCAGGATACGGCGGCATCCAACGAGTGCCGAGCCGAACGAGCCGCTGATGGATCTTCATGCAATTATTGACTGTTGCGACAGTCTGTAGATCACTATGTTCGACGCCGGAAATAAGCTCAACCATCGACACACCTTCACGTAAATTATTGATCACTGGTGTGGCGGACATTCCCAGAACTGCCAACTGCGGGTTCGTTTCCGCAGCGCCCGCACAAAGTGCTGTTGTAAGGCGACGACGTCTTGATGCTTCCTCGGTACGTTGCTTTGCATAATGGATTTCATCCACGACGACACAATCAACCCGATTCGCCTTCAGAAATTCTGCGAGTCGCGGTTCTGACGTGGGCTGCTGCAGCGTTTCGTAGTTGAGTATCAGGTAGCGGGGACCGTCACCGGACGGCCAATCGGGCGCAAGGGTTTTTGTGGCGAGCCGTGCCGTTGGAAAGGCATTTAAGATCGTGTCGGTCCAGCCGTTGTGGATGACGGCATTGGGGCACAGGATTACGGTCAAGTCGGCATCGACGACCCTTGATGCCAGGACGGCCGACAGTGTTTTCCCGGCACCTGTCCCTGACCAGTTCCCGACACGTCGCCGGTCCCTCACCTGTGCCGCAACATGGCGCTGCATTAAGTTGGGGATTATCGGTTCGCCATCAATCTGGAATTTGTAACCATCAGGAATGGGTAAAGACTCGGCAGCGTCCAACTCATCACGAAACTGCGATCGCACACGTTCAGAGTATTCGATTTCGCGATGCGTTTCAGTTTCATCCTTCACGTCGTTCAGATGATCTGGATCGTATGCTCGTTTCCACAGTTTTGCGATGCCACTGGCAATGAGGAAATCGACAGCTTCCTCATCGGCCGTTGACCATAGATCGGACTCCAACGAATCCAGAGTCGCACCGGCAGAAACTTCAGGCAACTGCTGTTCGGCATCTAAGTCGATGTCACTGGACACGACTTCAACGTCCACATGCTCGTCCAACAGATCATTCGTCGCCCCCTCGGTGAGCTCTTCCGCTGATAGGTCACCGAACAAAGTTTCGAGTTTTGAACCGGCATCTGCGTTCGCAAATTCTTGCAAATCGTCCGGTGACAGTCGCCCTGAAGTCAGTGCTTTCGCAAACTCTGAACGTCGTTGGCTTTTCGCGCTGAGTCCATTTTGTTGGGACAGCAAGAACAGTTCAGCGGGTGAGAGGGTGAATAACAGGTCCTGTTTTAATAAGGATCGCACGAACCGCCGAACATTCTCCATAGTCCATCCGGAATTACAGACCGGGCATCCAAATCCTCCGCTCGTGCGTTGAGCGATAACGGCCTCCCACTCATGGTCTTCGCCAACAGGGCACCTCCACCAGACTCTCCGATTAGAACCTGATACAATATCCGCAGGTGTCAATTCCCTGTTCTTAGTTGGGTGCCAATCAGCGGCGATTTCAGGGAACAGAGATGCGAGTGAATTTGTCCTTGAAAGGCGACGGCCACTACAACAGGGACAGCCGTTTCCACCATGTGTCCGACTACCTAGCGTTGCCTCCCACTCATGGTCTACGCCCTTTGGACATTTCCACCAGAACTTCTTGCTTGACCCGGCGACAACGTCTTCCGGTGTCACTTCACCATTCTTCGTTGGATGCCACTCCTTAGCGATTTCAGGAAACAGCGACGCAAGTGAATTTGTGACGGAAACGCGAAGTCCACTACAACAGGGGCAGCCGCTTTGGCTGCCCGTTCGGGCATTTGGGTCAGCTTCCCACTCGTGATCTTCTGCCTTCGCACACTTCCACCAAAACATCTTATTCGACCCGGCGACAACATCTTCCGGTGTCACTTCACCATTCTTCGTTGGATGCCACTCCTCAGCGATTTCAGGAAACAGCGACGCAAGTGAATTTGTGACGGAAACGCGAAGTCCTCTACAACAGGGGCAGCCGCTTTGGCTGCCCGTTCGGGCATTTGGCCCAGCCTCCCACTCATGGTCTTCGCCCTTTGGGCACTTCCACCAGAACTTCTTGTTCGACCCGGCGACAACATCTTCCGGTGTGACGTCACCATTCTTTGTTGGATGCCATTCCTTGGCAATATCGGGGAATAGCGACGCAAGTGAATTTGTGACGGAAACACGCATTCCACTACAACAGGGGCAGCCGCTTTGGTTACCGGTACGATTCCCCAGCGTGGACTCCCACTCATGATCTTCAGCCTTTGCACATTTCCACCAGAACTTCTTGTTTGATCCGGCAATAACGTCTTCCGGTGTTACGTCACCGTTCTTTGTTGGATGCCATTCCTTGGCAATATCGGGGAATAGCGACGCAAGTGAATTTGTGACGGAAACACGCATTCCACTACAACAGGGGCAGCCCTGTTGCTTCTTCGTGCGATCACAAATTGCCATGTCCCACTCATGGTCCTCTCCGTGGGCACACTTCCACCAATATCTTTTTCCTGACCCCGCAACAACGTCTTCTGGCGTAACGTTTCCGTTCTTGACGGGATGCCATTCAGTGGCGATTTCAGGAAACAAGGATGCAAGCGAATTCGTCGTTGAAACCTTCTTCCCGGCGCAGTACGGACAACCGCGACCAGACGAGCAACGTTTTACAATTGATGCCTCCCACTCATGATCTTCCCCAACAGGGCAACTCCACCAGACTTTCCGATGTGAGCCCGAGGCTACGTCTGCAGGTGTCAGCTCTCCATTCTTAGCTGAATGCCAATCAGCGGCGATTTCAGGATGTAGTGAGGCGAGTGAATTCGTGACAGAAGCTTGTCGACCACCACAGCAGGGACAACCTGTCCTACTTCGCGTCCGACCAACAATCTTAGTTAACCATTCGTGGTCATCAGCCTTTGGGCACTTCCACCAAACTCTCTTGTGGGAACCCGCGAAAACGTCGCTAGGCCCCAACTTGCCGTTTTTCGCGGGGTGCCACTGCGCAGCAACATCGGGATGAGTCACGGAAAGTGGTTGTTTTTTCTGTCGTGCCATAGATCCCTTCGGGCTATAGGGTGACGAGTTTGGCTGGCATGTGCAATCACTGGGCAGGCATTACGGGAATCCCTTTCGGTACCACACTTGCCATGCGAAAACCGGTTCCACTGAACACTACGAAAAACCCCGCCGCGTCAACCACTAAAACACGGCGGG
Organism: Fuerstiella sp.; assembly: GCA_039831575.1. Taxonomy (GTDB): domain Bacteria; phylum Planctomycetota; class Planctomycetia; order Planctomycetales; family Planctomycetaceae; genus Fuerstiella. Next base: position 985 of record JBDONA010000162.1, on the reverse strand, counting down.
GCCTGACGACAGCACTGCCGCCGATTACGCAGCTCCTTTGACCTTCACACCGGCCAGATACTCCGCCCGGTCACAACCGAAGTCGTGGTACCCGCGGAAATCCACGCCTAATTGGTCAAAGTTTGCTTCCGCAGATTCAATCGTGGGTTGCTCGATAACCGAAACCCAGGGCGGGCATCCATGATTGATGCCACGAACACGCCTCGTAGAGGGCGTCTGTTTCCCAGTGGCAGTCGAGCAGAACGATATCGGCTGACCGAGTTTCTTCGCTGAGGATTCCATCCTTGGCCGTCTTGAAGGTAATTTCCGGTGACACGATCGCCCACGCACATCGCGTGTCGATCTTCGGCTCATTGCCGTTAAAGTCCGGGTGAAATACCCAGTCATTCCGTAGGCACCACCTCCAGATAGTGGCCGCTGGATCGCCAGGAACGATGTCCTCCGGCTGCAATGGCGTGAACGTTTCAGTCTTAACACTTGACAATATAAACCTCTGCACCCATAAATGGATGTTCAGAATGTTCGCCTAGAACATGACGACCGCTGCTGACAAACTTTCCACAGGGCGTCAGCAGTGTCACAAATGGCCGCTCTTGCGGTCTATGATGGATCGTTAAGGCGTTAGAGATAAAAGGTCAGCAGTTACACCTGTTGACCTTTCTCTTTGCGCAGTGCGATCCTGTGACCTCATGGTGGCCACGGTTCAGAGCAGGCATCGAAGAAGGCCCGTTCGCTCCAAACGATTCTGTTTGGGAATAACCTATTCATCGATCGCTCACCTCACTTCGAGTCGCTCCGGACGCTGCTCCATAACGTTGGAAGAACCGCAGAACCTCATCCCGTGGCACTCGGCGCTCGAAATGTTCATCCCGATAGCCTCGCAGCCGCTTGGCATCAAAGAACCGGTTGATAATTCGCTCGCAACTGCCAGCCAGCTGCGCCACTTCGGACGTTGAAAACTCCTGCTTTTCTGGGATCATCATTG
>JBDONA010001112.1:0-1865 GCA_039831575.1 Fuerstiella sp. | reverse complement strand
CCTCTCGCACGGTAAGAAGGTTGCTGGTCACTGCACTGCCCCTTGAAAAGTGGTGAGTTAACGAGTCGATCCCTCGCCCTCAGCGCAGCAACGATCCCTCTCCGTTTTGCTACACGGCTGCTTGATGAGAGTCCGCGCGTCAGCCCGCAGGCATGCACGGATTCAAAGTGACTTCCTCACACGGAACCGATGATTCGATCCCGGAGGATAGGCCGCCTCAGTGAGGCTCAGTTGGGCTTCGGGAGTACACCTGACAGGAATAATCCTGGGTATTCGCGCCTGAATGCCACATTCATGTAGTCAAAACTGCAGCAGTCGAGAATTATTGCCATCCCATTACACCATCAAAACTCGACGCCTCAATGAATCTCGAATCGATTCGGCACCAAGTGCACACACCTTCGCAGACCGCAGTTGGGAAAGCAACAAACTTTGCCCAGGATTTCCAAGATTCGTTGTGTTGTGTCGCAACGACGTTTGAACCCAGGATCCTGGGCTGTACACGCGTGCAGTTTCCGTGCGCGCCAACAACTTTCAAAAACTTCTCTTGGCAAACTGTCATCGTTCGTTACTATGTGTAGTTGTGTAGTGAGACAACACTGCAGCAGCCAAAATGACTTCAAGAAAGGAATCGTGCGATGCTTGTGCTGAAACGGCGAAAAGGCGAGGAAATCATCGTGAATGAACGAATGCGAATCGTGGTCATGGACACCGGAGACGGCTCCTGCAGCCTGGCGTTTGACGCTCCCATGTCTGATAAGATTCGACGAGCGGAATTGCCGGCATTTGAGGAAAGTGTCATTCAACAAACGGCGTCGCGATTAAGGTTGGTGAAATGAGTAAGCATATTGGTGAACGCATCAGAGAGGCGCGGATGGCACGTGGCCTCTCACTCAGAGCGCTGGCTGACAAGGTTGGCATCCACTTCGCCCATTTGTCCAAAGTGGAGAATGCAAGGGAACCGATTGGTGAGAAGACTCTAACCCGCATCGCAGAAGCACTGGGTGTGGATGTCGACCTCATGCTGGGCGAATCGGGCCATCAGACGATGCCGTTCCGCGTGCTGGGCGACGTGGCGGCGGGTGTGCCGATTGAGGCGATCGAGAACGTGGAGACGTTCGATCTAGCGAAAAGATTTGACCCACACAAGCATTTTCTGCTGAGGGTCAAGGGGAACTCCATGATTGAGGACGGAATCAACGACGGTGATTTAGCGATCGTGCGGCAATCAAAAGTTGCGAATACCGGTGACACGGTCGTGGCCGTGGTGGACGGCGAGGCCACCTTGAAGCGGTTCAGGAAGAACAAGAACACCGTGGTGCTGATCCCCGCCAACGAGAACATGGAAAACATGAAATACCCGGCCGCGGACGTTAAGATTCGCGGGGTTCTGGTCGGAGTTGTGCGAACGACCGCAAGCTAGCAGCCGTAGTGCAATGGACGGACATGGCGGTCCGGCTGTGGAGTGGGGTAGCGAACTACACCGTGAAGCCTGCCCCTGCTTTAACTGCGTGGAGGCGCGTGCAGTGCGCTGTGCCGGCCTGTCCGTGCTGAGCGTTGACGTGGCCCTCAGTGACGTGCCTCAGTATGCTTGCCCGAGAAACGAATGTCGGTCGAACCCTGAGAGTGGCAGTCACAAGCCGAATGTACGCAATTTACACTTCACGCATGTTCATTTCTCTGGTTTTGCTCAGCCAGGTTGTTGAGTCGAATCAGGATGTGGAACAGGAACCCGCCAGGCCGGTCTTCCGAGTCGACGTGCCAAACCCGACAGCTGACAAACCGCAATCGAAGCTGTGGTACGCTCACGATCACTGGTGGGCCTGCCTGCCGACGCAGGACGGAAATACAATCTGGAGGCGATC
>JBDONA010000416.1:0-1868 GCA_039831575.1 Fuerstiella sp. | reverse complement strand
TGCCGAGTTCCTCTTTGATCGTCTCCGTCTTGCGGACCAGTACCTGAAGGATGCGATCTTCCGGGCGTTGCTTGTAGACAAAGTAATGACAGAAGACTTCCGGCGCGGGTTGCAGCTTGCGGTCGATTCGGCCGTTCCGCTGTTCCATGCGGCTCGGATTCCACGGAACATCAAAATGGAACAGGTTGTGGCAGTGAGCCTGCAAGTTCAGACCTTCGCGGGCGGCGTCGGTGGCGATCAGGATGCGGAGCGGATGCTTGCGAGGATCCGTGTTGAATGCCTGTTTGATTTCCTCACGCTTCGGTGGTGGCGTCGGGCCGTGGAAGATTTGGATGCGCTGTTCGGCTCGATGGCTGCCCGCAATCGCTGCTTCCAGTCGACTGACCAGATAACGCTTGGTGTCATCGTATTCGGTAAAGATCAGGACTCGCGTGTCGTTCCATTTCGCGCCGACCTTTCCAAGGTCGGGGCACATGTGGTCGTGAATCCACTCGATCAGTTTCTTCGTGCGAGGGTCTGATTTGCCGCGTGCTTTGGCAGCAACGTCAGTCATTTCATCAAGCAGCTTCTGCTCGTGGGCGAATAACTCTTTGGCGGATAGTTCCTCCAGCGGGCCCATCGTCGCTGCCGAGACAGATTCAAACTGTGCGTCCTCCTCGGCCTGCAACTGATCTTCTTCAAGGGTTGCGTGGTCATTGTCGTTATCGACCGATCCAGTGAGCAGATCGAGTTGCTGCGGAGCGTCGGCCTCGGTGACTGATTGTTCCTGGAACTTCTCCCACTGGCGTTTCACCGTATTTCGATGGACCTTCAAGGTTCGCGCAAACGCCTCGATGGAAGAGAGTAGGCGTTGCTGCAAGCCAGTGATCAGCAGGCCGGACGCTGCCTGTTTTCGCTTGTTTTCGCTCTTCAGGCGTTCTTCCCGTGTTTCTCGATACTCGTTGAGCAAATGCGACAGTCGCAATTCAGCGGCGTCGGCCGGCAGCCCGTCGATGGTGATCTGCACGACGTTGCGTTTAGGGAAGCCGCCTTCGAGTTCTCGAATGTCCTCCTTCAGCCGGCGAACGATGACATCGTCACGATGTTTGGCAGTGACGGGTACGCCACGACAGAAGCGTTGAGGATCGAGGATTTCCAGCAGGGCTGAGAAGCTGTTGGAGTGCCCGTTGTGTGGAGTGGCCGAAAGAAACAGGCGATGCTCGAAACGCGGTGCCAGGTCGCGCATGGCGCGGGTGATCTGCGAGTCGATGGCATACTTCGCACCGCTCGACGGCGCGGCGTGGTGAGCTTCGTCCAGAATAAACAGCGAGCCGCTGCGGAAGGTACCGAGATGATCACGAAGCGGACCGGCGTACGCCTCGTCGATCAGCAATCGGTGAGAGATGAGGAAACGTGTGTGGGTGCCCCACGGATTGACGCTGAAACCACGTTCGCGACGGACACGCTTCATGTATTCCTTGTCGAGAATCTCGAACGTCAGCCCAAACCGTGCCTCCATTTCTTCTTTCCACTGCAACAACATCGACGGCGGGCATGAAATGATTATTTCTCTGACCTTCTTGCGGAGTAACAACTCACGAGCGATCAGACCGGCCTCGATCGTTTTTCCCAGACCTACGTCATCGGCAATGAATAGGTTGACTCTCGGAAGCAGCAGGGCCTTGCGAAGCGGTTCCAGCTGGTACGCATCCAGACGGATACCGGCGCGGAATGGAGATTGAAACAGTTTCGGGTCCGTCGATGTGACGCAGTTCCACTTCAACGTGTTGACGTAGGCCGCAAACAGCCGGGAATCATCGAATCCTTTGGATGCGACGGACTCCCATGCCTCGCCAGTGAGGATCTGAGGATCGAGTTCGTTCTCCCAA
>JBDONA010000983.1:0-1870 GCA_039831575.1 Fuerstiella sp. | reverse complement strand
CGGCAGGTGCTTCCGCTCCTTGGCCGGGAGCCGTATTTCAGCGTGCTCAGTGATGGAACCGTGTTCATCACCACGCATCTCCTCACGCAGGACATGCGCAACAAGTCCGGCTATATCCACAGCTACGTCCATCGTTCCATGGACGAGGGCAAGACCTGGACAACCCTCCGGATTGGTGCCGAGGATGTTCCCGGCGCTGCGCCCAGGACGTGGACTCACACGAGCCGCAATGTTCTTGAACTCAAAGACGGCTCGTTGATCCTGGGTGTTTCAGCGGGCAGCAGCATCGACTATCTGTGGCGTTCACAGGACAAAGGAAAAACCTGGGACAAGTCGCTGGCGTGCGACGTTCAGGGATTCGACGTCACCAAACAGGGTTTCCCGTGGCATGCCGAAACCGTCTTTACTCAGGCGCCGTGCGGCGACATCCTTGCAATCGCCCGATGTCATTCCAGCGTTCTTCCGCCGCTGGCAGGCACGAAAGTGGCGGAGGGAAATGACCAGGTGGAGCGGATGGCGTTGTTCCGTTCCCGCGACGGTGGAAAAACGTGGACGCTGGAACCGGAGATGGGTAACTACTACGGCGAAATGTATCAGGCCTTTCTACGCCTCTCCGACGGCAGGCTGCTGATGACCTTCACCGTCCGGGCGTTGCGGCCACCGCTGGGCGTACACGCCGTGCTCGGAAAAGAGGTGCCGGACGGCTTCAGATTCGATTTCGAGCACGACCGCCTCGTGATCGACCAAAAGACGCCAGTGGGAAAGCCCAGTGGCGGTGGCTTTGGCCCCACGGTGCAACTTGACGACGGCACACTGGTGACGTCCTACTCCTGGCGAACAGCAGACGACCAGATTCAACTGGAAGTTGCGCGCTGGCGGCTGCCCTACAGAACACAAAAGGAACTGTAAATGAATTTATGTAGAACCAGCAATAGGGTCAGTCGTATCGACAACCAACTCGGACTTGAATCAAAAGGAATGGGGTGGGCGAATCGTAGCAATGTGACAAAGTTATTTGTGTTGGTGTTGGTAATGACTCTGACATCAGCTGCGGCAAAAGCCACCGAAACAACGGTCTACGACGAACCCTTCGCGAAGAAATTACCCCTGACCAAGAGCTTCTACGGATGGGTTCCTGCCGGCCCCACCAGCAAGCTCAGCATAAGCGGCAAACACGTCTTGGATTTCTTCGCCATTGACGGGTCCACGACGAACGGCAATCGGGAGCATTGGTCAAAATCGATTGGCGCACCTGCCGCGGGCACAAAGCTGATCATCGCTTCTGCTGATGTCTATGTTTCCGCTGCGGGTACTCGCGGTAGTGGATTCGGATTCAGTAGCAGCGCACATCTGAAATACGATGACCTCAACGGTGGCTGGTCGCTGGTAACGCCCACGGGGTCTATCCTCATGGGGACAGCAGCGACACAAGGTGCAGGCGCAGCGGTTCGGATCGAACTGATTCTGGACCTGGTCAATAATACTCTGACGGGAATCGTTAACGATGCCGGCGGGGCCTTGTCGAAAACCCTGGGTGTCCCCGATGCTTCCGCGCTTACCGGCGCAGTTCATTACTTCACTGACACAAGGCCTACCGATCCATTCTCATCCTTCGGAATGGATCTGGATGACATCCTCGTAATAGAAAGCGATGTTGTTCCCGAGCCGGCCACAATTTCGAAACCGCCTAAGCCGGCCCCACTCGCGGAACGGCCTAAGCTGGTACTGCCTACCCAGCCCGTACTTGGGGAACTCCCTATCGTCCGAAACGGTCGTCCTCTGGCCGTAATACTTGTTGACGACGAAGCCGGCCCGGTGGCCTACGAGGCGGCAGAGGAACTCGCGCGGACCATCGAAAAGGCAACCGGCG
>JBDONA010000382.1:0-7822 GCA_039831575.1 Fuerstiella sp. | reverse complement strand
ACTGTTCCATCGTTATTGAGTGCCCAGGAAGACGACGAAGACTTTCCGCCGGGGTTACTGGCAAAGTATTCCGCGGGTGAACACACGATCGAACGCGTCGACAAAGTGCTGAGCTTTGACTGGGGTGACGCGGCCCCGGATCAGCGGTTGCCGCCGGGCGACTTTTCGGCACAGTGGTCCGGCAGTCTGCTGGCTCGTTTGCCGGGAACGCATCGGTTTCATGCCTTCTTAGCGGGCGAGCTGTCAATCGAAATCGACGGCGAAACCGTCCTGAAGGCTTCTGAACAATGGGGATTTGCATCCGGCAAGTCGATCGAACTCACACCGGGTGATCACGAAATCACCGTCACGTATTCAACACCAAAAGAATCTGACAAACCGCGAGCAAGACTGTCCGTCTTCTGGTCGTCGGACAGGTTCACGCTGGAGCCGCTTCCTGCGGACGTGTTGTTTCGCGATGAACCGTCGTTGGCCTGGATTGATGCACGCGGACGTCATGTGGCCGACGCTCATCGCTGTGCGGCGTGTCATCAAAACAACTCCGGGATGACCGCGATGCAGGCTCCCGCTCTGGATCGCGTGAAAGGAAGTCAGTCCGCCGGAACGCTCGTGCAGCGACTGATGAATCCCAGTGCCATTGTCGACAACAGCCACATGCCGAACTTTGGTCTGAACAACCAGGAAGCGAACAGCGTTGCCGCGTTTCTTCTCAGCGTTTCAAAGGGCGTCCAAAAAGAGAATGGCATCACGTTTAAAAAAGATGATGCTGCAGCAGGAACGAAACTATTGAACTCACTGGGATGCGTGGCGTGTCACAGGTTGCCTGGTACGCCGGAAGACACAGTGCCGCTGGCCGAACCGTACGAAGGCCCGGAACTTGTCAAAGTTGGTCAACGACGCACGGCCGAGTGGATCGACCGCTGGCTGAAAGACCCCGTTTCTTTGAACACCGATCATCGCATGCCGGTTTTTGAACTGTCCAATGACGAACGTCGTCAACTGGTGGCCGTTCTCACAAGAAACGAAATCCCATCCCAAACCAGGATCTCGCCGCCACCAGAGAATTCGGACGAACTAATCGCCGCCGGAAAAAAACTTGTCCTGGCCGCCAACTGCGCGGGCTGCCACACGATTCCCGGCCTGAAGTCGTCGCCCGTGACACGCCTGACGGCATTTACGCTGCAGGAAAAAACTGTCCCCTGTTTCCTGCCGCACAGCAAAGACGCGCCAAATCAGCATGCAGGTCGCCGCATGCCGTTCTTCCCGATTATCGGCAGCAGGGCTGATGCGGTGGCGGACTGGTTCTACACGATGGAGCATGACAGCAAACTGAGCTCGTCTGATCAGGGCGAACTGCTGCTGAAGCGAAACGCATGCATCGCCTGTCACGACCGCAACATTGGTCGAGGCCTGTCATCAATCGCCGCCGATCTTCAGAAGGCTCACCCGGACCTGAAAGGACAAAGCCAGGGACTGATTCCGCCACCGCTGACCGCTGTCGGCGACAAGCTGACCGATGATTACCTCAAAAAGGCGGTCGCCGGTGAACAAAAGGAACGACGACTGCCATGGCTGTTGGTGCGAATGCCGAAATTTCGTCACAGCGATGCGGAACGAACAGCCATTGTGCACCATCTGAACACCACCGACCGCGTCCCGGACGAAGCCGACACAGTCCGAACGGACGTCCTGGCCCATGTCGACCTGACGGGGCAAACGAAAGTGACAACGGACGACCTGCTGCTGGGCAATCAACTAACCGGGGCAGGGGGCTTTAACTGCGTGGCCTGCCACACCGCCGGACCATTTGAACCCCGCAATGTGGCGCTGGGCACACGTGGTTCGGACATCATGTCGATGGGCGATCGCATTCGTCCACGGTTCTTTCAGCGGTGGATGAAAGACCCCATCCGAGTGGTCGCGGGCATCGAAATGCCAGCGATTAAGAAAGCCATGCCGGACATTCTGAATGGCTCACTTCCGAAACAAATCGGAACGATCTGGAAGGCGTTGAGCGACGATCGCTTTACACCGCCAACGGTTACCAGTCGTTTTGAACAGGTGGTCAGCGTTGCACCTGGCGGCCGGCCTCGCATCATTCGTGACGTCTTCACCATTGGCCTGGATAAAGACCGGCAGGCGGTAGCCCGAGCCATGGCGATAGGATTTGGCAACGGCCACAACGTATTGATTGATCTGGATACGATGCAGGTTCGACTGTGGACGATCGGCGAGTTTGCTCGCCAGCGAACTGAAGGCAAGAGCTGGTACTGGGACATGCCAGGCACAGTCGTGCGGCACGGCCGGAATAACAGGTTCGCGCACCAGTTGATGTCGCCCCCGGATAGCCGGACATTCGACGCCGTCATCGACGAACACCGGGCGTCGGAATTATTGTCGTACCGCATTCTTCCGGACGGTGTCGAATTGACATGCCGCAGCTGGTTCGACACGTCAGGAGAATCTGCCCCGGCGGCCTCTGAAGAGCCACACTTTGCGATCACGGCGTGGACGGATCCGTCACGGCCGTTGCAGACTGTCGTCACGCGCCACACGTTTGAATCGTACTCGCAGGGCAGCTCTGGTGCTGGATGGCGACATTCCATCAAGGTACTCGAATCTCCTCCGGATTTCACTCTGACAACGACACCCAACGATCTGCTGGCAGACGGGCACGGTACGATCGAAGTGCTGCGGGAAAGCGGTGGTTCTGATGGTGCCGATCCAGGTCGGCTGGCTCAGGGACAGCGGTCGTTTCTTGCCGCAAGCACCAACCTTCGGACACCGACCGCAGGGACACTGAAGCCAAAGCCCATCGTGAGTGCGACGGTTGAACAGGTCACTTCAACACCTGGCTTCATCGGTTCTCGAGCGCCGATTGATATGTCGATCATGCCCACGGCGATGGCCTGGCTGCCCGACGGACGAATGGCGTTTACGTCTCTGAAAGGCCACGTCTGGATTGCCGAAGACACCGACAATGATGGTCTGCCGGACAGTACGACGCTGTTTGAGGAGGGACTAGCAGCTCCGTTTGGAATTCTTGCCGATGTTGATTCCATCATCGTGGCTCACAAACCGGAAATCCTGCGATTGCGCGACACCGATGGCGATGGGCGGGCTGATGTGCGGGAAGTTGTGGCCAGCGGATGGGGCTTCAACGACAATTACCACGACTGGACGTCCGGACTGATTCGCGATTCGGAAGGCAATATGTACACGGGGCTCGGCAGCGATTACTCGCAGAAGGCCCGTCTCAAAAGCCAGGACCGCTGGCGCGGCGGTGTGATTAAGATTGATCCGTCTGGAATTGTGACACCGCTCGGTATGTCGATGCGTTATCCGATGGGGCTGGCAATGGACAGCCACGGCAATCTGTTCGCCACAGACAATCAGGGCGTGCAAAACACGTTTAACGAAATCAATCACATTCTGCCCGGTAAGCACTACGGCGTGCCGTCAACGAATCAGCCAACGGATGACCTCAACCCCGAGATTCCCGCGTTGATGGTCCCGCACCCGTGGACGCGCAGTGTCAACAGTATTCTGTTTCTGCCGGAAGACTATGCGATCCCCGGTTTGCGCGGACACGGTATTGGCTGCGAATACGATTCTCGATTTCTGATTCGTTTTACCGTACAGAATGTCAATGGAATTCTGCAGGGCGCCAGCTATCGTTTCAGCCTGCCGGACCAGCCAGCCGGCGGCAGCAACTTTGTCGGTCCGATCTGTTCCGCGGTGGCTCCGGACGGAGCGATTTTCATCGGCAGCATCTGGGACAGTGGCTGGGAAGGTGGTCGGAACACGGGCGGAATCACTCGCCTGGTGCCATCAGCAGAAGGCCTGCCCAACGGTATTCAGGAACTGACCGCCACGCCAACCGCGTTCGAAGTCGAATTCTTCCAACCGGTTGACAAAGCCGCTGCGGGCAAAGCGGCCAGTTGGTCCATCCAGGGCTACACCCGCGAATGGGGCGGCAGCTATGCAACTCCGGATTCCGGACGCTACACCCTGTCGGTAGAAGACATCCAGGTACTTGAGGGCGGTAAACGCGTTCGGATCACGAATAAGAACTTCAAGCCCGGCTATCTTTACGACGTCGCAGTGACCGGTCCGCTGGTCAAATCAGCAAAGCTATGGCCCAGCGAAGCCCACTATTCCATGAAAGTTGTCCCGCAGTAAAATTCAGGAGTCCCGGTTAATTTCAGCGGTTTGCTGCGGCTGGAGCATTTTACTTATTCTCGTGAACCGTTCTGGCTCGTGAGCATGCCGTTTTCTCAGGCTGGAATTCGTCTTTCGCGGCCACGAATCAGCGTAATACGCTGTAACGACGCCCAGTTGCAGGAACATTGAAAAACGAGTTCAGGCACGCTTCGAAATCGCAGGCCTGGCGATACAATCTGACACTTGTCCTTGCCGGACGTTGGTAATTCCGACGTCCGGTTTCTTTTTGTGATGTGAAAGGTGGCTTGCCGATTTGTGAGTCACATTGTGTGAGAGAAAAACGTGCCGGCAACATCTGTTATTGGACTGCAATGGGGCGACGAAGCCAAAGGCAAAATCGTCGACCTGCTTACCGCACAGCACGAAATCGTGATCCGCTATCAGGGCGGAAACAACGCCGGCCATACCGTCAAATTTGATGGCAAGACGTACAAGCTCAGCCTGCTGCCGACCGGTATTCTACAGGATCATGTGAAGTCGGTAATCGCCCCGGGAGTCGTCATTGATCCGAGGGCTTTTCTGAAAGAACTCGACGCTCTGATCGCTGGTGGCGAAGACTGCGCCGGAAGAATGATGATCAGCGACCGAGCTCACGTGATCTGCCCGTGGCACCTGCTGGAAGAAACAGCCTTCGAAGCATCACGCGGAGGATCCGCCATCGGAACAACAATGCGCGGTATTGGCACTTGCTACCGAGAGAAGGCCGGTCGCTTTCATGCCATTCGCGTCGGCGACCTTGTTCAAGAATATGCCTTCGCGGAAAAGGTACGCGAGATCGTCCCCATCAAACAGAAGATCCTGAACGCGCTCAATCCGGACGGCGCACAGATGGATGCGGATCAGATCATTGACGAGTACTCAGCATGCGCCGACCGCCTGCGACCAATGGTGGCTGACACAACCGCCTATTTACTGGACGCACTTGAGAGCGGTAAGAAACTGCTGTTCGAGGGAGCTCAGGGCAGTCTGCTGGACGTCGATCACGGCACATTTCCATACGTGACATCGTCCAACAGTTCCGGCTGTGGTATCCACAGCGGCAGTGGCGTTCCTGCGCGAGAAATCGGAAACATGATTGGAGTCGCGAAGGCATACACAACCCGAGTCGGCGGCGGCCCGTTCCCAACGGAACTCGACAACGAGATCGGCCAGAAAATCCGAGAAGCTGGCAACGAATACGGCACGGTCACAGGCCGACCTCGCCGCTGCGGCTGGCTGGACACCGTGGCCACACGTTACAGCGCACGGATCAGCGGAGTTGACAGCGTCGTCATCGCACTTCTGGATGTACTCAGTGGATTCGAAGAGCTCCACATCTGCGAAGCCTACGATATCAACGGCAAAATCACTCGTGACATGCCGTCGCGTTGTGAAGACCTTGAAATCGCAAAACCGGTGCTGCGTCGAATCGATGGCTGGTCGGAAGACATCACAAACGTGCGGCGTTTTGAAGACCTTCCCACCGCCGCACAGGCATACGTCAAAGCGACGGCTGAACTGATCGGACGACCGGTGTCGATCGTTTCCGTCGGCCCGGATCGCGAGCAGACGATTCACGTCGCATCCTGACGCGGAACGACGCGATTTAGTCGACGCGAGCTGTCCCTCGGAAGCAGCCAATCGCCTCCGTTGGCTTCCGTTGATCGCCAATTCTGCCGCTGCAACAGCTTTGAACGGTCTGGAAGAAACCCATACAGCAGTGTGTTCCAGCCGCAGTGATGTACCGCGTTTGCGTGTTTTCCCGCATTCGTGTGGTCTCTGCAGGCAACGTGCAAGTCTTCCACCGCATCGTGCGTTGGAACCAAGTATGCGTGATGCCCATGATGGGCATCATCCCGATCAGCAGGAGTACCCACCTGTATGCCAGCGGTTCCGGGGCCGATTACTGAACATAGGACCATTAGGGTAGTGTTTTCACCCGTGGATTCTTCCCCACCGAAAAGCTTCCTGGGCAGGATTACTAACTTTGGAATGGCCAAAAGGTGTCGTTGATTCCGAAGTCAGAAAATAGCTTCAGAATTATTATTCGACCGAACGGCGGTCGCACCGGCGCTGATCGGCAAACTCAGCCACCATGACATCAACCCGGGGCGCATCGTCGTCACAAAAGGCTCTTGCTCATGACAGCTCACCCAATCCACGGTAGCAACACACAGTTCTCCACAGCTGCCGCACAACGATTTTCTCACCCCCCAATCGCCCTGGGTGCCGACATGACCGCCCGCTGGCGAGATCACGTCAACAATTGCACTCACCCGGCTGTGCTGTTTGATGCTAACGGACAGCTGATCAACGTGAACGATGCACTGCGAGTGCGAATGTCCGACCCAGCCACTCTGCATGGGACCAACCAGCCGACCGCCTTTGTCTGGCAATCCGTTTGTGATGCGGCTGCCAGAATTGTGGTGCAGCAATCGAAAACGGCCTCAGTGACGGAGGTTTCCGAGGCATTTCCGTCGCACCAGCGGTGTTTCGTCGCGGTCGGACGGATTCTGCGAAACAGTTCCGGACACGCTGTCGGTTCGGCCATTGAACTGGTCGACCTCAGTGAAGAAAAGAAGCAACTGGGGTCCTTTGTTACGCATCAGACAATAGACGGCTCGAACGGAAACACAGCAGCAGACAGAGACCCAGAGGCTGCGGATTCCTTTCAGCAGTGGTGCGAACGACGGGATTTCGCAAGAATCAAAATGACGAAACTGTCACGTCGTGAAACGCAGGTCGTGTCGCTCGTTGCTGACGGGTTACCAAACAAGAGCATTGCTCATGAGCTGGACATCAGCGTGAAGACGATCGAAAAGCATCGAGCGAATGCGACGCGAAAACTGGGTGTTGGCAGCACAGCGCAAATGGTGCGGATTGCCGTTGTGGCTGACAACAAGTCTGCAGAGGTCGTCCCGGTAGACAAACCGACAACCAATGCCAGCAGCACAGTTCCACGGCACCATTTCCAGCGTTAGAGCCGGTCACTTATTCTCACGAACCGTTCTGGCTCGTGAGCAGGCCGTACTCTCCGGATGAAAAGCGTCCGTCGTGGCCAGGAGCCAGCGTAATACGCAGTAGCAGACGCCATGGGCACCGTGGCAGCAGTTCTCGCGATCGAGCGCAGGGTGACAGAGTAATACTCTGTGTTTCCACCCGCCCACGTGAGTTTCTTCCTGTCTGCCACAATCTGCCCTTTTCGCACGAAGTGATTGCGACACCCTCGAACGACATTGTTGCCATCGCTATAGTCCCCGCATGCTGTTGCCAGCGGCGGCCTGGTTTGCAATGAGGCAGTCGCCTGGGAACAATCCCCACACACCGTTAGACGGTCACGCCTGCCTGTCATGATCTGGACGGCCAGGAGTAACCCCGTACACGCAGCTTGATTCCCCGCTGCGGCATCGTCGGTATCCGGACAGCACTTGGACAATCCATATGAAGATCCACGAATATCAATCGAAGTCACTGTTCAAAGCTGCCGGAATTGCAGTCCCCGACGGGGTTGTCTGCAAATCGGCAGACGAGGTTGCGGCAGCATTCGAAAGTCTCGGCGGTGAACTGGCCGTCGTGAAGTCTCAGATTCACGCTGGCGGACGCGGCAAGGGACGCTTCA
>JBDONA010000538.1:0-7822 GCA_039831575.1 Fuerstiella sp. | reverse complement strand
TCTGCTCTGCTGCTGCGGCCTGTTGTTCTGAAGCCACGACCTGTTGTTCCAGCTGAACGGACTGTTGCCACGCAGCCATCAGCATCTGTTGGCATTCAGCAAGGTCGGTTGGAAGAAAGTCGGCGTTGTCCATAACGCCGAGACTTTTATCGGCAGCGCTGAATTACGCCAGGTCAGTTCGAACAGAATCCTGGTTTTTCTGAGAAACTGGTCGTCGATACCGTCGACGTCTTCTGCCAGTGCGCAGGTCGATGCCGCCCAGCATCTTTGTCAGTTGATCGTACGTCAGTTCCAGACGCTCTTCACCACCAGGCGCATCGGGAAACTGAAAGGCGCCTCTCTCCAGCCGCTTATACCAGATGCCGAAACCATCCTGATCCCAGAACAGAATCTTGACTCGATCACGGTTGCGGTTAAAGAACAGGAACAGGTGTCCTGACGTAGGATCCTGATCAAAGATGCTCTGTGCACGTCCCATCAGGCCGTCAAAGCTGTAGTTCATGCGAGTCGGTGTGGTGCACAGAAAGATGCGAATGTCGGCGAAGTCTTTCATGAGTTCGGTGCCTTCCATGGACGCAGTGCGCCGGCCGCACGAATGACTTCGATAAGAACAACCTGTCCAACGCCAATCGGCAATCGAAGTTTGGTGCCGTTGGGCAACTCAACTTCGACCGGCGACGCTTTGATCGAAACGGGGAGAAAGTGTCCTTCGCCTGACTCGGCCTCTTCGCGTTCCGCCTTCTCGTCAAGTATCGTTTGGGGTATTCCGTTCTCCAGCATTCTGGTCCATCGATAGAAGGTCGATTTCGAAACGCCTTCCTGCAGACAAAACACTTCCAGGCTGAGTCCGCTTTCCTTCTGATTCTTCAGCCGCTCCTGCCACTCCAGATAATCATCCATTCCACTTGGTGGTCGACCTGTTGCCATAACTTACCTCCGTTAGAGACTTGATGTCCAAATCTCCAAGGTAAGCACCCCCGCAAGTATGGTTAGCTCTGACGCTTACCCGTATTTCGACACAGTTGCAGATCGGTTCGGCCATCAGTGACTGACCGATCGATTTACGGGATCGATTGTGTTTAACGGTCACGGTTGTAGAGCGGACGCCGTGCCTTCATCGCGAATGCCGCAGACGGCCACACGGCTGAAAATAAATTCGCGGCAGCGCGGTCAGGACGTTTCGGCGGCGAACGTGCTTATTCAGGACGGCCCTCCGTGCTCAGCTAAAGCAACTCGGGAATCGGACGACCGCTGTCGATGATGCTGACGGGACGCCCGGTCGAATCTTCGTAGTGCGTTTCGAGTGGGATGCCGAGCGTCTGGTAGATGGTCGCAAAGACGTCAAGCGGCGTCGTCAGACGTTCTCTGACTCCACCGCCCCATTTTTCGCTGGCGCCGACGACGCGGCCACCCTGAATGCCGCCGCCTGCAAGCATCACCGTGAAACAATTCGACCAGTGATCTCTGCCTGCGTTGCCGTTGATCAGCGGGGTGCGACCGAATTCTCCGGCGCAGTAGATCAACACGTCATCAAGCATGTCGCGCTCGACAAGGTCTTCGACCAATGCCCAGATCGCGCGATCGAGCGGGGGTAGATGTTCTTCGAGTCCGCTCTCGATGTTGTCGTGATGATCCCAGTAGCCTGTGTTGACGGTCACACATCGCGTCCCGGCTTCGACTAACCGCCGAGCCAGCAGCGCGCTCTGCCCATACTGATGTCGTCCATACCTGTCGCGAAGTTTCGGATCTTCCTGCGAGATGTCAAAGGCCTCTCGCACATGATCGCCTGCGACCATTTCAAGTGCCTGCGCCTTAAATGTGTCCAACCCATCCATCACACCGCTCCTGTCGATGTCGCGGCGGATCGTATCGAACTGAGCGAGCAGTCTGCGTCGCGTGTTGATGCTGTCCAGCTTCAGGTCGCCGGGCAGCGACAGATTGGGAACTTTGAAGTCTTTCGCGTTTGGATCGGCTCCGACTTCGAACGGGTTCCAGGCCTTGCCCAGGTAATGCGCCCTCTGGTAGCCAAACGCTTCGGCTTTGGGAACGGCCACGTAGGCCGGCATTTGCCCTTGACGCGCGCCAAGCGAACGCGAGATGACAGACCCAAAAGACGGACTCTGTTGCGCGATGCGAGCCAGCGTTGGTCCGAAGTGCCCGGTCTGCATCCAATGCGCTGAAGGCGCGTGGATTCCATTGTCGTGATGCACCGATCGGACCTGCGACAGGTGGTGCATGATCTTCGCCTGCAGCGGAAACCGTTCCCCAACAATGGTCCCCGGTACACTCGTGTCGATCGGCCTGTACATCCCTCGATACTCGGACGGCGCGTCCGGCTTCATGTCGTAGGTGTCCTGCTGACTCATGCCGCCATGCGTCCAGAAGACGATGATCGATTTTTTGCTCTTCGATGGCGTCGGTGACACGGCATGGGCGTCGGAGCGCAGCAGTCCGGGAAGAGTCAGCCCCAGCACCGGAGCACCGAGTTGCAGGAAGTTGCGGCGCGTGACACCGTCGCAGTTCTGAAATGAAGTTCCGTTAAAACGCAGCATCGGGGACCTCAGTGCTTAATGATTGAACATGAACTCATTTGTTGCCAGCAGAGACCACAGTAGAGATCGATACGCTTCGCCACGGTCCTGTTCGGATGCAAGGAAGTCCGTCGCCGTCTGCAGTTCGACTGTGTCCGGCCCACGACCCAGGAATCGCAGAAAAATGTCGGTCGCGTTTTCCGCGTGTGTTCGTTCGTTTGCGGCAAGCTGTGCAGCATAACCGGTATCCGCCGTGAGTTTTCGTTGAATCTCGGCTGAGTTAATCAACGTCAGCGCCTGAGCCAGGCTGGGGGCGTCGACGCGCTCACATTCGCAGGACGAGGTTCGTGCGGGACGCCCGAAGACGTCCAGAAAACTCACAGGAACGTTCTCATCAGGCAAGTCGATCGCGCGAGTCCCGGCTGGCAGAGAACCGGGACCGCCGGCGAACTGAGTCGGGACATCAAGGACCTGGCTGATTCCATCGAGCAACACTTCAGCAGACAGACGGCGCGCATAGAATCTCGCAAACGTTTGTGAGTCGTCACGATTAAGCTCGTTTGGCGCAGATTCCAGTCCGTATGAATACGAATTGCAGATAACGCGAATCAGGTGTTTGATGTCGTATCCGCTGCTGACGAATTCGGCCGCCAGAGCATCGAGCAATTCCGGGTTCGTCGGCGGGTTAGAGTCCCGCGCATCGTCGATCGGATGAATAATTCCGCGACCATGAAAATGAGCCCATGTGCGGTTGACCATTGTTCGAGCGAAAAACGGATTATCAGAGGCCGTCATCCACCGCGCCAGACTGCGCCGCGGGTCGTCGTAACGAGTCAGCTCGAACTCCGGACCACCGAGCGCCTTCGGACGCATCAGCCTGCCGTTGCGAGGATGCAGAACATCGCCCGAATCCTTCAAATAGATCACTTCGTTGGTGGGAACTTCGGCATCGGCAAAGCCGCCTTTGCGACCCACGCGACCGAAGACCGCGGCCAACCCATAATAATCGGCCTGGCTCCAGCGATCGAACGGATGATGGTGACACTGAGCACATTGAATCCGCACTCCAAGGAACGCCTGCGCGACGGATTCGACGTAATCCGGCTGCGTCCTGACTTGTCGGTACCAGATCGCCGGCGGATTTTCATTTTGGCTGCCGCTTGCCGTGATGATTTCGGCGACGAACTGATCGTACGGCTTGTTCGCGGCGAGCGAATCCCGGATCCACCCGGAAAACAGAGCCGTTCCGGGACGCTGCTCACTCGTCGAATACCCGCTGCCGCGGTTCCGCAGGATATCGGCCCACTTGAGAGCGAAGTGGCTGGCATATTCGGAGCGTTCAAGCAGCCGGTCGATCACACGCGTCCGCTTGTTCGGGCTGGTCTCGGTAATGTAGGCTTCGACTTCGTCTCGTGTCGGCAGCGTGCCGCAGATATCGACGGAGACTCTCCGAAGGAAGGTTGCGTCATCGGCGGGCTCCGACGGGGTGATGCCAAGTCGTTTCCACTGCCAAATCAATAATCGATCGACGGGCAAAGTCAGTTGTTGTTCCAGTTGACTCAACCTGGCTTCGATTTCGCCGCGTTGCTGATCGGATGTTCGTGACGGGACAGCTGCATGAAACGTTGCGATCCGGCCGCCGAAACGAACCATCACGGAAAACAACCCGGTCCTGTCGCGAGTCTTAACGAGACCGTTCGATTCGACCGAGGCGATCTCCGGTTCGTTCGATTCGTAAACCGACTGTCCTGTCACGTCCCGCGACGTACCGTCGGAAAAGTGAGCCGTGACGTGCAAAGCTTCGCTGGCGTTGCTTCCCAACACTTTCTGCCGCGGCGACAAAGCGATGCGTTTGACAAAAGGATCGTCTGGCGCGGGAGCAACCACGCCATCGGCAATCCAGCGTCGCAGGATTTCGTATTCCTCGCTGCCGACTTTCATTCTCTGCCCTCCACCGTGCGGCTTTTCGTTAGTCGCTTTGACCAGAACTAAACTTTGGTCGGGTGCAGCCGGAACGATTCGACGCCCACGACCTTCTTTGACAATCGCCTGGTAATCAAGGTCCGGTTCGAATCCCAACAGCGACAGTTTGAATCCGTTTTGACCTGTTGCCTTTCCATGGCAGCCGCCGCTGTTGCAGCCCAGTTTTGTCAGCACCGGCACGACGTCGGTCGTAAAGTGAATCTGCGGTGACTCGTCGGCACACGCGAACGCGTTCAACACCGACAGCGCGGTGCAAACGATCGAAGTTGTCCGGCAGTGGTGAATCACTCAACGATCTCCATCGGGAGGAAACAACTTCCGTGATAAATCGCTTCGTCTTCCAGCACGCCGACTCCGTAGAGTCGCAGAAACGGATGGATTCCTAACTCAGCGTCCTCATTCGCAATGATCTGGATTGTACCCGATTCGGCCTGACCGGTAGAAGTCACGCCTCGTCCACGGAGTTGACCGACATCAGTAACTTTGCCCGGGGCTGCCAGTTCCGTATGAATCTTTCCAATGAACCCGTTGATGCGGCGAACCGTATAGCCGACTATTACGATTTCGCCGCGTTTGATTTTTCGCGGTGCCGTCAGATCGATATCGATGCGAAAGGCAGGCGGATGCACTTCGAATGTGACCGCATTGCTGTACGCCGTGACGTCTGTGGTCTTGTCCGTCCCCGAAACGGGCAGCTTCGTGTGCACGCGAATCGCAAGCGTGTATGTTCCGACGGGTAATGCATGTGGCAGGTGAAAACTGATGTAGCCTTTGTCCTGGTCGGCCGGAATTGTTGCCGTCTGATTGGCAATCATCTGCGGCAACCCGACACCGACCAGCGTGACGGGTGCGCGTTCCCCGGGCTCGCGGTCGACCCGGACCGCGACGTCCAGGATGCCGCCGGGGGAGTACCGTACTTTGAGTTCACCGTAAAGTTGATGATCACGCGTTTCGTGCCCATCCGCCGTGATCTGAATCCGGGCATCGCCAGCCACCGCAACCGGCAACTCTCCCATCAAACGACCGCTGCCCATCGGGAGTCCGCCGCGTATCATCGTGCCGGTCTGCACAAGTTGAATCATTTCCCCGGCACCTGCGTCAACATGACACACAAGATCAAGCGTGGTGAGCAGCCTGTCGACGCTGGCGTCTGCAGTCAGCACGAGTGGTGCGTTCGTGACATTCGGCCCCAGCCAAATATCCGGGCATGTGATTCCCTGCGGCAGATTGCGAGCTGAAACTCGAATTGACCGGTCCATGCCTCGACGTCGGAAAGCCATCACATCGACTACAGTTCGTCCGCCGCGTTGTATGTTGACCCCGGCCGGAGAAGCCGACTGACTGGCAATCGCGACGAGTTTCACGTCCGGTTCCTCACGCCGAACGCTCAGCCGATAAACACGGCGCGGGTCGTCCGCGATGCTTCCGGTCACATTGCGGATCGTGACAAAGTACCGCCCGTCAGTCGGCGCGACCCATCGTCCCGCGGGATCGAGATGCGACGTGGGGAATCGCAGGCCGCCGATGTTTTCGACGTCATCATGAAAGCCGGCAAGTTCGACTTCTCCCTCGGGATCGAGGATCGAGATGTCGAGGTCGACAGGTGAATCGATTCGTTGACCAAAAGCTTCGAAATACAGAACCTCTCCGCGATGCGCCTCGATCGCATACCAATCGCGCTCGTCACCGCGCACCAGTTGGCCCGCGACCTCAGTCGGGGCGGTGAGAACCTGTGCTGTGCGCGCTGAATTGTTTTCGTGTTCCAAAACAACAGGGATGTCAGAAACGCCAATCAGGGTCGGGACATCCGCACGGCCAAAGTAATGTGCGAAGCCATCGACGGCCAGCGAAGCGGGACTACGTCGGAGCACCGAAGCCGTTCGGTAATCTGGCGCCGTCACGCGGACTGTTGTCGATTCGAACGACAATGGCTTACCCAACTGATCGTCATCAAGCGGTGGGGCTGGGAGTGAAGTCCGCGAGCTTCCCGGCCCGGTTTCAGCAACCGTGTTACCTGCCGCCGCGGCACTTTTGAACATGTTCAGATTCCAGCCGTACAGCGTTACGTCGGCGTTCCTGCCGCGTTCCACCACCGGTGGCACAGAAAACACGACGCGTGGACCGGTGCTGATATCGAGACGGTAGAAGTGACTGTCGCCACCTGAATAGACAAGATCATGCAGCTTGACGATGTAGACGCCATCGGCGGGAATTGCAAAGGTGATCACCGGATCGACCCCGAAGAAGCCTCGGTTGACCGACAGCCGTTTTCCGTCCGCGTCAGACAGTTCCAGGATCGTTCGCAGCGACGAATCAATCCGGTCCGCCCAGCACTCGATGATGACTCGGTCGCCCTTGACTGCTTCGAAGTGATAACTGTCGATGTCGCCTTTCGTGATTCGTCCGCTGATCACGCAGCCGAGCGATACCGACTGAGTTGTCTGTGGCTCCGTCGGTTCCTCTTCCACGATTTGATGCCGCCTGGAGACGCAGAACGTTCGTGCGGAACTCACCCCATTCGATCCGATGGTCTGCACGTCGTACTGACCTGGTGGTGTGTCAGCAGCGACGTCGACGATGAATGCGTTATCTTTCGATTTTCGGAAAGTAACGCCCGGATTGTTGCAACGGGCAGATGACAGGTTCTCCAGTCCGCTTCCCGCGAATACGATCGAAGTCGAAGTTCCCGCCTGAGCGCTCACCGGGAAGACGCTGTTCAGTTGCTGCGCCGACACACTTGAGCAGACACCACACCAAAGTAACACAGCGAGTCGCAGTCGAACAAGCGGAACGGCTGCCTGGCGAAGACGTGATCTTCGGCGAGACTGCGGGCCACTACGGCTGAAAGCAGCGTGAGACATGGCATCTTCCGGTGGGAAGTGGCGTGTTAACTGGGGCGGGGCTGTCGCTGCAGAACGAACATCAGTGTTCTCGTCACTGCAGGAAGGAGCCATAGGATACACGTGACATCCGCGGAATTCACCGGCAATCCTGCAACGTGCGCAACCAATGGTTGATTATTCTGAGCACCGAAAGCACCGATCGGCACCGAAAGATCGAAGAACCGCTCAGAACGACCACGCCTTACGCGCGTCAGAAATTGAGATATCATTCAAACTTTCGCACGAAGATACCGCCATCTGTTCTTTCAGTCACCGATGAAACGCGTGTGGTCAAAAAGCTGTGCGCCGTGAAAGGTGTTGATATCCAGCGGGTGAGATTCCCGCCCGGCGACGGGTCGCTCCAGCCGGTAGCAATCAGAGAGGCGGAGGAGGTAACAATTTCGTCGAAGCCTTTGATGTAACGGA
>JBDONA010000761.1:0-1872 GCA_039831575.1 Fuerstiella sp. | reverse complement strand
TCCGGCGGCGGCTGCCCATTCGGGTCGGCAGCCATCATCAGCATTGCAATTAATTTCATAGTGGCTTCCCTGCCAGTGAATGCCGGAACGCGGACTTAAAAGGATTCAGGGACCGATGTGTACAGCAACCTGCGGGCTGATCCACCAGTGGTGTCGGGTCCCTTTGAAGTTCCTTTCGAATCTCAGTGGACGACAAATCCTTTGTCCGTCCGTCTTTGTTGAATCCGCGTTTTGTAAGTGTTACCAAACGATCGTTGTAAATGCTGCAACGACACACAGCCGTTCCCGTGTGCAAAAGTCTCAGCTGTTGGAAATGCGATGACAGCCAAAACGTGGCGGAGCATGCCATCCGGCGTCTTTTACCTTGCCAACATCGTCTGGCGTTGGTGTTCGTGGGTTCCGGAGTTTCCACGAGCACCGTTTCTTTCCGTCCACAGGGCGACACCTGCAACCTTCGTGCCAATGCCGGTGTCAGCGATGCTTTAGAGCCGCTTCCATCTCGCGTTTGTGATCCTGCTTCTTGAGATTCTCGCGTTTGTCGTGCAGCTTGCGGCCTTTGCACAGCCCCAGTTTGACCTTAATAAAGCCGCGCGCGATAAACACGGAAAGCGGAATCAGCGTCAGTCCCTGTTGCTCACCGCTTTCCGCGAACTTGCGGATTTCACGACGATGCAGCAGCAGCTTTCGTTTTCGTCGGCGTTCGTGATTGAACACTGTTGCCTGTGGGTATTCCGCGACATCGGCGTTGATCAGCCAGACTTCGTTGCCGTCAACTCGGGCATGTGCGTCCTCAATGGAGATTTTCGTGTCCCGAATGCTCTTGACTTCGCTGCCGTACAGCTGAATTCCACAATCCACTTCGTCCAGCACATCGTACTCGTGCCGGGCTTTGCGGTTCCGACAGACAATGCGTGAATTCGGGTTCTCAGCGTTTTTTGGTTTTTTTTTCTGGCGAGCCATGTGAAGAACCGTCGTCCATCAATCGGTGGGGTATCTACGTATGCCGTAGTGTACACAGGGGCTGACAAACGAACGGCGAGCATTCATCGAACAGACTTGGTCAAGCAGACGCCCCATAATGGCACCACCGTGACGCAGATACAATTGTCCGGCGTTCTCTTTGTCAAATGCGTCGCCACCAAATCGTTTTTTGCGGCGTGATATATGGCGGATATGCTCAACTGAGACGTGACACGGGGGGACGAAAAGGGTTCGACACCACCGACACGTGATGTCAACCGACGTTCGTCGACAAAATTGTTTTCCGGGAATCGTTCAAAAGCGGTGACCAGTCAAGTTGACGTTCGGGGTAGCGCAAGCGAATAATCATGACCAATGTGTTCAGGCGTATGTCAGGCTGGTCGCTGAATAGCTGACGGTCGCTTCAGGTCTGGACCTCGTGCGGAAGTATTAAAGGAGTAATCTTAACGCCACCAATGGTCTCTTGGTGTAACGGTTCCGAATTCCGGTTCCGGTACCGAAGACCAGACTCACGTAAGAATAATCACGCAACGCTTGCGCACATTGCGAAACAGCCGACCGCACGAATGCTGCACTGGCTGTCTTCAATCGCACTCTGGCTGATTCCGGTAATGGGAGCATTCCGTGGAATCACGAATTTCCGGGGCCGGACGATTGATTTTTCTGATTCACGGGTATGCTGAGAGACTACAGGTTTGCAGCAACATTGCAGGACGCATTCACTGATCATTTTTTGACGTTTGCGGCAGTGGCTTCCATGAAGCTCATCGCAGGTTTTCAACAAACAGGTGATGGTGGAGTGGTTTTGGAGGTCACGGCCAGGTCGCTTTGGGCGGCTCAGGCGTAGAATACGTGTGTCTCACATGGAGGCACGGACACTCGTGTTTATAT
>JBDONA010000271.1:0-32134 GCA_039831575.1 Fuerstiella sp. | reverse complement strand
TTGACGTTTCCATCCTGTGAACCCTATCGGAATTTCTCTTCCTGTATTTGACGTCAGCTCCCCGTTGATTGGGCTTACTCCTGGGAAACCCGGTGCAGCACTGTCACCGATCCGGCTCGCTCGCCAGTCACGTGCAGAAACCTGCCGTCCGGAGATTCGGCAATGCCGTTTGCGCCGTTGAGTCCCTTGAGGTCCGAGTCGTCGTACTTCAGTGTCTGCTCATGTGTCAGCCTGCCGGTCGAGGAATCTCGAACAAAGCCGACCAGTGTTCCGGACGTCGTACCGCTGACATACAGCCGACGGCAGTCAGCAGTCACCAGCAGTTGGTTGCCGCCTCGAAGTGCAATCTGTCCCTGGCCACCCGTGCGGACCGTCTGCACAGTAGAGAGTTTGCCATCAGAGGTCAGCCGAAACACACCGACGCCCTGCGCGACCGTCGGTTCGGACAGCTCTGCGGGCTGCAATCCTGCGCCCTGCAAACGTACTGCGTCGAAGTCTACCGCGTTCAAACCTGCTCCTGGCAAACCGATACGGAACAGACCGTCGTCCTTGCCGATGGTGATGGGGACCAATAGGTTGTCGACGGCCCGGGCGAAGTTGATCGCGACGTTCGGCGCGTCGTCTGTGAATCTCCCGGACACGGTATAGACAAACTGACCGTCCGGACTGCAGGCGGCTGTTACCGCACCGTTTAGCACGCCAGGTCCGTCCGCCTTGCTGGAGAGCACCTGCCGAACACTCAGCCGGCCGGTCTTGACGTCGCGATCAAGAACGACCAGCGTTCCCGCCTTCCAGCAGGTCGCAAAAATCGTGCGGCCGTCGGGGTGGGCACAGACAGCCCGAATTCCGTCCAGACAACGATCCGGCCCCAGCAGAGTCTGCACCGGTTCCAGTTGCCCGTCGTCCTCGATTCTCAGAACCGTAATCCGGCCTATGTCTCCGTTTTCCGAGTCACCCGAACTTCTTCCTTTGCGACGGTCATCAGCCACGTAGGCAAATTGACCATCCGGCGACAGTGCAATGTCAATCGCCCAATACAACCCATCACTCCCGTCTTCGGTCTTACGTTGCACATCCAGTCGGCTCAGCCGCCCGGAAATCGGATGCCGTTCAAAGATCACGGCCGTCCTGGCATGACAACAGGAAACCACAACGATTCGACCGTCGACACTGATCCGCAAATCTGTCACACCGGCCAGGTCGTCGCTGCGCACGACCTCCCGATTGGTGAGGGCTCCCGTCTCTTCGTTCCGATCAAAGACTGTAATGGCGCCGACCTGCCACGACGTGACGTAAACATTTCGTCCGTCCGGACTCGTTTCAACGAAGCTGGCGGCTCGTAGGTCCGACTCGGTCACGGTCGCAACCAGTTTCAGTTCTTCTGACCGCGTTGGCTCTGTTGCCGGTTCACTCGCAGTCAGCAGGAGCGCGGCGTCCGTACGTTCAATCGGTCATCAAAACTCATGATCATCTCCAATCGTTGACGGGTCAGTTCGAGCGGCCCGATCCCCACCGCCCCTGGCAGAGCTCTGACCGCCCGTCTCTCGCGAAGCACATTCACCAGACATTCGGCGTACTCGCCAGAATCACAACGCAGCGTGGCCACCAGTTCCTCGTCGCAGCAGCGTTCACGCTGCTGAACAATCTGTCGGTTGGCCCACCAAACGAGCGGATGAAACCACCAGAGTCCCTGAGCAAGTGTCTGTAGTAGCGCATGCAGTGTGTCCCACCGCCGTACATGCGTCAGTTCGTGAGTCAGGATGAGATCAATGTTGCATTGTGATTCCGTGGCAACCAGTGATTCCGGCAGTATGACTCGAGACTTCAGCACTCCGAAGGTGGCCGGCATGATGTTCAACGTCGTCATGAACAGCTCGACATGACGACGAAGTCCAATCTCCTTCGCCAATTCCTCAAACCGCGCCACGATCACCGGGTCTTCACATCGTTCGGAAAAGCGACGCACAGCCAGATGACACGCGATCTGCCGCCGGACGAACCACACCATGAACAGACCGCAGCCCGTCAGCCAGGTACCGGCAAGTAATTGCATCCATGAAATCTGCGGCCAAACATGTCGAAGACGTTGATCAGGTTGAATCTGTTTGCCAACCGCAACCGCCGATTGCACGTCTACTGCTGTCGAACGCTCCCCTGCTGCTTCACGCTGCCTGCCTGGCAATCGCAGCGTTCGCTCTGCCGGTCCCATCGGTGTGAATGCGTATTGCCCCGACACATCGGCCGTCACAACCATACTCTCGTGTCCGGCCCAACTGAACAGTCCGACAGAGCTGCTCCAAAACGGTGGAGTGACGCACTTCAGCAGCACCAGAATCCACAGCATGTAGGAAAGGTGTCGCCGTTTCTTCAGCAACGTGCCATTCAGCAGGGCCACAGCACCAATCACCGCCGTGACCTGCCACAGATGCAGCAACAATATCTCAGCAGACTTGTCCAGTAGTTGTGTCATACATCACCTGCGTTTCTTTTGTCGCTGGGACTTCAGTTCTTCAAGCTCCGCCTGCAAATAGTCAATTTCCTCGATTGTGAGTCGCCGATCCTGAATCAAAAGCTGGAATGCGGGGATCGCTTCGCCGTCGAACAGACGCTCAACGGTTTCGTCAAAAACCTCCCTGACAACCCGCTTTGGATCGACGGCCGCCGAATAGACATTGCTCCGCCCGTCCTTCCGCGACTTCAGGTACCCCTTCTGAGCCAATCGCCTCAGGTAGGTTTGCACTGTCCAGAAGTCGAGCCCGCGATCTTCAGGCAGTTCGTCGACAACCTGACGAACCGTCGCATTCTTCAGACGCCAGACGATCTGAGCAATTTCGAGCTGGGCTTTGGGAAGATGTGGGAGATTCTTCATGTCTGTCGTAGCACCTTGATCGATGACGTTCAAATGAACGTTGTCAAGTACGAAAGCGGGATTGCCGGAGAAACTTCGTTCGCGGACACCCGCAATAGAGCACGAATTGCAGGCACGATCTCTGCGTGCACCATTCGCCCTGTCCGCCTGCAGAAGAACGATGAATGGAGCATCTTCTGCGTACATCGCGAACGGAACGGCATCTGATATCATGAACTTTACACACCAAGACCAGGACCAGGACCACTAGTCCCGTGGGGATTCTTCATGAAACATGTGCTTGCTACAGCCACGGCTGCGCTGTTGATGTCATCCGTTTGTTCTGCCGGCACCAGGACATGGGACGGAAAATACGACACTCAGCAGATCGAAGTGACTGTGGTTTACTTCGTCCCGGCGGACCGTCGCCCCCTGGTGGACTGGCGGGACCGGATTGATTATTTCTGCGGTCGCCTTAAGCAATTTCATGCGCGAGAGTTCCAGGGACAGTCGTCGCTGCAGACAATCGTTCATCCGACGCCTCTGATTTCTGAATCAACGACGCGTATCCTGCGAGCAGGGGACGTTAACGCACTTTGTTTTCGCACACTTGGAGAAGTCGACCGCCGCACGAATTTCGCACAGGAAGAAGAACATCAGGCGTTTCCAATTCTGCTGGTATTAAGCGACATCAACTGGAAACCGCTGGACGACTTCTACCGACTGCGACCGCAGGACGGCAAGTTCGTTTTTGAGGGCATTGTGAACAAAGGCCAGCACTATCCCGGAGCCCGGTCCGGCGGTTCCAGAGCGACCTATCTGGCGGATCGCGGAGTCGGCTGGGGGCTTGTCAGTGCCGATGGCTGGCGCGTGCCCTATCGTGGCTCAGACAATGTTCCTTATCACGAAGGATGCGGCCACACCGTTGGCCTGCCACACCCGGAACCGATTAACGATTCGGTGATGGGGGCCGCTCAGTATCGTGGCTGGCTCAGCGAATCATGGCTGGATAAGGAACAGAAAATTCGTCTCGGCTGGGAACCGGAAGCACCGGCCGACGATCCGCAGACAGTTCTGTTCACAACGTTTCGCGCTCTGCCACAACCAGTAGTGCCTCAGCCTGGCCAGAAGGCTCTTCTAAAACTGAACTGGCCGGACGGCGCGAAAGTCAGTTCGCTGCGAGTGCGTTTTCAGACAGCGATCGATGGTCCCTGGATGGAAAGCCCACAACAGTGGGTGGGTGATGTACCAGAGACCGCGGTTGTCGCAACATTCGATCGCGAGACTCCGGTAAGTTACCGCGTGGACGCAACGCTCAACAACGGCACAACCGCTGAACTGTGGGGCTATTTTCAGGTGCTCAGCAAACCTGGTCATCTTCTCTTGCCTCGGTCCTTGTCACCGGACCTGATTGTCCGCCGGACGGCTGCTGGAGACACAGACGTGGTCGCTTCATTTCCCGAAAACGCAACGGACCTGCTGGCACTGGTGGATCCTGCGACCTGCTGGACGCTGGGCGAATGGTCAAAGGCGGATGGCGTGCTGCAAAGTCCAAAGCGTCTCGGCGCGCGGCTGGAGCTCCCCTATTCACCGCCTGAGGAATACAGGCTGACGCTGATTGTGGAACCTCTGGACAGCCCTCACGGTCTTATTCTTGGCCTGCGCGGCGGCGACCAGCGTTTTGTGAGTCTGTTCAATTTCGCTCGCGGGGAGATACCGTTAAGCGCAATTGAAAACATCGACGGGCGCAACGTCGGGAATGAGACCACGTTTGCCGGATCGCTGTTCAGGGTAGGGCAGTTGTCTCAGGTCATCGTCGACGTCCGCAGGGAAAGTGTTACGATGTCGGTGGATGGCCGCACAATTGTCAATTGGAAAGGGAATCCGGAACGGTTGTCGCTGTCGGACTACTGGGACACGCCACAGAAAACGGCATTGTTTGTCGGCGCCTATGACTGCCGTTATCGATTTCACCGCATAACGCTGGAAACGGTTTCCGGTAAGGGACGAGTGCTGGCAGGCGAATAAAACTGACGTACGTCGAAGCGGCGCACCGCATTTGGTTTTCGAACGCGGTAAGACCAGGCCACCACGGTAACGCCGGACATTCAGCAGAAAGGAGTGCGTACCTTGCAGCATTCTGACTTTCTCGATGACTCCGATGCCGGCCGTTACGACTGGCAATTGACGAATTGGTCTGCGGCCGTGCGCATAGTACTTGGTGGCAGGGCTCTGGTTTTGTTCCGAGCTGCCTTTGCCATCCTGTTCGCACCAGCTGTCCTGCTCGCTGTCTACAGCCTGTACACGAACAGACCAGCGTTGCTGCTTCTGGTGTTGCTGAGCTTCTGGGGCTTTAGGTCCGGCAGCACAAGGCCGACTGGCATCGGAATGGCCACCAGCATGTTCACGGCAATCGCGATTTTCGTATTCTCTGTCATCATCCAGAACACTCTGCTGGCTTTGTTCTGCGTGCTTCCGGGGGCGACCTGGTTTGGCTCATGTGTGATCCTGGGAACCACAGCGCAGTATCTGACCGAAGCCCTGAGAGCATCCGAGGCGTTGTTTCAGAAGCTGTTAGACCATGGCATCATGAACGCGACGGACCCGACCGAAAGATAAGAAGATCAGGCGGTCGGTTGGTTTTCAGCACGATGAATCCACTTATAGACCTTTGCCGAATTCCTCCAGAAATATTTCTCCGCAACTCTGCGCGGCTTCGCGGCAAAGTATTCACGCACGATATTTACGATTTTGTCCAGTGATGTGACGCCGTCGCTGTTCGGCCAGTCACTGCCAAAGATCACTCGGTCTTCCCCGAACACACTCATCAATTCATCAAGGCGATCGCGGTGAGTCTTCAGGTCATTTGAGACACTTCCATTGACGCGATGGATCACCGCGGACAGCTTCACAAACACGTTGCTGCGTTGTTTCAGTTCCGCGAGGGCCTTGTGGTACGCGGACCGCGACGCTGCTGTCGGCTCCATGGCCGGCAGATGATCAATCACAATTCGCAGTTCGGGAACCTGATCATTGACACGGATGATGGCCTGCAGCAGCTCCACATTGGGATTGGCCGAGTCCAGCACAAGGTCCGCGTCCGCAAGTCGATTCAGGCCTTCCATGAAAACAGGGTTGGTGGCCTGTTCGGCCAGATCGTAGCCCCATAGATTCCCATAGCGAATGCCACGAAACAGCGGATTCCGGTGATAGCGACTGAGGTACTCTTTGAATTCGGGCTGCTCCGGCCTCAGGTTGCCGACAACTCCAACAATCATCGGGTCGCCGTGAGCGACCTGCAAAGCCCACAGGTTATCCTCCACCCACGGACTGGCTTCGACTTTAACCGCCCCCACAATTCCAAGAGATGGGGCCAGTTTTCGGTAGCGAGGTGGCAGCGAGACGGTCGGAGAATCACCTCCGGGTCCGGCATAGGGAGCACCCTGTGGCCGAGTGGCATCAAACAGGTGGATGTGGGTATCGATAATTGGAATCGGTGCGGTATCAACCACCCCTCCAAGGGCCGGAGCCGCGCCTGTGGCGACAGCCCCCATCACGAACGATCGTCGTGAAATGTCGAATGTACGCTGGTCCGGATCTTCTTGGTACATGCTGATCTTCTGGTCAACGAACTACTCAAGGCCGATGGGACTCCGCCAACAACCATAGTCCCGCGTCATGTGTTCGTCGAGCCGCTACCTGTCCACAGGCCGGCATACATCGAAGTAAATGCATCGACACAATGGCTCGCAGACGTTCGCCTCGCGGTATATTCAATGGCGCAGGCCTGCTTCAGCCTCAAAGAAGGGCGTTCACGAACGCCTGTCGAATTCTAACAGCACCGACCGACAGTCGCAGACCTTTATCGTGCCGGTGGGGCAACTTCGCGAACATCAGCGCCGTGATCGTCACTCATCACGAGTAACGCAAAACGATCGACCTGGTCAAGGTCGTTGGTGCTCAGCGATGCGTAGTCAAAGCGACCACGCAGGTCTGTGTAGCCGTCTTTGTAAAATCGTGTGCGGCCGTCTTTCATCTTTGCATACGCTTTCACGTAAACGCCTGGCAGCGACTTGCGACCTTTCTGGTCCGCCACACGAATCTGCCCGTAATTGTCCGACACCTGCAGCGTCAGCGAGTTCGAGTAGTAAGCCGCGCGTTTGGTTCGGCCACGACCAATGACCTCGACCAGCACGTTTCTGTTACGCAGCTGTTTCGGCAGTTCAAAGGTGAACTGAGACTTCTTCTTCGGCAGTTCGTGTGTCTGAGACAGATTCGGGTGGATGTGAGCAAAGTTGCCGGACTGTTGCTGGACAAACGGATTGCGGCTGAACAGCAGCTCGATATCCATCAGATAGTAATTGACCTGAATGGTCTCAAGGTTCTGAAAATCGAGTTCCACTTCCTGTTTGCCAACCGCCACCTCAAAAGAACATTCGTCAGTGGCCAACTGAGCGAGCAGCTGATCACGATTATCCGGATCGGTCGTGTCCGGGGCGTCACCGCGTTTGTTGGCGTTGTCAATTTCCTGAATCTGAACACTCATCGCCGCGAACGTGTTGCGCCAGCGATCCACGGGATGATCCTTGTACTTCTGTACGATCTTTCTGGCCACGTCCGGTTCGCCATCAAAGAAGTCGCAGTAGGCCGCCATGTAGTCGTACTGCATGCGAGTCGACAGGTTTTCGGCATTGATTTGCGAAAAGAACGACAGGGCTTCCGTCACTCGATCCTGCAGCAGCAGATTGCCGCATAAGCTCAGCAGATCCCGATCACTGAGATTTCGTTCGTACGACAGCAGTTTCGTCAGCTTGGCGAACTGTCCGCGGAATCGATCGTTCAGAATTCTTCGGTCAGCTCCCAACTGATGAGCCCGTGCGTTCACCAGTGGGCGGTATTCCAGATGTTCGAACAGGTTTCGTTCCACCGGTTCGATGTCCAGCAGGGGACTGGAAAGCACGGGGCCGCAGACCTTCGTGAACTGCTGGTGGTGGCTGAGATATTCGCGAATCGCGGTCTGATGATTGTGCTTGATCCCGTAGGACCAGAGCGTCGGATCAAACATATGGTGACGCGAAAGCAGTGCGACGGCCTGGGCAAAGAACTTCTTATCCTGCATCCGCCATGCGATGCGGGCCAGGTTCGTCTGATGCAGACTCTGCGTTTTCAGGTACTGCAGCACAGCATTGGCAGACGCGTACTGGGACACGTAGTCCCATAATTTCGTATCCTGCGTCGTGGGACGTTCCACGACCTTGAATTTCACCGCCGTCGCACTGGTAACCAACTGCTCGGCCCGCGCGACGTTCACCGGATAATGGGCGAAGTTTCCGGGCCGTGGAAAGTAAAAGTAATACTCGAAGGAACTGGTCTTGTACGGTTCCAGTGCAACTTCATGACTGTGCGTGTAGTGGCTGCTGAGGACGGGAATCGCCCCGGCCGGCACCTGCAGCAGCAGGTTCAGTTTCTGATTGCTGGACGTGGGGTTGGTCAGCACGACCTGGCAGCCGTAGACCGTGTGTACCAGAAATTCATCCGACACAAACCGATCCTGCCGCTGCCCGTTAACGGTGCGATAGCGATCACCGTGCTTAAAGAAGTTCTGACTGGCCAGAATCGGCAGATCGTCGACCTTGCCGACGGTCGGCTTGATTTGTTCGTGCACAATCGCCAGCGGAGTGGCGGCTTTAATCTTCCAGACGACGTCCTCTTGATCCTGCTGGTGTTCACCGGCCTTGAACGGAAGATCCAGCAGCGACAAAGCGAACATCACTTCCGTGAAGTTTCTGGAGGCTTCGGGCAGATTTGATGAAAAGAACGGGCGGTCCCCTTTGTGAGACGCATAGTCAGCCCAGAAGGAATTCGCCGTCACAAGGCCAGCATTCTGAGCTGTGATTGCAGTCTTGTAGTAGTTGTTTTCTGCCCATTCCTGAGTCTTTTCCGTCTGGCGGAACAGAACACTAAGTCTCTTCCCGGCAATGCCGTCGTCGAAGAATCGTTCGCCACGCAATTCCGCAGTTTTACGTCCTAGCCCATCGCTCAGCTGCTTCTTCCGAAACGCCAGATCCATCTCTGGTATGGCCTCTTCTTCCAGCTCCCTGAACAGCAGCCGCCCGTGACTGGAATTTAAACTTTCAGAGGCGCCTTTTGGCCCGCTGAAACGACCCAATCTGACGCCGGTGTCCCTGGCATCGACGTCAAACACCTGAAGGCCCCAGCCCATGACCTGTGAGTTCAAAGCGGTGCCGAACAACAGTTCCGTACGGGTCGTGTCCGGAGCGAGCATGTCCAGCTGTTCCCGAATGTATCGGGCAGCGATTTGACGCTCGGCGGCGATCCGTCGTCCCAGCAATGCCTTTTCCACCGTGTTCAAACGCTGATAACGCCATGGCGTCAGGTATTCGTTGAGATCTTCCTCCAACAGCCACTGGTCAAGGAATGTCCTGTCCAGCTTGTTGGCCAGATACGGTTTCACAACGTCGTTGAAGAACTTCGGGTCGCGGCGTGCAATGAAGAAATTCAATTCGTGACAGGCGAACTGCGAATACAATTCCTGCTTTCGTTCGTGCTTCAGTTCCGGCCACGTCAGTATGAATCGAAACTCCGCCAGCTTTGTGTCCTGCAGCAGCGACTGATACAGCTGGTAGACACCGGCCAGGTCATCGTAGATCTGATACCGGGAGGTCGTGATGTCCGGAATACGGAATTCGCCTTTCGCCGGAACGACATCAATCTGCTTCTGTTGCGAAAAGTGTTCGCCAACCGGAAGCGTTTCGGCAAGCCGCTGATCAACGACTTGCGGCGACCGATCGGGAAGCGAATAACTGCGATACACTGTATTCAGGGGATCAACCGCCACAATATGCACATGCTGATGTGTGCCCAGAGCATCCAGATCCACTGTCACGAACCCGTCTTTATCGATGATCAAATTCGTGGCCAGCATTGCGTGCTGCGCCATAAAATCCAGATTAGCGAAGTCGCCCTGCGGCCCGGATTTGCGATTAGCCTGTGCGTCCACCGATGAGGAGGATTTCGGAGCGGCCGATTTTGGTGCGAAGACGTTGCCAGCTTCCGCGTCCTTGCGTTCTGTCTGTGTCGACCGCACCGCCCACGGGTTCAGCAGAATCTCCGGCCGGGCATTCATGTTGCCAGGATATTTTTCAGCCAGCCGTCGATCCAGAATGTAACGGTACTCGTCACCGATTTTCCGCCCCTGAGCATACACAGACAGTGGGTCGAAATGGTGATACACGACGACACCGGGGTTCAGTGTTCGGCTGAGTTTTGCGAAGTGCGAAACGGCCGGCACGAAGTTATTCGCAAAAAGGTGCACACGTGCAAATTTCGTGGCGTTTGCGACCTTGATTTTCAGCTGATCTTTTTCTTTCTGCACAGAACTGACATGCAGCGGAGCAAGCCGTCGCTGTTCCAGAACTCGTGATTTTCCGATTCGGTGGTGGCCGAGTTTACGGCCCGCGGTCAGGCGAATCAGAATCCGGGTGCCCGAATCACGCAGCAGCAAGCTGTAGTCACCAGCCGGCAGTCCCTTGATCTCTGCAAAGCCGTTTTTCACGCGGACCGCGTCAAAACGGTCCGCGAAGTAATCGCCGCCTCGCAGCTCGCACAGCGAGACATCTGTGCGGGACGGCTCGCCCGCCGGCAGCAGGCACGGAATTTGAACGATCGACTGTGCCTCGCCATGCACGACTCGGTTATGATCGATCTGATCGGTACCGATCTGCCACGTCCGCTGCACACCATTCGTCAGCTTTGCCGTGACGGACGTGATGTCGGTCAGCCGACCAAGGTCAATTTGACCGTCCGCGTTGGTCCGCAGCGAAACATTCACCGCCCGGATAAAGTCGCGGTGATTGACGGTAAACTGAACCGGTCGCAGCTTCTTCCGTTCGCCCGTGCGGCCACGCACTTCAACGACGTACCGATTGTCCACCTTCAACAGATGAGCGATCTCAATCTTTTCTGTTCGGTCAACGGCATTGACAGCAAACGAGTCGCCGACGGTCAGAGTTATGTCCTTTGACTGACTCTGTTTCCTGACGTCCGCCGTCAGAGTAAAGCTGATCGAGGACAGACGATCCGGCACCAGAAACTCGTGCTCCGCTTCGCGATCTTCCGCCAGTACAAAGTCCGTAACGGTGGATGTCGTGGACACTTCGTCGTGGTTCATAGACGTAACGTCTAACCGGACGTTCTTCAGCCGGTCCAACGAAACGGGCGTGCCATTCAGCAACAATTGAGGGCGAACAATGACTTTGGCTTTCCTCAATCGCACCAGTGACTGACGGTCGACAAGAATCCCTGCGCGCAGTTCGTACTTTTCCGACTGATGCGAAAATTCTCCCAGCGTGGAAAGCCCGTCCGCAGAGACAACAAAGGACCGGCGTCCGGGACTTGTCGAATACGGAACAGTCACAGTTCCATCCCTGTCCGATTCATATTGCTGACCGCCGAGTGTCACGGTCGGCGATTCGGCTGCCTTGCCGTTTTCATCAAAGACACGGAACTGCTGTCCGTTTGGGGTTGTCGAAACGACAAACCGCAGCTGCCCCTTGCGAATCAGGGCCCGGCTGCTGTGCCCGTTCCCAATAAAGTCGATCACGTAAGTCCCGCGTTTTGAAAGCTGCGGAAACTCAAAGTGACGTCGCACGCGCCGCAGCGAAGGCTCGGCGTACTTCACGGTTTCTTCTGAGTTGGCAACCAGACCATCCAGATCAATGTCCGTGTTCACCTCGCGGCCAAAGTCGCGATAGAAGTTGGCCGTGTTGATCTGAAACACCTTGACGATCAGCGTCGGCGCGTTCTTGATGTAAACATCCAGACTGACCGCTTCATCGGCGGCGAAATGAGTCCTGTTGGTCGCCGCAAAATCGATGTCAACGCGATCCCGCAGCCTCTGGTAATCCGCTGGCGGCAACAGCGAATACCATTGTTCCGGATTCCCCAGACCATTTACGATTTTTGTCTCCGCCAGTCGCTGCGTCAGATACCTGTCGTTGAGGTACGGTTCAAACTCGCGGGTATTGTCTGCCTTGATCAGCAGTCTGTGCAGGTAGTCACGAATCAGCGGTTCATCGTTTCCAGTCACCGGACAGCGAGTGAACAAATTAAAGTCTGCGGCCAGGTTGGCTGGGTACCGTTGGGACATTGGCTGCTTCATGTATTCGCCGCTCATGTACGGCGCTGTTCGCGGCAGCCTGATGTATTGCAGAAACAAACTTTTGTCGTAGCTGTTGCGCGATCGATTGAAGTCCAGCCGCTGATACAAAACGTGCGCTTTCAATGAGTTTTGCGAGGGCGAAAGTGGTTTGACGAATTCCCACATGCGCTTCAGATGGGCATCCTTTTCAGCGATATTCTGAGCAACGTTCACGTCGTTGTCGGGGGCCAGACGCTGTAACCACACATTGACGAACGTCGACTGATCTCGCAGCTTAGGCATCAGCCTGGCACATTCCTTCAACTGATCCAGCATTAGTTTCTTGTGGATCTTCAGCGACCCAAAGCCACCGCTGTTCTTGTAATTCAGGTCGTCGACGATCGTTTTCGCGAGGCCCGGAAAGTCCGGTCGATCCAGTCGGCTCAGCAAATGTCGGCGCCGGTCCGGCGTCAGTTCCGTTTTCAGCAGCCACGGAAATGAGGCGGACGTGACTCCCTTCGAATCGCGGTGATCCGAGTAGGCCTGTTTCAGCAGCCGAGCACGCGAAATCAGATTCGGGTCGAGAGACTCAGGCAGATTCGGTTTTGCATTGGGCGTGTCCTTTTGATGATCGAATTTCAATCCGCAACGAGCACGAATAAATTCCAGCGATTTCGTGGGGTCACGCTCGTACGTGAGGACGGCCTGCCGATACCGGATCTCATCGATCAGAGTGCCCTGCTTGTATCGGGCGATCCACTTCTTCAGCAGATCCTCTACCTGGTCATACTTCTGAGTGTTCTGATAGTGCAGACAGTGAAAATAATAGTACTCCTGCGTACCGGGAATCAGGTCCTTGAGAACCGTGTCCCGATCTTTGGCCAGAGCAAACCGTTCCAAAAACGACTGATCAGCAAAGGTTGCATTGGGAAGGAATGCTGTCAACAGAACACTTGTGATGATAATTTGCCGCATTTTCATGTTCCTTACCCTGACACAACCGCAGAATGGTCTGAGTTTACGACTGACTGTCGCATGTCTGATTATCGTATTAGCGCCCCACCGTGCCGAAACCGGCTGCCGGCACACGAGAAATCGACCGCGCGCAGGATCCAACCTGAAACACCGTGATCATACTGATATTACGCACAGCCATTACAGCAGGCCTGGCGACTGCGCACCGTCACATCGTCCCCTCGTCAGTAAAGCACTTCCACAGGGGCAATGGGTCAACAAAATCGAGACAATTGGTCCCGAATCGCGAAATTGTGCTTCCGCAGAAATTGTGCATTTTGTGCCCAGCCGAATGCCTGGCTCTGCCACCACCGGCTCAGACATCGGAGCCACGGCAAATCAATTTTTTCAAACCGAAGAATTTACAAGCTATAAGCGCCAGCGAGTGAGTCTCACACATCACTGGAAACTCACTCGCTGGCGCTTCGAACTTGTAGAAAACTGCTTACGTATGCGCAAAAAATCCGTCGCCCGGGCTCAGGAGCTGGCGGCTCAGTTCGATTGGCAAAAACTGTCGCTTAAGATGGTCTCTCGGATCAGCGCCCGCAGCTTGAAATTCTCGGCGGCAGTCTTGTTGACAATCGTGTCGATCGTCAGGGAATCTAATGGGCTGAGCTCTCTGGAGAGTGCGAATCGCAGCAAATGTGCGGTGAAGGCTTTGGCAAAACGCCTGTTCTCCTGGACCAGCGATTCCTTGAAACGGACAATGCCGTCGAAGTCATATTTCTTCATCAATGTCCCGCTGGCGTCAACGTCTCTGCCATTTTCATACTTGTCTCGCCAGCGTCCCGTAATATCAAAGTTCTCAAGGGCAAAACCCAGCGGGTCCAGGCGTGAGTGACAACTGGCGCAATCCGGGTTTTCGCGGTGCTTCGCAAACTTCTCGCGGATGGTCAGCTTGTCTGAGGTCTGATCTTCGTTGAGAGGGGGGACATCGTTGGGCGGAGGAGGTGGAGGATCGTTAAAAATCACTTCAATAACCCATGCCCCGCGGGCAATCGGATGGGTTCGTTTCGGGCCTGAGGTCATGCTCAACATGGCGGCATTCGTAATGACTCCGCCATAGCGTGGATCGGATGCGGCCACACGCTCGAAAATCTGCGAACGCATTTTTCTGCGCATCTCGTCTTCGAATCTCTTCTGCGCACTTTCACGCAGCTCTTCCGGATCCTGGGGGTCAGGCACATTTGCCAGAGCGGCTTGTGACTGCTCAAGGGACGCACTCAACGTTGCCTTTTTCTCTCGCTGCCGGGGAGTCAATGCCTGCACTAATTCCTGATCCGAGAGGTAAAGATTATCGCCACCGGCGGACGAGGCAACTTCCGCGGCAGTCAACGCACGATTGTACAGGCGGGCCTTGTCCAGACTTACAGTCAGAAACCTGTTACCCCCCGGCGGCAAGTGGCGCAGACCAAACAGGACGGACGTTTTGTCCTTCGGAAACGTCGCCGCACCCTTACGATAAGGTTTGCCGTACGGAATTCCATTGCGGTACAGCGTGGTCGTTCCGTCCATTGTGTAGACCATTGCCAGGTGCAGCATGTCATTGGAACTGCTCTCCGGGACGGAATCCGGAAAGTCTTCCGTGCGGCTGAATCCGTTACTGCCGGAAATCCAGTGCTTCGGCTGTCGTTCACCCAGCACGATCGTGTCAAAGAAGTCGCCCGGCCCCTGAATGCCCATCACACCCCCGCCACGTTGGTTCAGATCAGGAACCCGGCACCACACCTCCAGTGTCTTGGCCCTCAATCTGACAGGCAGTTTACTGCTCAGCAGATAGGACTGGTTCAGAACGACCATACCGTCCTTGAATTGGATGTCGCCGTGAGTTGTCAGGTCCAGCGAATTGACGGAATCTCTTAAGTCGCCATTGAATTCCCACGCGGCATAGGGCTTCAGGTCCACGGGCTCTGTTGCGTCGGCATCTAGTTTTCGTACAGCCAGTAGTCGCGTTCTCACCGGCATGATCAGTGCCTCCAGTTCAGCCTCGGTTGTCCGAATGGCCGCGTCCAGCACTATGCGTCGCTCGTCATTGATCCGATTCTCTGCGACGATCCCGGCGACATCCACTTCCGGCGGTTTCAGATCTGACGTGTACCAGGTCTTCAGAAACTCACTCTGATAGCTGAAGTCCGGAGAAATGAGATCCACGATCGACCGATTTTCAATGAAGACTGCATCGAACAGAAGCAGCGGCTCAAGTACCATCTGCAGACTGGCGGGGCTTTTCTTATTCAGACTGAAGAACCTGTTTTTCTGCGGGTCGGGTGTCGCAGCCAGAACGTTTTCCAGCTGCATCCACTGAGAGGGGAAAGTGTCCAGGAATCTTTCGATCCTGGGGTCGGCCAGCATTCTGGCGATGGTCCGGCTGAGATTCTCAGGCCGGGAGAGTTCACCACTTTCGGCCAGTCGCAGAAGATCCAGGTCCGGGCCGCTGCCCCACAGAAAAAAGGACAGGTTGGAAGCGAGTTCATATTGATTGTCTGTGCCATCTTCCGACCCGGATCGATAAAGAAACAGGGGCGAGGACAGTGCGGCTGACGCAACCTTTTTCATGGTGTCGGTAAACGACAGTCCCTGATCATTTTTCACCATGGCGTAGGCCGTGTAACGCTCGAGTGTTTCGCCATCGACAGGACCGCGAAAAGCGACCTGCAGAAACTGATCAAGTCTGGTCCGGATCTCTTGCTGAACGTCATGATCGTCCGTCCGCTCTTTGAAGAAGTCGTTCCAGACACCAACGGTCTGCGGGTTGAAGTCCGGACTTTCCAGAATGGACACGCTGAGCCGCAGGAACGCATCCAGCAATAATGGAGAAAGTGACAGCTGGTTGGCTTGGTTATCGAAACCATGCGACGCCCGCAGATCTTTCGGAAAGGCGTTCACATCTCTGAAGCCCGCCTCGGGGGTCAGCGAAAGAGACACCACGTTGACTCGTTCCGGCATTTTGTGGGATCCGGAACTCAGGTAATCCCCACGCCGGGTCATCAATTTCTCGGGCAGCGGGAATACATCAAGCTTCAATTGAAACAGATCTTTGACCGAATTGTTGTACTGAAACCGATTCAACCGCCGTACCTGCAAATGTTGCAATTCCTGGCCCGACACAGACTCCCGCAGCATCGTCTTCAAATCCGCCAGCAAGCTCGTCCGCACCGACTGGTCCAGTTCCGGTTCGCCTTCCGGCGGCATGTTGTTGGCACCAATGGCTTCGATCATCTTCTCGATAAGCTCTGGCCGTTCAAGAATCTGTTCTGCCGTCGTGATCTGCTGAAAGTTGACGTCGCCATTCACTTTTCTGTCGCCGTGACACTTTGCACATTTTTCGGCAAGAAGCGGCTTCAGGAACTGGTCAAAGTCGCCGGCCACGCTGGCCGGGACGGTGCTGCTGAGCCACAGCAGCAGACAAATTCGACAAATGAACTTACTTTCAGGCATGAACAATAACCTCGGAGACTTGACTGCGCATTGCACGCACCCTGGCGGCAACCAAACGGGGGGCGGAAAAATGTTGGTGGGAAAGTGTAGAATGCGACAACGTGGGAGGGAAAACAGCTGCGAGCGGTCGTGCGAATCTGGTGGCGACAATGCCGTTCAGGTCCACAGATCAGAGACAACGCCTGTACTGTCGGCGTACTCATCGATTCCCAGCCCCATCAGCTGAGCCAGGGTTAGCCACATATTGGAGTTCAGCGTGCCGCTTTTGCACTGGATGAAGCGACCTTGTTTTAGCTGGCCCTGCCCGTTGCCGGCAACGATCAGCGGCAGGTCAAAATATTGATGAGTGGCCCCATCTCCCAGACCCGCTCCATAGGTGACGATCGAATTATCCAGCAACGTACTGCCATCGGATTCCTTGATGGTCTTCATGCGAGACAGGATGTAGCTGTATTGCTGCATGTGAAAGATGTCGATTTTCTGAAGTTCTTTGTAGCCGTCACCTTTTTGATTGTGCGTCATGTTGTGGTGCTGCACCGGTTTGTCGAAAACGCCCTCGTAACGCAATGACGCGTCCCAGCGTTCGGGGCCGACCATAAACGTACAGACATTCGTGATGCCCATCTGCAGAGCCAGCAGCATCAAATCGGCCTGCAATTGAATATACTCACCTCTGGGCAGGACTTCGTTTTTCGGTTCCTTGATGTCAGCGCTGGCCACCAGCTTTTGCAGCTTCGCGATTCTGGTTTCAATTTCACGAATCATCTGCATGAATTCGCCCAGCGTCTGGCGATCATCACGACCTAGTTTCCGGGACAGGGTCTTGGCATCTGCGAGCACCAGGTCGGTGACATCGGTCACGTGATTCCGGTAACTATCTGCCATAAACAGTCGGTCGTAGAGCTTCTTCGGATCCTTGATGGACGGGGCGATTTTGTCCGGCCCATACCATGAGATGTTGTTGAAGTAGATGGACTCTTTTCCCGCCGCGAAGCCGTTGCAGCTGATCTCCAGAGTCTTGAAGACAGTTGACTGGCCAACATGGTCGCCAATCACCTGATCAAGGCTTCTACCGTTGGGGTGTCGAATGCCTTGTTCTTCGGCCTGAACCGGTGACAGGCTGGTCAGATAACATGATGCGCCCTGGGCATGGACGTCCTGACCATTCTTGAAAGTGCGGTCCAGCCCTGTGACCAGTGTGATGTCTTTGGTGTGTTCGGACAGCGGCTGCATCGTCGAGGTGAGTTCCAGCGGATAGATGCCGGGGTTGTTGTGATGCCTCTGTTCGGCCTTGGTCTTGTCAGCATTAAAACCGCCGACAAAGCCAGGCAACGTTCCATCTTCTTCGCCAGGAAAGAAACAACGGCGCACAAGGCCGTTGGGAACATACATCATCACCAGTTTCTTGCTGGGCTGACTTCCAGTTGGGCGGGCATCAACTGCGCCAGCAATGGAATGCAGGAATGGCAATGTAAGAATAGCCCCTTTGGCCTTCAGGAATTTTCTTCTGGAGATACTCATCGAGTTCGCTTCACGTATGAATTCGGCATTGGAAATGAATCGTGCTGCAGGTTGTGCCCGACTCCTATGAGATTATCCTACGTCAGGCCCCCATCCACAAGGGCCAATCGTCCAGCCACATCTGGACGGTGCAGTCACGGATTGTGGTTTCGGAGTCGCGGGTGGCGGACGCTGGACTGAGCGTGTGAAGGAAGCCCGGGGTTTCACTTGCACCTCGCTCCGCCCCCTGCCACCCTCTCCAACTCCATGACCATTTATTATTGGCACCCACAACACTTGAGCCTCACTATGAACCGATCGTTCTTCACAACCCTGATCGCCCTGCTGCCAATGCTTCCTACCGTGAATTGTTCGGCACAGCCGCCGCAGCCCGTCAAGGTGTTTCTGCTGGCTGGTCAATCCAACATGCAGGGGCAGGGCGTTGTGCAGATGGATGACCCAAAAGATTACAACGGAGGCAAGGGCAACCTGGTGTGGTCCATGACACATTCGGCCACCAAGGCGCAGATGCACCATCTGCGTGACGCGGACGGCAAATGGGTTGTGCGTGACGACGTGGAAATCTGCTACAAATTTCGAGACAGAGTTCGAAAAGGCAAATTAGCAATTGGCTACACCGGTTACGGCGGCAGCAGCCACATCGGGCCGGAACTTCAGTTTGGCCACCTCGTAGGCAACCGTTTCGATGAGCCCGTGCTGCTGATCAAGACGGCGTGGGGCGGCAAGAGTCTGCATGTTGATTTTCGTCCGCCCAGTTCTTCCGGCGCGACTGGACCGTACTACACGCAGATGATCGCAGAAGTCCACGAAGCGTTGGCGGCACTGGACGGGCGGCCTTATGAGCTCGCTGGTTTCGTATGGATGCAGGGCTGGAACGACATGGTCTCGAATCCCGCAACTGCGGAATACGCCGATAACCTGGTCAACCTCGCGAAAGATCTGCGAGCCGAGTTCAAGTCACCGAATCTGCCGATCGTCATCGGAGAACTCGGCAACGGTGGCCCCGCTGCGGACGGCAGTGGGATGCAGAAGTTCCGGCAGGCGCAGCAACGCGGTTCAGAAAAGATCACTCAGGCGAAGTTTGTAGTGACTCACGCCTTCGCCCGGCCTGCCGAACTCAGCCCCAATCGCGGCCACGGACACCATTGGTTCGGCAACGCCGAAAGCTACTTCCTGGTAGGCGACGCCCTCGGGAAAGCAATGCTGGAACTGCTGAACGACTGAGACCGGCTTGGGAAACCATTCCTTGCCGCGCCGGCCAGCCATCGAATCGCAATTCCAGTGTTTGTTATCGTACGGCCACCTCGCTCGTCGGGGTGGTTCCCAGGCCTTTGCACTACTTTTTCTTTGTTCGCGCTGGCAGTCGTAGTGCAGAAGCCTGAACACCACGGGGGCAAGCCCGGGGCAAGCCCGGAGGCGGGGATCTCAAGTCGTGTTTTTTGCAGGGTGTCTTTAACGCGGATCAGCTGCCCGGAACCCACAGTACGTCATCGGCTCCGTCATTGTTGGCCGCGCGGGCGAGCACAAACAGCAGGTCTGACAGTCGGTTCAGATAGATCGCCACTTGCGGGTTGATATCCGCCGTCTGCAGCAGTTTCAACACATCAATTTCAGCACGGCGGCAAACGCTGCGCGCGACATGTAAGACGGCCGCCAGGGGCGTCCCGCCAGGCAGAACGAAGCTCTTTAATGGTGACAGCCGCTCGGTCACACGGTCGAGTTCTGATTCCAGTTCCGCAATATGTGTGCCGGTCATGCGCAGACATTTGTCATCCTGTGTCTCGGGATCCCACGGGCAACTGATGTCCGCTCCAAGGTCGAACAGGCGTTGTTGAATTTTCTGCAGTGCAGTCTTCGCGGTTGCATCCGTACACAACGCGATCGCAATTCCCAATTGGCTATTCGTCTCATCAACGCTGCCGCCGGCGACAATCCGAGCGTCCAGCTTGGAAACACGCGAGCCATCACCGATTCCGGTTTCACCGCTGTCGCCTGTGCGGGTGTAGATCCTGTTGAGAATGACCATAACGTCTCCTTTGATGCATGATCGAAAGCAATCTGCAGACGTTCTACCGATCAGAACGGCATTTTCAAAACAGTATGTCTGTGAACGTTCTATATTCCTGGCCTCCGGCACTACAATCAACAGCGTGCGATCAGCCGGGCCGATACGACACAGCCGTCTTTACGTATGCAGCAACAGGCTGCTTTTGTCAGAAGACTTGCTGTCGAAATGACGTCTGCGACGAACCAGTGCGAATTCCGGGTTCTGAGCCGCCGCTCGCATGGTCTGAGGCGAAGTCCTCAGCAAAGAATGTCACTTGTGAACGGATGCTCCGACGTACCATATGCCTATTCAACGACACTTTATCGACTGGAATCAGCCCGTCCTGGCCGCCGTCGCCGATCTGCTGATCGATCGCTACGCCACTGCCGACCAGCTGGATCTGCGAAACCTGGTGATGGTCTTCACCGGGAGCCGTGCTGCTCGGCGAATGCTGGAACTGCTGTTGGAAAAGGCGTCTGCTCGCTGGCCCGCGTTTATGCCGCCGCGAATGGTCACCTTTCAACGATTTCCGGAGATGTTGTATCCGCAGCGTCAAAAACTGGCCGACGAGCTGACTCAATTGCTGGTCTGGAAAAAAGCCCTGAGTGCCATTCCGGCGGTGGAGTTGACGGCCGCACTGCCAGCAATACCGAGTGACGAAGC
The DNA here is from genome assembly GCA_039831575.1 of Fuerstiella sp. Taxonomy (GTDB): domain Bacteria; phylum Planctomycetota; class Planctomycetia; order Planctomycetales; family Planctomycetaceae; genus Fuerstiella. The sequence goes on along the minus strand of JBDONA010000271.1, from coordinate 11,443 downwards.
CGTGCCGTCCTGGATGTCGCTGTGTGATTCGCTGCGTGCACAGCACAACGAACTGGCCGAAGAGGGCATGGAATTTGACGAAGTTGCCGAGGCGTTGTTACGTATGGGCAACCGTTCCGAGGCAGAACGTTGGCAGGCGCTGCGACGGATTCAATCGGAGTACCTGATGCAGATGGACGGACTCGGCCAGTGGGACCGCGAGGCCGCACGTCTGGTCGCCGTTCAGAAGAAAGAATGCCAGACGGATTCGGACATCATGCTGGTGGGCACCGTCGATATGAATCGCGTCGTCAAGCAGATGCTGGACCAGATCGCCAGCCACGTGACCGCGATTGTCCACGCTCCGGCGGCTGAGTCAGAATCGTTCGACGAATATGGCTGTCTGGTACCAGAGGCATGGACTGAGCGGAGGCTCGACATTCCGATCGCTGCCACGCGGATCGCCGACGATCCCGAGGGACAGGCGCTGCTGGCGGTGGACGAAATTGCGGCCTTCGAAGGGACTCGACGGGCCGACGAAATCGCGGTTGGCGTCGCGGATGAATCGTTAGTTCCGGCAGTGTTGCAGCGATTCGCGGACGCTGGAATTTCCGGTCGATGGCCAGTCGGGCTGCAGTTGAAAGACACGCGTCCTTATCGAGCTCTCGCGGGAATCACCGATCATCTGTCGTCGGCACGCGACGGCCAGCCAGCTGATTTCGCGACACTCAGCGACCTTGTGCGTCATCCTGACGTCCACCGTTGGGTGGATCGATTTGTGTGCAGGGCTGTTTCCGGCAAGAAAGCTGAGCCCGTAGACTGGCTGTCCGAGCTGGACAGATACCTCGCTGTTCATCTGCAATCCTGCCCAGGGGTGCTGCTTGGAAAACGTGATCGTCAGCTGATCGTGGGAGCCATTATTTCCGCTGTCGAACACTTACTGGCGCTGTTGTGTCCCGATTTCGCTGATCCGAACAAGCCCACCAACAGTGGTCGCAGAAAAACGCAGCATCAGCAACAGCAATCGCTGTTTGACGACCAGATCGCCGTCGTCTCTCAGTCGTTGCAGTCACAGCTCGCCACGAAGAAACCGGTCGACTTCTGGGCGCGAGGCATCATCCGGCTGACGTCTGCGTTGTATGGCGACCTCGAACTTCAACCCGACAGCGTGCGCGACCGGGGAATCCTGGATTGCTTCGACGCCCTGACCGATGCCTCAGAATTTCTGAAGAACGTTCCCGCTTCAGTCATGCCGAAATGTACTGCGGCACAAGCCATTCAGCTTCTGCTGAGGCAGATCGCTGATTCGCCCATTCCACCGGAATCCGACGACCAGGCGATCGATTTGCTCGGCTGGCTTGAGTTGCCGATGGACGACAGTCCCGTGCTGATCCTGACCGGGTTTAACGAAGGGTTCCTGCCGGAATCCATCACGTCGGACGTCTTTCTACCCAACAGTTTTCGTACGCAGCTTGGCCTGCGAGACAATCATCGTCGATATGCTCGTGATGCGTATGCCTTGACGGCGCTGACTCACAGTCGAGAGAAGATCGTCTACATCGCGGGGCGAACGGACGCCAAAGGCAATCCACTCACCCCAAGTCGCCTGTGGTTTGCCGCCGCCCCGGACAGTTTGCCCGCCCGAGTACAGCGGTTCTACGATGCCACACCAGTGACCGCTGCCGACCACGACAGCCAGGCTGCCGTTGAATTTGATGGAACGTCGGCGACCATCGATGAGGCGGCCCGTCTGAGCGGTTTTACGGTGCCACGCCCATCCGTGATTCCGGACGTCCCGACCGAGATCCCCGTCACAGCGTTTCGTGAATATCTGTACTGCCCCTATCGCTACTTCCTGAAACGCGAATTGAAACTGAGATCCATCGAGGACGAAACGCTGGAACTGGAAGCTCAGGCGTTCGGCAGTCTGATGCATGATGTGCTGAACGAGTTCGGGCAGTCGGAATACGCACACGCCACTCATCCCGAGCCAATCGAGACGTTTCTGCTGAAAACGTTACGGGGACTCTCGAACAGACGCTTCGGTCGAAATCGCAGCGCCACCATCGCCGTGCAACTGCAGATGATGCAGGATCGTCTTTCGGCGTTTGCGCGTTGGCAGGCAAAGACAGCCGCCGAAGGATGGCGGATTCACTACACGGAAGAAGACCTGAAGTTTCCGGACTTCAAGGATTCGCACCGTCGCGGCGTGGTGCTGGCGGGCCGTGTCGATCGTGTTGATCACCATCAGACAACCGGACAATGGCGAGTGCTGGACTACAAAACGAGTGAACGTGCGGAGAAGCCGGAAACCACGCACCTGAAGAAGGGCGAGTGGATTGATCTGCAGTTGCCGCTGTACCGGTTGCTGGTTCAGTCTCTGGGAATCGACGGCGAAGTACAGCTCGGCTATGTGCATTTGCCCGGCGATCTGTCGACCGTCGGCGCCAGCATTGCCAAATGGACCGATGCCGAACTGGAGTCTGCTGAAACGACGGCTCGAGAAGTTGCGGCCAACATCGTTGACCTGAAAATCGATCAGGTTACGCCTGGCCAGGAACGTCGCGCCACCGAGTTTGCTCGCGTCTGCCAGGACAGTGTCATCGACCGCAACATTTCGTGGCTGGACGAATGGCCGGGACGAACCGGGTCATGACTATGCCTATCGACTCTACCGATTCTTCTCCTGCCATAACATACGACGGACCGTCATTGACAATGTTGGTCGTGGCCAGCATGGTAGGTGCGGGAGTCTTTACGACATCCGGATTCACTCTGGGGGCAGTGGGATCACCGCTGATGGTCATGGTGTGCTGGACCATCGCCGGATGCATCGCGATGTGCGGCGCGGTCGCGTATGGGCAATTGGCCAGCCTGATGCCACAGTCCGGCGGCGAGTACCTGTATCTCAGTCGCAACGTTCATCCGCTGGCCGGCTTTCTGGCCGGCTGGATTTCGCTGACGGCCGGATTCAGCGGAGCCATCGCAACCGCCGCGGTCGCCTTTGAACAATACGCTCTGCCAGAGGCGATTCGTCCGTCATGGTTGCCTCTGGACGCATGCGCAGTGATTGTCGTTGTCATCTGTGGATTAACGCATGGCTTGAAGGCGCTGGCCGGCAAACGGTTTCAGAATGCGGTCGTGTGTATCAAACTGGTGGCGCTGGGCACCTTTCTGGCAATTGTCAGCCTGAAGATATTTTCCCATCCCTGGCAGTTCGCTGCCGCCGGCGATGTTCCCGAGCGGCCATGGGACATGATCACAGCGATCGCCACCTCACTGGTTTGGATCTCGCTGAGTTACGCGGGCTTCAACGCGGCCGTCTACGTGGCGTCGGAATCCAGGCAGGCCAGTCGCTCTGTGCCGAAAGCGCTGTTACTGGGGACCGCCGGCGTCACTCTGCTGTATCTGGTTCTGAATCTCATCTTTGTCACGTCGACAACACCGGACCAGCTGGTGTGGCAGGAAGCCGTCGCCGCCATCGCAGCTCGGGCAATTGGTGGCGATGGCCTGGAACTATTGATTCGCTGTGCCGTCGCACTGGGACTCCTGTCCTCTGTTTCAGCGATGATCATGAGCGGTCCGCGAGTCTATTCAAAGATGGCCGACGATGGAGTCTTTCCGGAAATCCTAAGCGCAACTCGTGGTGGAATTTCAAAGTCAGTAGCTTTGCAAACAGGGATCGCCGTCGCCCTGATCGTTCTGCAGAGAATACTGGTAGACGTTGGTGTGTTGCGAAGTTCGTTGCTGGGATTTCTGATCTATCTGGGAACGACGTTATCGTTGTCGTCTGCCTCCTGTGTCGCCACGTTGTTTCTGCCCTCGGTACGCAGACAGCACGCCGTGCGGCCAACGGCTTTCCAGAACTGTGCCAGTCTGGTTTACGTTCTGGCAACATTCGGATCCGTCATTCTGCTGCTGAGCACTCATGAAACCGACGGGCAACACGTTGGATGGTGGCATCTGACAGGTGCTGCAGCTACGCTGATCACCGGATTGGTCGGCTGGCAATTCTTCGGCAGACACTGTCGAAGGCGGGGTGGCCCGCCAGCCGAATCGAGCTGACGCTCGAAATCGACGAACCGTTTCCACTGCAATCTGTTTTCATCAATGAGAACCACCGACACTTCGGAGACGTCCCATGACTTCCGACCTGAATCGACGACACTTCCTTAAAACGGCATCTCACTCGGTCGCCACGCTGGCCGCAGCGCACACACTACCGGGCGTTTTTGCAGCGGAATCCTCACAGTCGGAGACCGTAAATATTGCTCTGATCGGCTGTGGCGGCATCATGACGCACCACCTGAAGGGCCTGGTCAGTCGAAAGGAGGCAGTGTCAATTTCCTGGTTATGTGATGTCGATCCGGCACAGATCGATCGCATCGCGACCAACATGCAGGGATTCCAGTCGAAAGCCGCCAACCGAACATCGAAGTTCGAAGATGTTCTGGCGGATCCGAACGTCGATGCTGTCGTCGTCGCAACACCGCATCACTGGCACGCGCCGATCGCCATCAACGCGATGGCCGAGGGCAAAGACGTGTACCTTGAGAAGCCGATTTCCCACGTCTATGACGAAGGACACGCCATCATTCGCGCCGCAAAAAAGTATGGGCGAGTGGTGCAGCAGGGCAGTCAGATGAGAAACAGCCCGGTGACAGACCGAGCCGGCAAGCTGCTGGCGGACGGTGCGATCGGCGAAATCAAAATTGCCAAAGCGTGGACGGCCGAGATGCGACACACAGTCAAACCCGTGCCGGACTCAACGCCGCCGCCGAAAACCGACTACGACCGCTGGCTGGGACCCGCGCCCAGCCGGCCGTTTAATAAACATCGCTTCCACAGCACCTGGCGAATGTTTCGCGACTATGCCAACGGAGAAATCGGAGACGACGGTATTCACGACATCGATATGGCCTGCTGGGGGCTGGGTGTGGACTCGGCTCCGAACCAGATCACCGCCAGAGGCAGCCGCATGATGCTGCACGGACACGCCAGCGAATATCCCGACAACATGAACGTGACGTGGCAGTTTCCGGATGGACGATTAGTCGTCTACGAAAACTATCCGTTCACATCGTACGGGATCCACGGATTCGACAACGGCAATGTGTTCTACGGAACCGAGGGCTACATGGTCTTCTCACGTCGAGGCGCATTCAGCGTATTTCTGGGGCCGAAGGGCAAACCCGGACCGACTGAAGGCGATGTCCGCGGCCAGCGAGGCTACGCCGAACACATGGCTGAATTCCTGAACGCCGTGCGCACTCGAAACGTCAAAACAAAAGCACGACCGGAAGTCGCTCACCGATCATGTGCACTGGTGCATCTTGGCGAAATCGCCTTCCGCACCAAAGGACGCCTTGATTTTGATCCCGTGACAGAACGCTTCACGGACTGCGACGAAGCGAACGAACTTCTGAGCAAGACCTACCGTGATCCGTACCTGCTGCCGAAGGTCTGACTCGGGACGACGAACAACGGGGCGCATGCATAACCGGGGGAAGTTGTAAGTGCATTCAACTTCAAATTGACCTTCGCGCGGGCATAGGATTCTACACAAGTCACTTCACCGTCCCACTGGGCAATAGTATCGACACAACTTCACCCTCCCGTCTTTACGGGAGGGTCGCGAGGAACGAGCGGGAGGGCATTGCGGCAATCTCGCGAAACCAAGTCGGCGAGAACGCCCGGCAAACCCTCCCCTCGCTTAGGCTCGACCCTCCCGAGGGAGGGAGGGTGAGACTTGTCGTCGAAATCTGTGTTGATACCTCTGCCCGCCAGAGCGTAAATCACCGACGACATTCCCGCAGAATCATTTATGCAATGCGGAAACACCACGTCCCCATAAACTCGTGGATGCACCGTCAATCGCGGACCGGCTGTCGAAAGCCTCCACACCAGCAGATCCTGCCGGTCACAGCAGGCATTGGCATTGACTCCTGTGGTGGGCAGGGTACGGCCTCCGAATCAACACTCGCAGCGAACGACGATTGCTCTTCGCGCCACAACGGATCGCCAGTAGGCTTCCGGTCCCTTCACACATCCTTCCGAGCGGCCACAGCTCAGTTCCCTTCCCAATTCTCTTCACTCATTAATTGCCTTTCTTCTCTCTGTCATCATCCCGTCTGCGATCGCGTTTCGCCGTGATCACGAATTCCTGAAATGAGTTCTCCGTCTGTTCATCTTCCAGTCATGTTCCGCGAGGTGCTGCATTACTTGCAGCTGTCTGAGGGACTAAGCGTGATGGACGGAACGGTCGGTGCGGCCGGACATAGTCAGAAGATCCTGGAACGAATCGGCAGCAGCGGACAGCTGTTCGGTTTCGACAGGGATCCGATGATGCTGGACCACGCCAGACAGAAGATTACTCAAACGTCCGACCACACGAACGTTCAACTGTTTCATTCAAGTTACGCAGACGCAACGGAGGTATTCGCGGAAGCCGGAATCAACGGAGTTGACCGCGTGCTGCTGGATCTTGGGCTTTCGTCGGACCAGCTGGCCGATCGCGAGCGGGGCTTCGGTTTTGATGCCGGTGGCCCGCTGGACATGCGGTTTGACACATCCAAAGGACATTCTGCGGCTGAACTATTAAGGACTGCTGATCAGCAACAGCTGGAATCAATTCTGACCGAATACGGCGAAGAAAACTTTGCGAGGCAGATCGCAGCCGAAATCTGTCAGCGACGATCCCGGAACCCCATTCAAACAACAGAAGACCTGGAATCCTGTGTTCGCGCGGCAATCCCGCGTGGGGCGGGCAAAGGAAAAAACCCGGCCACTCGCGTGTTTCAGGCATTGCGAATTGCCGTCAACGATGAACTTGAACATGTACAACAAATGATGACCTCGGTGTTGCCGGCACTTCTCAAGCCGACCGGCATCGCGGTGATTCTTACTTTTCACTCACTTGAAGATCGCATTGTCAAATCCGCGTTCAAAGGACAAAAGGAATGGCAGGTCCTGACAAAAACACCCATCGAATCGACACCGGCGGAGATTCGTCTGAATCCCCGAAGTCGCTCGGCAAAGCTTCGAGCAGCACTGCGCCGAAGTCCCTGAAAACACCGGACGTGGGTGTTGAGTCGGCAAAGGCCGGCATGGCTGTCGAAACCAAAATGGGAATGTGCATCGTCGTCATCCTGGTGAGCGCGTTCGGCTTCCTGTTGTATCACAAGTTTGACCTGAAACAGCGGGAACTTCTGCAGGCGAGCATGCAGGGTAAGCAATCAGACCTGGAAACACCGGGCTCCGACGCCGCCAGTTCACCGGTCTCGGAAGAATCACAACCTCTGCCCGATACCGCCACTTTTCAGCCTCCACCATCAACAGATGGCATTGTTGAGACTGACTCCTTCGGATCGACCGCCAACGGCTTCGGCAATGAAGCGAACCGCAACCCATTGGCTGCCACTGAAATCCGCCCTGAGTTCAATCTCACCGAACCTGGCGAAACCGGGTTGGAGACGAAACCGGGACCAGATGCGGATTCGTTGCAGACTCCTTCGTCTGATCCGTTTGCCGCACTGGCTGCTCAGAACGCTGCCAGACAGGCACGGGAAGCACAGACCGCCCGAACATCCACCGATGACCCGTTCGCATCCATTCCCACGCCAGCACCGCAGCAACGAAGGCTGTTTAGCAGCGCACCGTCAGCAGATGGCTCACCGGCGTCAACTGATCCGAAACCAACGGATACACCAGCGTTCCCGACATTCGGAGACGCTGAACCAGCCGATACGTTGGACTCTCCCGCATTCGCTGACGCTGGCTCAGATGCACTCGACTTCTCCACGACATCCCCGGCATCAACGCCAGAACCTCGTCCGCTACCGCCAGCGTTTCCAGCTTTCGATTCGTCCAGCAACACGGCGGACGCAGCAGCAGGCCGGGACCTTCCTCCAGTTTCCTCGTTGGACGCACTGTCATCTGACCGCGGAACTGCGGTCCGCGAAGCCGCCCAACCACTTCGCCCTGTTGACGATTCCAGCCGACAGCTCATCGCGATGCTGGAACCACAACCGGACGTGGACCCCTTCATCGACGATCGACCTGTGACAAAACCCGCTCCGGTACTGTTCAGCGTTTCTGACGAAGATGATTCCGCACCAGCAAACTCATCAACGACAGCAACGGCTTTCAACAATAACGCCAGGATCCATCCGTTCGGTGCGACTGATGACGCCATCACCAATGCTGCCGAGGCAGTCCGGGGAGACACGGCCAATCCATTCGTGTCCAACGATGCTGCATCGCAACCGAAGACTGGTTCGCGATTCCCCTCAACACAAAATGCGACCGTCGCCCCGGCAACCGGAGAGATCGAATTCGGCGTGGCCCGCTTTCACAATCCTCGACAGATCCAGCAGGTGGCAGGAACTGCCGAGCCGTGCGACATCTGTGAAGTAAAACTGAACGACAACTACTGGACGATCTCAAAGCGAACATATGGAACCGCTCGCTATTTTTCTTCGCTGGCTCTCTACAATCGGCACCGAATCTCCGACCCAAAGAAGCTGCGACCAGGCATGAAAGTGCTGATCCCCGATCCGAGTGTTCTGGAAGAACGATACCCGGAGTTCTTCAGGGGACAGCAGCGAAAGCCAGCACAACCGACGGGATACTTCCTCAGACCTGATGGCTCGCCAGCCTATCGCATAGGGGACCGCGAGACCTTGTCCGAGATTTCTCAGAAGCATCTGGGCCGGGCATCCCGGTGGATTCAGATCTATCGTTTGAATCAGCAAATCCTGAAAGATCCGAACAGGCTGAAACTCGGGACGGTGATTGTTCTTCCCGACGACGCCACCGACGTTCATCTGGCCCCCTGAGGCCGCCACCGCCGATACATAAGCTGTGCTCAGCCCCGTTGACCTCCCATCACGGGGCTTTTCTGTGCGCTGTTGTGTTCCACGAATTGTGGCACTCGAGGCACTGGTCTCTGACCCGAAAAGAGCGATGTGAGATTCGCTTACGTATCCGGGGTAAACCAGGCGGAATTTGCAAAGGTGTCCTGTGTTCTTTCGATTCGCAGCCGGGCTGATTCTGGTCGTGATTGTTTCCATGGTCGGCATTGATCTGGAGAAACAAACGCTGGAGATGAGGCGCGCCGTCAGTGGACAGTATTTTCAAAAGGATCTGCTGCTGGAAATGCACGCCCATCTGCGGCTGAAGATTCAAACTCTGACGGCACCGTCACAACTGGCAAAGATCGACCACGCAACGCCGCCTCTGTTGACGCCCCACCGACTGTCCACCGGCTCCGCTCCCCTGAAGGACGCCATACCGTCACCTCCATCGCTCCCCTTGTTGCGCTGGGAACATCCGGCTAAACGAACTGACTGACGAAACGTAAATTTGAATTCTTCTCACGACAACCTGCATCCCCCTCTGCCCGCCGGCCTGCCATTTCTGTGGCGGTCGAAGCTGTTGTCGGCGTGTATGCTGCTGGGCTGGGCCATCATGATCGGCCGCCTGATTCATCTTCAGGGCGCCCAACGACAATTGCTGAATACGCGAGTCACCCGACAGAGTTCATTCACAGAAGTAGTGCCCGCCCGGCCCGGCGAAATCCTGGACCGCAATGGTCACGTGCTGGCGATGACCGTGACGCGGGAGAGCCTGTACGTCGTTCCAGCGGAAATTGAAGATCCCGCCGGTTTTGTCTGGCAGGTTTGCTCTGTGCTGAATGTGAACGCGGACGAGTTGTACGAACGGCTGGTCAGGCATCCGAAGCGGCAGTTCGTCTGGGTACAGCGCAGACTCTCCGAAGAAGACGCCAAACGCATTCGGCAGCTGAAACTTCCGGACCGCACATGGGGCTTTCGCCGAGAGTACCTGCGGCAATATCCACAGGGGGCGTATGCCGCACACATTGTGGGCCTGCGTGACATCGACAACCTCGGGCACGGCGGACTTGAACAAAGTCTCGACGACCTCATTCGCGGTGGGGACGGCACGCGAGTCATGACTCGGGACGCCCGCGGGATCGTCGTCGAAGTCCAGGCAGCTCGTTCGGAAACACCGCAGCACGGTCAGACGGTCGTTTCGACTCTGGATATTCTGACGCAGATTCAGGCCGAACAACAACTGGACCAGCTGATGCATCGCTGGCAGCCACTGGGCGCCTGCGTCATCGTGATGGAACCGCACACTGGCGAAGTGCTGGCGATGGCATCGCGGCCCGGCTTCAATCCCAACGTGCCATCTGAAGTTCCCGCTGACGCATGGCGAAATCTTGCTGTGTCCGCCGTGTTCGAACCAGGTTCGACATTCAAACCGTTCGTCGTTGCGTGGGCCATACAGAACGGTCTGCTGAAAACCGACGAGGTCATCCCCTGCTTTAACGGCGCCTATCGCATGGGGCGCCGGATTCTGCACGACCATCATGCCTATTCACAGCTCAGTGTCGAGGACGTCCTGGTCAAGTCCAGCAACATTGGCATGGCCAGAATCGGCGAACGACTTGGAGTGCAGGGACTGCATCGGGCGACGGCAGCATTCGGATTCGGGACCCACACAGGGATCGAACTTCCAGGCGAAATTAACGGTCTCGTGCGCCCGAAAGCAGACTGGGACGAGTATTCCATCGGCTCAATTCCGATGGGTCAGGAACTGGCGGTCACTCCGTTGCAACTGATCACGGCCCATGCAGCTCTGGCCAACGGGGGACGTCTGGTCCGACCACATTTGCTGCTGGGATCTTCTTCCGATCAGACATTGCCGTCTCCGTTGTCCGGTGTGGAAACCGTGGCCGCCACGCCCACGCTGGAATCGCAGATCGTGCGTCCGGAAATTGCCGACTGGATTGTGCGTCACCCCATGAAGGGCGTTGTCGAACGAGGTACCGGCAAGTCGGCTCGCGTCGACGAACTCAGTATTTTCGGTAAGACAGGGACGGCACAAAAGCCAGACCCCGTAGCCGGCGGCTACTCCGACACCAAACACTTCTGTTCCTTCGTGTGCGGTGCACCGGCCGAAAACCCGCAGGTGTTGGTCCTTGTTATGGTCGACGAACCAACCGCCGCTGGTCTGCACTACGGCGGCACGGTCGCTGCCCCGACAGCGTCAAAGATTCTGCAGTTCGCCGTCCAGCGTCTGCCGCACATTTCCGGTCGCATGACTGTCCGTCCGGAACACGACCTGCCTGCCCGTCGCCTGTAAACCGACGCTTCTGCAGTTAGCTGCACTGCCGGTGCCCGGTTATCATGTCGACGTTTCCACTGGCTGAGTTAAGAACAGAGACTCAGCTGGATTTGTCGGGATTGAAACGCGTCCCCTGCTTTGTTCAAGCTCAGAAAACACTGGCAGTGCCAGTGGCACACCCAAATTAATGTTTGGATATATCGGAGCAGACGCGCTCATTCCGTGGGACAGCCCATTATGATGACGCGGATGGACTGGTCCATTCAGAACTGCGATATGTGTTGGTGGACGCCGGTTTTTGTTATGCACATGA
>JBDONA010000494.1:0-32134 GCA_039831575.1 Fuerstiella sp. | reverse complement strand
CGAGGCAATTATGCAGCTGGCAAACGTTGCAGCTCTCTATCATCTGGACGTTTCAGGGACTCAGTTCACAGCCGTCGGCCTGAATCAAAAAGGGTTTGCCAGTCTGAACATGCTGGATGCAAATCGGACCAACGTGACTGATGACGCAATCCTGCAATTCAAGGGATTACCGGCTTTGTACTCTGTCAGCCTTCAGAACACCAAAGTGACATTGTCAGGCGTCCGTGAGCACTTTGCAGAGAATCACCAGACCGCATTCATGGTTGACGAATAAAGAGCGAGTGTGACTTGCTCTGAAACTGACGGCGATCAGGCGCGCCGTGTGACGACAACTGTTCTGCGACGAAGCTGCGGCGTCACCTGACTCAGGTTGGACGTCGATTCGAACAGAGCATTCTAGTGAACGCAAAAGAGGTTGCAGCGTGATGCTGCAACCTCTCCAGGTTCGATGATCGGCTCAAAAACTGAAGCGATCTATTTACCGCCCGCCACCACCTTGTTTTTGCATTTCTTCTTCCATGGCCTTATTGATTTCTGCTTCGTTTTTCTCTGTTTCGGCCGCATCAACATCAGGGATGTCGGAATAGTCTGCTTCGCCACAGCCGGTGATGGCGAAAGTAGATGAGGCGACAAACAGTAGCAATACAAACAGGCGTTTCATGATGACAGTTTCCTATGCGATGAGGGGTGTTGTCCGAGTATCTGAATCAGAGCATACATGCACAATGAGATCGTAACAAACGAACGTACAACTGTTTTGTTGAAATACGCCCGTCTCCGGAAAGGAGTGTCCCAGGCCATCAGGCTGCTGACGGACGGGCAGAGGTGCACCAACTGCACGTGTCAACGCTCACAACCTCCTGCGAAACACGTATCCACATAATTCCATTGACCACACAAGTAACTCTTGAGCAATTACCGTCAGTGTGTCAGCCGGGTGTTGTCGTGAAGACGAGGATGCTGAAACCGGCCTGTTGAACGGGATTGTCGCTACCAGTCAACGGAAACCTGTGCTTGTCGTGTGCACAACGTGGTCCCCACCCGTATGACATTATTTTGACAGGGATACGACAGACCGTTGCAGCTTGAGCCAGGCGATGCGGTAAATGATGTAGACCTCAGCTTCTGGTTCTGAAACGACGTTCCGACAAACGAAGAATTATCCAAGGCTGAGCGATACTTCAGCCATTGTCTTTGGGGTGGAGGCTCTGAGCAGGAATCTGTTGAGTGCCCCATGTAGAGAGTCATTCTCTATGGGCTGCTGTATGAAAAAAGTGACCTTGGTGGATGGCGTATGTGTTGATTAGGTGCGAACATTATTATTGCTTTGTGCAACGCAGGATCCATACGCAGGTCGGAGATTAGTGTTGTATTAAGTCAAATCAGAATGCTGTGGGGTTACCAGGTTTCTCGCTAAAAAATCGAGTTTCTCAAACGTTTAGCGTTGTCTGTGTCTGCAGTTTTGTCCAGTATATTCTTACGGTGCTTTTCTTGTGAGGTTGTAATTCTGGATAAACCCGGAAAACTGGCCTCTTTGTTCTCTTCAACATACTTTTAATGAAGGTATTTCCCGTGAAACAGTCATCTGAAGGTCGCACGAAGATCAGGGGGTTCACCCTGATTGAACTGCTGGTCGTCATTGCAATTATTGCTATCTTGATTGCCCTTCTGTTGCCTGCCGTTCAGCAGGCTCGTGAAGCGGCCAGACGAACTCAATGTAAGAACAACCTGAAGCAGTTGGGCCTCGCACTTCACAACTATCATGATGTGTACGGGACGTTCGTATTCGGTAAAGGTGGTACCGGCTGGACAGGAAACGACACCGGAAACTGGGGGCGACTGAGCGGCCTGCCGCCACTTCTGCCATACTTCGATCAGGCACCCTTGTACCAGATGATGACCTCTGGCGGCACAGTCAGCAGCATGAATGGCACCTTCGACTACCCGCCAATGGGGCCTGAACCATGGAAGACCAATTACAGGCCGTGGCGGACTCAGATTCCTGGTCTTGTCTGTCCGTCTGACTCGCAGCCAAGGCAGGACTGGGCTGGCGGCAGGAGTCCAATTGCCAAGACCAACTACGGGTTCAGCAACGGTGACTCAATCGTTGCTTCACAGAATGCTCAGCTAAATCGTGGCGTGTTTGCACACTCCTCGTGCTACGGCATCGCTGACATTCTTGACGGCAGCAGTAACACTATTCTGATGGCGGAACTGGTCCGATCCCAAGGTGGTCTCGCCGTGCTTGGTGGAACTATACTTATTGGCGGCACAAACTCCGACCCAACAATTTGTCTGAATTCAGTCGATCCCGCCGACAAAGGGAATTTTGCCGCAGGCGCAGATATGCGAGGGTGGTCCGGCGATCGTTGGTGCGACAGTAATGTGTCAATGACAGGCTTTAATACTGTTCTGCCGCCTAACTCACCGCGTTGTTCGAATGACGGGTGGGACGGACGATGGGGAGTGTATTCTACTCAGAGTCGTCACACAGGTGGTGTTCAGGTGCTGTTAGGAGACGGTTCTGTCCGCTTCATCAGCGAGAACATTGACTCTGGTAACAAGGCGGCAGCAGATCCCGGTGGTGATGCGGGCGACAGCCCATACGGCGTTTGGGGAGCCTTGGGAACCAAAAATGGTGGCGAGACTATCGGCGAGTATTAGTTCCTGAAGTCGTTGAAAAACACTGGTTATCTGAACCGATGGGCATAATCTGCCCATCGGTTTTTGATTTGAACTATGAACACGCGACTTCTTATTTTCGTGGTCTCCCTGGTCTGTGCGTTGGTCGTGTGGAGGAGTTTCAGTTTCGCACCTGCGCTTTCCACCAGTGAGTTCGCTCGACAGATTCGCCTGGCGACAGCCCGTGATCCCAAACACGGCTGGCTTGTCGCTCGTCGCGCAGTGAAAGCGAATCCGGAGGATGCGGAGATCCTGGTTCTGGCAGCCGAAGCGGCAGCGCGAGCTGGTCAGCTGACGGATATGGTTCAGATCGTTACTCGCCATGAAGACCTGTTGTTGGCTGCTGAGACGTTACCGGGGACCAGTACTATTCAGCATTTGATCGACAGTGGCTATCATCGATCAGCACAGGCACTGCTCGATCGTCGTCTGCAGCTGTCGGAAGACGACACATTCGCACTCAGGCAACGCAGTGCTCTTCTGCTGAGTCACGGTCGACAGTTTCTGGCAACGCAGGACCTGAAACGTCTGCTGGCCATTGGGGCAGTGAATCTGGACGAACTCGTATTCCTTTCCAGTCGCAGAGAGTTTCTGGAAGACCGAGTCGGGCTTACGAAAGCAACAGCGTTGAATCCGGGCTTTGTTCCTGTGATTGTTGGCCTGGGACGTCTGGCTGCGTTTGAAGGCAACCTGCCCGCAGCAAAAGCCCGGTTGCAGCTTGCTGTCGTCGGTGTCGAAGTGCCAGCGGAAGCATGGGCAGCCCTGGGGTTGATCTACTACCGACAGGGATTGATCTCGGGTGAGCTGCAGGCATGGCGGCAGACCGTTCGTTCGCTGAAGCTTGAACACCCCGATATCTACTTCGTGAAAGGGTGGATGGCGTCACAGGAAGGTGCCTACCGAGATTCCGTGGAAGATCTTTGTCGCGCACTGCAACTCGCACCGTTGCATCGTGCTGCCTGTCAGCTGATTTCCGAATTGCTGTCTCAGCATGGTTCGGCCGGGATGGAGGCTGAACTTTTTTCGGAACGGGCCGCGGCGATTCATGATCTGGAACAACTGGCTCACAGCGTCCTGTTCGGTGATCGTGGTTTCGCCACGATGGAGAAGCTGGCTCAGTCGTGTGAGCAGCTCGGCGAAACGCGGCTGTCCCAGGCATGGTGGAAGGCGGCAGATCTTTGTCGGCCAAAGTCGGAAAAATCGGCTGGTGCACTTTCGGGAACTCAACAGCGAAGCCCCAACAAGCAATCGATGGCTGCAGCTGATCAACTAAACGTGCTTCTGGCACGTGGAATTGCAGATCAGTTTCAAGTCGTCAATCAGAGCATTCAATCGTCTCCGCAGATTGGAATTCTGTCCGGGTCCGAAACCGCATGTGAATTAAGGTTCGATGACGTTGCAGCTACTGTTGGTATCACTGAAAACTACTTTAGTGGCTTCCATGATTTCGATTCGGGGATCTGGATCTATCAGGGGTTTGGCGGCGGTGTGGCGGTCATCGATTTCGATGGTGACGACGCTCCGGATTTCTGTTTCACACAGGCCAGCGGCTGGCCATCCAAAAACAAGTTGCCGTGGAATCATCAGGATCTGCTTTACAGAAACCGCGTGGGTGTTTTTGATCAGGTGAATCGTCTGGCGTTCAACAGCGAACAAGGCTTTGGTCAGGGGGTCGCAGTCGGTGACGCCGATCGAGACGGATTCCCGGATCTTTACGTTGCCAATATTGGTCCGAATCGCCTGTTGATGAACAATGGGGATGGTACGTTTCGATCAGTTGATCTTCCGGTCACCAGTGAATCTCAGCCCGGCTGGACCACAAGCTGTCTGTTGACGGATCTGGATGCCGATGGCCTGGACGATCTGTACGACGTGCAGTATGTCGAGGGCAACGAGCCATTCGAAAGGATCTGTCGCAGCGGACCGAAAGACGTAATTCGAGGATGTCTGCCATCGCTGTTCAATCCAGCCCACGACGAATTTCTACACAATCAGGGAGATGGGCAATTTGCAGTGCAGACTCGGATCAGCGGTCTGACCGAACTGAAGGGCCGAGGGCTCGGCATTCTGGCGGCCGATCTGGATGGTGATCCGGGGTTAGAGGTTTTCGTCAGCAACGACATGACCTCGAATCACTTTCTGAAGATTCAACGGACTGAAACAGGTATCCGATTTGCCGACCATGCGAACAGTCTGGGGCTGGCCAGAAACGGCGAAGGACAAGTAGAGGCGTGTATGGGAATTGCTGCTGCTGACGTTTCCGGCGATGGCGCGTTCGATTTGTTCGTGACGAATTTTTTTGAAGAAACGAACACGTATTACGAGTCTCAGCCCGGCGGTTTTTTTCGTGATCAAACGCGAATCGCACAATTGGGGGCCGTGTCATTGAAGCAGCTTGGATTCGGCTCGCAACTGCTGGATGCGGACCTGGACGGAGATTGGGATCTGTTGGTCGTCAACGGTCATGTTGATGACTACCGACACTCTGACATTCCCTGGAAAATGACTTGTGACCTCATGCAGAATGCAGGCAGTTCGGGCTTTCTTCACTGCAGCGCTGACAATCTTGGAGGATATGGTGAGATTGGAGTTCTTGGCCGGGCGATGGCCAGAGTGGACTGGAATCGAGACGGTTTGCCGGACGCGATCATCACACATCTGGACCGTCCTCCCGCGCTGCTGGAGAATCGCACCCATACCCCTCATCACTCCCTTAGCCTTCGCCTGACAGGGACCGCTTCAAATCGGCCGGCTGTGGGGGCTGTTTTAACGATAAGTTTGGGCGATCAGGATCTGGTGGTTCAGTGTGTCGCCGGAGACGGATACTATTGTTCCAACGATAGAACCTTGTTGATCGGCACTGGACAATTTGCTGCCGTTCCGAAAATTGTAATCCGTTGGCCTTCGGGGGCCGTGCAGGAATTTTTGGACGTACCGGCCGACTGTCGAATTCGCGCGATTGAAGGCCATGACGCGCTTTACACAATAAGTCCATGACTGACACATCACGGGGGCCGGACAACGTATTGAAACCACCATCACGCAGGCCGTTACGGTTTACGTGGCAGAAACTGTTGATGATTCTCTTGTGCCTGTTGGGTGTTACGGCGTTTGCAGCAAGAGACTGGGCGTATTGTTTGTATGTCAGACACAATCTTTCGACGTTGTTGAACGAGATCCGGCTTCAGGAGGCGGTTGCAACGGCAGAGCGGTACGGGGCGTCCCTCGATTGCCCGCAGGTACGATTGTTGTCAATTCAGGCTTATCGCCAGAGCGGGAATCTGCAGGCTGCGGAACGCCTGCTCGCCGACAGTGAAAGTCTGATTTCCGCCCCTGATCGCGTCTTGCAGGAACGCACCCTGATTCATGTCCGCATGGGACGGCTGTCTTCAGGTGAAGCTCTGCTGCCTCGTCTGCTGCGTGACCCTGATCTTGACGAACGCGACGTGTGTGAAGCGTTTGCTATCGGTTTTCGACTGAACCGTCGTTTCGAAGAAGCAGCTTTACTGCTGGACGCGTGGAAAACAGACTGGCCAGCAGACTATCGTCCGCATTATCACGAAGGCCTGATGCGACAGGCTCTGACAGATTGGGACGCAGCAGTCACGTGCTACCGGACAGCGATCGATTTGAGTCCAGTCGCCGACCAGTGTCGTGTGAGACTTGGAGAGTGTCTTAACCAGATTGGACGTGGCGAGGAGGCGTGCGAGCAGTTTCGAATCGTGACCTCACGTGATTCGACAAACATCGAGGCGTGGCGAGGACTGGCAGAGGGGCTGCAGCAGCAGGGGCAACATGTATCTGCCAGAATCGCGCACGTTCATGTCCTGGCATTGGATCCGGGAAGTTTTGCCGCACGTCTGGCGATTGCTGAAATCGATTTTGACGAGGGTGACGTCGCAGCGGCGGAAAAAAACATTGGCGAACTGGCAGCATTCTGGCCTGATGACACCCGGACTCTGTACCTTCAGTCAAGAATTGCAGTGTCGAGTGGACGTCACGAGGAATCGAAAAAGCTCCAGGAGTCATGGACGGTTGCAGACCTTGCTGTGCAGCAGATGGAAAAGGAAATTCAACTCCTTGCAAAATCACCGGGTAATCTCGACTTACAGGTTTCGATTGGAATCGCCATGCTGAATCACTATTCGCGTGAAATGGGGCGCCAGTATGTTGCTGCGGCACTGCAAATTGCTCCGAATCATGCCAGGGCCAGCGCGGCCCTGGCTGACTTTGAAGCAAGATGGAAGCAGCTGAAGATGGTTCCGATTCCTGATTCAAAAATCGGCCAGTCCTCTGACGCGAGGCACCTGGGACAGCGCCATGAATAATCTTCGAATGTCACACGGTGAGGTGGAATTCAATGCCGCTTCCATTTCTCGTTGTGGTCCGAATTCAGGTTCTGGTCGCACGGCGGCGAAGTGTGTGTGTTTCTTCTGCAGCTGCCTGTTGTTGCTCGGATGTGAAAGAAGTTCCGAACGTGGCACGACATCTATACAAGCAGTTGCTGAAGAATCTGAAAAAGGCGAGTTAGAGCAACGCCCGGTCGCGGCGTTGCCGGCTCGGCCGGACTCGCCGTTTCTGAATACAGCAGCAGATGTGCAGTACGTAGGCAGTGATGCATGCAAAGACTGCCACGATGATGTTCACGGGGCGTTCATTCAGACACGGCACAGCAGAGCCCTGTCTGTTGCCGATCATCAGGATTCTCCTGATGCCCGCATTCGTCATGAGTTGTCGGGCTACGAGTACACGTCCAGGACGACTGCCAATGGTAAGCTGATGCAGACCGAGATTGTATTACTTGGAAAACAGGAAAAGACGTCCCGAGAAGTCATGATTGACTATGTTGTTGGCTCGGGGCGATTCGGGAAAAGCTATCTGACGCAGCTGGACGGCTTTCTGGTGCAGTCTCCGTTGACATGGTATTCGGACCGCGAAGAGTGGGGCATGTCGCCGGGCTTTGATAATTCGTCGCAGCTTTCGTTTCGGCGGGCCATATCAGCGAAGTGTCTATACTGCCACGCAGGCCAGATCGAAGTTCTGGATCACAACGATTACCACTCCAGGATTCATGAGAAATTTGTCAGTTGCGAACGATGTCACGGACCAGGGCAACTGCATGTTGAAAAACACCTCAATGATAACGTCGACACTCGTGACGACATTCAGCGGGACTTTGATGAAACAATCGTGAATCCCGCCCGTCTTGAACGTGATCTTCAGGAAGGGATTTGTCAACAATGCCACCTGCAGGCGGACGCTCAGGTCGTTGTTCGTGGCTACAGATTCGATGACTTTCGTCCCGGCTTGCCGATTCAGGAATTTCGACAGGACTACAGGTACGGGAAGTCCGGCGATGGCATGACGGTGGTTGGTCATGTTGAGCAGATGCGCCGAAGTCGCTGTTTTACGGAATCGTCGACATTGACCTGTACAACATGCCACCATCCCCATTCCGGGGATTCGCCTGTCGAAAGCCTGGCTGTGTTTCGACAGAAGTGTCTTCAATGCCACACTGACGAGTCATGTTCCGAACGCCCGGATCTGCGCCATTCGAAGGCGCAGAATCAGTGCACGACATGTCATATGCCGTCGGCTCCCACGGAAGTACCGCATGTCGCATTCACGCACCATCGTATTGGCATTCACAGGCTGAGCGACCAGAAAGAAGCCGTTGCCGACGCGTCAGACAAATCGATTCTTCCATTGCTGGATGACAGCAGTCTGACCGAAGCAGACCGTGCTCGGTGCACTGGTCTGGCAGCGTTAAGAATTTTCCTGGGTCATACGGACGCGACGAACAGCCAGACGCTTCGGATCGCTCAGGAGTCTCTGCAAAGGGCATGGGATCTGGGAGCCGGTGACGCAGATGTCGCCGCAGGGCTGGCAACGATAGCCTTTGAGGTCGGGTGGTCGGAAAAGATCGAACACTGGGCACGCAAGGCGTTGGAACTTGACCAGACAGCATCAGAGGCCAGAAGTTCTGCGTTGTCTTTGCTTTCGGAATTGCAGTTCCAGCAGGCGAAGTACGACGACGCGTTTCGTGGATTCAAGGAACTGACGACGATTCGCCGTGACGCCAGAGCGTGGTTTTTTCGGGGCATCGCAGCTCAGAATCTCAACGATACGGCGGACGCGATTTTGTCATTGAAGAAGTCCGTTGCAATCAATCCGCGCAACCATGCGGCGCACGTTGCACTCGCCGCGTTGTTCGAAGTGAGCGGTGATCAGCAATCGAGCGATCTACACAAACAAACAGCGGACGATCTGATACGATCAACTCAGTGACAGAAGTATGTGAAGCCAACGATACGTCATGGCTAATGCGCTGTGGCGGTGACTCAACGTCATGTAACGCAATTCTCACATAGGTTGTTAATGGATGAAACAGTCAGGGCGTGCCGCAAATTCGTTTGCCAGTCGCAGTTTGATTCTTCTGGCGCTGCCGTTCGCTGCCGTTGGCCTGGCCTGGTATCTGCTGATGCCACCCGTTCCGGAACAGGTCGTCGATCCGGTTGAAGAAGCTTCTGCAGCTCTTGAAGCAGGTGACATTGAAAAGGCGTTTCGGATCGTGGAACAACTCCACAGTGCGTCACCCGATTCGGAAGTTACCTATCTCATGGCGTTCATCGAGAGCCTTCGTGGCAACAACGAACATGCTCTGGAGGTCATTCAGGAATTGCCCAACTTTCCCACAGATCCGCGGTTGCTGACGATGGCTGCTCAGTTCGCCCTTGCCGTTCCCCGGTTGTCGGTAGCGCGTGGGCTGTTGCATCAAGCTCTGGAAATTTCTCCTGAGCATAAGGAGGCCATCAGAATGCTGATCGGTCTGGAGGGCAATCTTCTGAACGTACAGAAGGTCAGAACCTTGATTGCAGATCTCGATCGCCGCGACAAGGCAACTGCGGAAGACGTCTTTCTGTTCTGTTCCGGCAGTCGCGTCAGCTACGACCTGTATGAAAATGTGAAGCGACTGGAACCGGCGTATCAGAATGAACCCGATCAGGGTGAGATCGCATATGCTCTGATTAACAACTATCTGGCAATGAATCGGCTGGCGGATGCCAAAAATATCATTGATGCTGCCGCAAATAGGCAGTCAACCAGCCATGGTTGGTTGATTAGTCTGGCCGCGGCAGAGCTGGCGGTGATTTCGGACGACTTTCCACAGGCCGCGAAAAGGTTGCTGGAGATCAAGACATCGGATGCGAAGTCTGCCAACTACTGGATTTTCCTGGGGCGAGTGTTGAAGGAACGGGGGGCGTCCACAGCAGCTGTTCAAGCCTACCGGAATGCAGCACAGCTGGCACCATTTGATCCTGAACCGATCTATGCTCTGTCCAGACTGCTTATCGATTCGTCGCCTGAAGAGGCAGAGCGAATGAAGAAAAAGACTCGACTGTTGCAGCAGCTCAGCGTTCAGGTGGAAGCGGTTATCTCACTGGACTCTCTTGAAGAAGCAGTGGAAATATTTCCACTGATCGTTGAAAAACTTGTTGATGCAGCCGCCTACCGGGAAGCGAGAGTCTGTTTGAACTGGCTGAAGGCAGAAGGCTATCGTTCTCGTGAAGCGACTGCTCAGGATGATCGACTGAAGCAGCTGGCTTCATCTCCACCACACTGGCTTGTGCCGCCTGCGACATCGGGGTTGCGGGCGGTCGATACGTCGTCTTTGGCGCTTAGGCAGCCAGACACTTCGGCAGCACTTGACTTGATTTCGTTCGTGGATGTTACCGACGACCTGCAGCTCCGGTTTCAATATGTTTCTCCGTCAGACGAAGAAACTACGATTCTGACATCACTTGGTGGCGGTGTGGCGGCGTTCGACTTTGATTGTGACGGGGCAGTGGATATGTTTTTTCCACAGGGAGGACCTCTTCCTGGTACAAAGGATCGGGCATCGGATGTCGATTGTCTGCTACGCAGAACACAGGACGTTTTCGTTGACGTGTCGTCCGTCGCAATTCCAGCTGTCAGCGACTATGGGCATGGAGCAGCGGTAGGGGACCTGAACAATGATGGGTTTCCTGATTTGTTTGTCACGAACTTTGGCTTGAATCAACTGCTGCTCAATAATGGTGACGGCACCTTTACGGATGCGACCATCGTCTCGGGATTGAGTGAATCGGAGTGGAGCGTCAGTTCTGCGTTTGAGGATTTTGACAATGATGGAGATCTGGACGTATACGTTGTGAACTATCTGACGATCGGTGTCCACGAGATGGAAGCGTGTACCGACGAGCGGTCAACTCCCTGTGGCCCTCTGAATGTCCCCGCATGCCAGGATCGATTGTACGAAAACCTGTCCAATGGCACGTTTCGCGATGTTACCAAATCTTCAGGTGTTGTTGTGCCGGACGGAAAAGGCCTGGGAGTGGTCATCAGGGACTTTGATGGAGACGGACGAAAGGATGTTTTTGTGGGCAATGACACCACTCACAACAGGCTGTTCTTCAATCAGTCGGCCGATCAGCAGCTGGACTTTCAGGAGGTGTCAGCAATTGCCGGTGTCGCTGTTGGCGGCGACGGAAAGTCGGAAGCCTGCATGGGAATCGCAAGTGCAGATCTGGACAATAATGGTTTCCCGGAAATCTTCGTCACGAACTTTGAAGGAGAGACGAATACGCTGTACACGAATATGGGAGCGCGCACGTTTGTCGACAGCACGGAATCAACGGGGTTGGGCAGAAGCAGCTATACGTTGATGGGCTGGGGCACCCAGTTTCTGGACATTGATGATGATTCGATGCTGGATCTGGTGGTTCTGAACGGTCATCTTCACAACGAAAGTATGATGGCCCAGGTCTATTTGCAGAAGAACGCTCGGTTCAATCTTCTGTCATCCCATCAGGGTGACTACTTCAACGAGGAATGGCTGGGACGAGCACTTGGTGTTGCCGACGTTAACCGTGATGCTCGCCCCGATCTCATCGTGACACATCGCACTGGTCAGCCGCGTATTCTCTTGAATCAATCGGGAACGCAGCAACGGTTTGCGATACGGTTGATTGCCACCGATTCGCACCGAAACGCTTTGGGAGCCAGGGTTTCGGTGAAGTCAGCTGACTCAATAGTCACTCGTGTTCTGAGTAACGACGGTGGTTATCTAACAGCCAATGAAAGAGCGCTGTGGTTTGTTGTTCCGGAATCCGGGGTCGTTGACACTCTAACCATCGAATGGCCATCAGGTCATCGGCAGCAGTTGCACGATCTGACTCCACAGACGAACACAACTATCGTGGAAACGGACACACAGGGCGTCCGCCTGATGACGTCGCCCAGATAGCGCCGACTACGATCGTCTGACTGTCCATACGTGTGTGCCAGTGGTGGTCTCCAGTGTTTCGAGAATTCGCCAACACACTGTCGGAGCCCGTGGCACACTTCTTCGATGGGCTGCTGTTATTCGTCTTCGATCAGAACAATGGTCTTACCGGATGCCCACGGCCCATTGACGGTTTGCTGGCTGCCACTCGGCCAGACGATATCGATGGAGTCAACCTGTGTGACGTCACCCAGTCCGACGTACATTTTGGGAAGCCCCTGAGAAAGATAGCCGACTTTGCCGTCATACAGGCGAAGCAGTTTTATTTCTGCCGCATGAATTGTCAGAAGTGCCCCCACGCCGTTTCGATTGGATGATTTTCCCGTAAGTTTGATTTTGACGTAGTTGATCGTATGACGCTGAGCAAGATCACTCTCGAGGACGAGGGGGACATCGTTGAACTCATTGGTGATCACATCCAGATCGCCATCGTTGTCGATGTCCAGAAGAACCGAAGATCGTGAGCCCAACGCCCCCCAGACGGTGACCTCTCCCTTCCGTCCGGCAACGACTTTTTCCATCAGCGTGCCCTCTGCTTCTTCGCAGTCGACCTGAATCCAGGGCTGAGCTGTTCGTCCTCCGGATCGAGGTTCCACGCCCAGAACGAATTCCGCATCATGAAACCGTTGGCCGTCGTTCAGCATGACGCTGTTGATTCCGTAGCGGTACGGATAGTTCATGCTGGACGTGACAAAAGCATCTTCCAGTCCGTCTGCGTTCAGGTCCCCGCTGCTGAGGCCCCACGGCCAGTAATTTTCTGCGTTGTACTGTGCCGATATTTCGGTGAATACTCCTTCACCATCGTTTCGGAAAAATGCGTTTCCATAAACGCTGGCTCCTTCTGATTTCAGCAGTGATTCCGGCAGTTTCATCGTCGCCTTATCTTTCTCTTCAAAGAAGAAAGTGTTCAGGCTGACTTCAGAGCGGATGTCGGCCAGGATGTCCTTGCTCATGTCGGAGTGCATATCGGTAATAAACAGATCGAGATCCAGGTCGTTGTCAAAGTCGGCGATGGCCACTCCCATGGCACCCCACGGAGTCTTTGGGAATATTTCGCGGCTCTTGCGTACAAAGCTTTTCCCTTCCTGGTTCTCGAAGTATTCATCATTGCCCTGCATGTCCAGGGCATACAGGTCCGGCCAACCGTCGTTGTTGGCGTCGAAGACGGCGGCATCTCCCGTCCAGCTTCCTTCCTGCAGTCCAAATTCCTCCGTAACATCTTCGAACGTGTGGCCATCCGTGTTTCTGTAAAGGCGGCTGGATTCTGTTCGTTCGGGTTTCAGGTGTCCGGAAAACGCGTCTTTGAAGCCGACGTAGTATCCACCGCGACCGGTTTCTTCCGTCGTGTATTTCCCGACGTTGCACAGAAACAGGTCCAAAAGCCCGTCTTTGTCAAAGTCAAAGAACACGGCTCCGGACGAATGCCCTTCGTAGCCCAGCCCTGAGCCATCCGTGGCATCTGTGAAATGTCCATTGCCGTCGTTCAGAAACAACAGATTTCCTTTACGAACGGCCGTCACATACAGGTCAGCATCGCCATCATTGTCGATGTCGACAAAAGAGGCCGCCACGCACACGCGATCACCAACCTCAACACCGGCAGCGGACGTGATGTCCTCAAACGTACCGTCGCCACGGCTACGGTACAGCTCGTTCTTACCCAGCTGATTAACAAAATAAATGTCGGTCAACCCGTCAGCGTCGACGTCTGCAATTGTCACTCCGTTCCCATGATCGTAGTGCACCCCTTTGTAGTCGCTGCCCGCATCGTCCACGATCTGATGCAGAAAACGGATGCCACTTTTTTTGCGAACGTCTCGATACTGAAAGTCATGTTGGACCGGGATTTGATCCTGCTGTTCCATCTGCGCGTTGCGGCGAGCTTCCATCCACGTCGTCTGCAGGACTTCCTGCAGAAACGGGACTTGTTCCTTCCAAAGCTGTTCAATGGCTTCTTCCAATGCCCCGACGGCGTCAGGGGCTTCCAGGTCAAACGCTCCGCGTAATCGACCAACCGGATCGATGAGAAGAACTTTGTCTGTCAACGTCATCAGTTCTCCTTTAGGCTCATCAACTGCGGCCCAGTACAGCCAATGGTCGTCGGGATCCTTGTCTCCTTTGTTATACCGTTCTTCCAGCATGCCTTTTGCCGCGGCAGCGTCGTCCAACAGATTGACGATCAGCGTGTACTTCCACCTTGAGTTGGACGCGAGTTTTTCAGACAGTGCTTTCAGCGTTTTGGAACGCTGTTCGTCCGTCCCTTCTGTTTCCTTCGCGAAGACCTGAGCAAGGCAGATGCTGCCATGAAGATCGCGTCTGCCGACGCTGTCTCCTTCATGATCGACGAACAAAGTGGCGGGAAACTCTCCGATGATTGGCAGACGACTGTCGGGCAGTTGCGTGTTTTCATGTGCGACATCAGTCTGACTTGCAGCATCAGCATTCTTCTCGGCAGGCGCAGCACTGTTTACGACTGCGGCGTCTGGTGAATCGACGGCGGGAGCGTCGCTGCTGACCGGAAGTGAGTTCCCGGTAGATGCGTCCTTGCCACACCCAGGCAGCAGAACAGCAAGTGCAATAATCGATGCAACGGACTTCCGGGCATGAGATTTTACGAGTGAATCGGTCATGGTTTTTCACGCATCGTAGACAGGTTATGTTGATCATTTCTGCACAGAGACGCACTTCCGGCAGCCAGCAGAGTTCAGCCGCGCCGCAAACCGTATCCAGGACGATCAGGCTAGTCTATCGACCATGCCGTGCCGGCGCAATGGAAAGTTACTTTGTCGTCTGCGGGCGGTAGCCGACACCATCAAGCCCCGCACGCTGAGGAACATACTCTGAATCAAAAAGTGGGTCTGCCATCGCCAGTTCGTTGGATGCAGGGTCAAGCGATCCTCGCAAATCAGGTTCCGTTCCGCCAATGTGACAATGTTCTACGTTGACCGCGTGAATGATGTCCATTTCGTAGCGTGTGCCCGTTGGTGTTCCACCAGAGACCGTATTCTGCCAGAACAGGCAGTGTGAGTACGTATTGCCCCTTCCTTTGTCGTCGACTCCGTTTCGATTCCCCGTAAACGTACATCGGTCCAGACTAACACGTGACTCAGGAAACACGGTCAAGGCGCCACTGCCGTGCCTGGAGTTATAGTCTCGTCCTTCGGGGCTGACATCGTCCTCGCCACAGTTACCTTTGTTTCCAACGAACAGACAATTCTGAAATGTTGCGGCACTGCCAGGCAGCACATCCACACCTGCGCCTGTCAGCTGACAGCTGTTGTTGCGAAAGACGCAATTCCTGAACATCACCGAATGGTCGCGAAAACCGCGGTGTTCAACCGACACACCGCCCCCGCAAGGGCGAGCCATGTTGTGATCCACCACCAGGTCGATCAAAGTCGGGTACGAGCGGCCGAAGATCTTGATCCCTCCGCCATCTGAAAAGAAAAACTGGTCGCGGGTAAGCTGAGCCAGGCCGGTTTTCGGTTGAATCAGATCTGTATTCTCTTCCGTCTGAAATGCGTTTGCGCCTGTGATTCGTACTCCCTCCATAACCGTAGAGTTTGTGATTCCGTCACCGAAATAGACAACGTGGTTCACAACGGCCGGGAACGTGGACGCATTCGCATCCGCAATCGTTTCGTTGTCGCCTCGTAGAATGACTTCCCCATCACCAGCGATGTGAATCTGATCGTGTCGCCGATTCAGGTGGATGAGCGCCTGGCCGTGCCGTGACGGACGATATGTGCCTTCATGCAGAATGACTTTTCGACACCCTGTCTCTGCTGCCTTATCCAGCGCCATCTGGATGTCCTCTCCTTGATGAACATGGATGACGTCGGCCGCCAGAGACTCCGCGGCCGGCGACGTGCTGTTTGAATCGGACCAGCAACCTGACATCGAGGTCAGCGCCATGTACATCGCACCTTGACTGGCCAGAAAAGGAAAACGGGTGATTCGCAGGAACATCTGAATGTGCTCGTCGATTCGAAAGATGAAGGAAGAGCCTGCCGGACAGGCGCGAGACGGGTTCAGCGTGAGACCGATACCGGATCGTTCGATGCGGAGGTTATTCGCATCGTCCCAAGGACGTCATCGTGAAAATACCTGAGTCCACAGAGTGGGTCCGTGCGGAATTCGTGTGTTCCCTCTAATGGGCTTCTAAACTGAACAACATGTACCATGTCCGGAACGGCAATTTCAATGCGGCCGTCAGGAACGTTTAGCGTGTACACATAGTCTTCGCTCGTGAGAACCAGGATGACATCCGTCGCCGCAGGGACAATCAGTTCATTTCCCAGAGACTCTTCATCGCCGGAAGCAATATCACCGTCCGGTCCGGTTGTCAGAAACTGCCACTTGAACTCTCGGCCGCGAGCTTCAAATACAAGAGGCTTCGTTGACGCCTGTCGCTGCTGATAGTCGGGAGCACGCGTCGAAGAATTTTCAGTCTCTGAACTGCAGCCGAGAATCACGCACAGCAACGCCGTGGCGCTTCTCACACCTGCATATCTGAAGGCTCTATGACAGTGGTGCATTCCGGATTCTGCTCACAACCAAAGTCTGAACGGCTGATTGCCGGGGGGACACAATCAGCCGAGAAAAGTTCTGTCTGGTATTTACCGTCGCCAATCTGTTTGGCCGTGCGTGATGGTAGCTAACGCCCGGTCGAAACAGTATTCCGATTATATTCATCACGATCACCGACCCCCAACTGTTTTTCATCTGGCCCGTACCAGAACAGGACTTACAAATTGGCCAACGCCCTGTTTTCCTGAACAAAGTTCACGACGTAAGCGTGTGCATGACTGACAGCAACCACATCGCTCGCGTTGTCAGCTGTTCGGTGTTGCTGTTCCCAGGCAAGACAGGCTGATCGGAATAAGGGCATCTGAGAGTCCACTTGTCTGGATGAACAGGCGAGATCGGGCAGACTACGTGTCCTGTCGATGGATTTCGCAACCCTTCTTTGCCAGATGTGGCGGACAGCGGTGTTACAGGCGTGTCATTCGGATCTGAAAAACGCTGCCGGTGCTGATTCCGGTCGTCGTCACGGTCACCAACGCTTCGGTTGAACTGGCCGCAGGTAATTATACCACGATCTACGACGTCGACGGAACG
This sequence comes from Fuerstiella sp., assembly GCA_039831575.1. Lineage (GTDB taxonomy): Bacteria > Planctomycetota > Planctomycetia > Planctomycetales > Planctomycetaceae > Fuerstiella. The sequence continues at coordinate 15,006 of JBDONA010000494.1, read as the reverse complement.
CTTTGAACGGCAACTACGTCATCCACCGAGTATGGACCGAGAACGTTGGATCCTTCGGGCTCAGTGTCGTAGGGCACAAGCACCAGTGTTCCTCGCAGGCTCTCCCGCGAATCCGGGAATCCCTGGGCAACTGTTCCGTCCTTCAAGGTCACCTGAACCTGGTGCGACTCATTGACGCCTGCCATCTCCGGGTGAGTCAGCACAGGAAAGCGTTCCCAGGACCATGTCCAGAGAGTTGCTTTGATGTCGACACGGCCTGCAATGTCCAGCCATTCGACTTCGGCCTGTCGCAACTGTTTAAGCGTTGCCTGTCGGCACCATGGACGAAGCACATCGTCGATCCACTGTCGCCGAGAGGCCGCTAATTCTTCGAACGTAGTCGGAGAATCTTGTGTGCCATTTTCAGTCATTGAACCTGACGATTGCCAAACTTGGAAGCTGCCTCAGACGTTTGTGTTGGCTGGCTGCGATTGCCCGCCGTCACATTCCTTTGGCCGCCAGAATTGCCTGCTGCGATCTGAGGTTTCTGAGAGTCCGGTTTTGGTGCCCAGTTTGCGACAGACCAGGTCGGGTACTCATCAGCTACGCTGACGGCAAGATCCTGCAAACTTTCCATCAGCCGTTTGTTACTCATCTGTTCATTCCGCAGTACACGCTGCAGAACGAATCGTCGATTGTTTGGGATGTAGGCAAAGAACTTGCCGTTGCCCAGACGGTCATTGGCAGCAAGCAGACGCAGCAGGGCAGTGCGGGGGACTTCATTTGCCGTTTGGGGAATCTGGTCCAGCCACGCCATCACCCATACCGACTCTCCGTTACGGCTCAGCACCGTCGACATACTGAATTTCCACTCCTCGCCGCGAACCTTTGTCTTGAACGCAAAGTCATACCGCTGCTCGGTCAGGACCGGCTTCAGGCCAATGGCGATCAGCACCTGCCCAAGTGACTCTTCGGTCAGAGCACCGGGCAGACGTACGCGTATGGCGTCCTGGAACGTGTCGTCCTGTCCTGTCGCACTGCTGACAAGCAGCAGAATCGGCAGGAGAACCGCTGAGGTGATTTTCATGGCTTGCACTCCTTCGTATTGATCCGACGGACGAGCACTGCCCGGAAGCACGAGCGTCACAGAACGGGCAGTTGCACCGGTTGGTATGCCGAGTCTTCCTGCTGCAAATCGCGACGTCAAGTTGCTACGTTCCGCAGATCCTGCCGACACTCACAGTACTATTGATCGAACAGAGCCGTAAGACAGATTTGGGACCACGTCTCAAACTCATCCAGTTCGCGCAGCAGTTCTTCCGGTCGCGCGAACCTTGCGTCTATCATCGACTTTTCACGTGGCGCAACTTTGGGGGAGTCCAGGTCGAAAATGTGAACAATTCCCAAATGGACTTTCCCCACGTCCGTTTCGTCGTCGTTAATAAGTCCCACGCAGCGCTCTGTCCATTTGGCATCCAGATGGATTTCTTCTTCGATCTCCCGCTTCATTCCTTCAGAGTAAGGTGAACCCACTCCGTTTAAATCCAGTGTTGAGACATGACCACCAACACCGACCGACCGTTTGGCATGCAGCCGTGCTTCTCCCTGGTCATTGCCGCGGCGATAGTTAAAAACGTTGCCGCCGCTGCAAAAAATGCAGTAGGGGATCAACTGTTTGAAAGAAGGGTCCTCTTCCATTTCGTTGCGAGGTCTGTAGCTCGCATGGATGGGGTCGAGAATGACATCGAGGTATCGATCCGTGTCGCCACAGAATCCCTGGAAGTGCCCGATCTCGTGGAACACGGCGGTCGGAATTACGAGCACTTGTTCCACGGGCGCATCAACGGCGTTGGTGGTTGCTGTTTCGGTCATGAATTTGACTCCTTCAAAATGATGTGTAAGTGTCGACTCTGCCGATTGCTGAATGTCACGACGACCAGGATTGCAGCGGGGCCGGACGGGTTACGACCTGTCCAGCGGGAATGAACAACTAAAGACCGATGCGGAACTAAGCCGCCTGTCCAGACATCAGCGATTTGACAGCCGCCACGATATCCGGCTGCCGCATCAGAGACTCGCCCACCAGAACGCCTCCGACGCCGGCTTCGCGAAGCCGGACGATATCGTCATGAGTGCGAATACCGCTCTCGCTGACGAGTACAATATCGTCGGGAACATCTTTCTTCAGGTCGAAGGTGTGTTCCAGTGTTGTGACGAAGGTTCGCAGGTCTCGGTTGTTGATGCCAATTAGCTGCGCACCGGTTTTCAGAACTCGCGAAAGATTTTGCGGTTCGTAGAGTTCAATCAGAGTTTTCATGCCCAGTGCGTGTGCATAATCGTGCAGATCCTGTAGCTGGACGTCGTCAAGGCATTCCGCGATCAGTAACACGCAGTCTGCGCCCGCCACGCGAGCCTCCAGAATCTGATAGCGATCGATGATGAATTCCTTGCGCATCACGGGAATCTGAATCTGCGTCCGGATCTGTTTCAGGAAGTCCAGATGGCCCTGAAAGTACTTTTCGTCCGTCAGCACGCTCAGGCACTGAGCTCCCGCTGTTTCGTAGCATCTGGCAATTTCCACCGGGGAAAAGTTCTGCCGAATGATTCCGGCCGACGGCGAGGCTTTCTTCACTTCTGCGATTAATCCTGGCCGTGTGCCGGCCGACAACGCCGTCAGAAAACACCGCACCGGCGGCGCATGCGGCAGCTGAGCTTCAAGTTGATCTGCGGGAAGCCGTTTTTTCGCGGTGGCTACTTCTGTTTGCTTGTGTGTGACGATTTCGTCAAGAACGGTTGTCAATGTCGGGCTCCGCTGTATTGGGCGGCCTTGAGTTTTCTGAGCAATCGGTGATCTGAACGGGAAACAGATGATATCCTTGACGATTGGCGATACAACACGGCCACGCGGTTAGTCTCAAGTCGTCGTGATTTTGCGCCAGCAGCCACGTTGTAGCGTGCCGCTGCCGCTCTTCGCCCACAGGTAGAGCAGTTTACTTATTCTCGTGAACCGTTCTGGCTCGTGGACAGGCCGTTTTCTTAGGCTGGAATACGTCTTTCGCAGGCACGAGTCAGCGTACTACGCTGTAGTGGTCTGAGGACAGTGTCAGCAACCGCTGGCCGCGGTGGGTCGAGGGTTTGGCACGGAATACAAGCCGGACTTCGGCGGTACGCTTGTGGTATACTTAAACGCAGGCTCCGATCTCCTGTAGAGATTGGGGCTCATTCCTCCCGATGACATTCAAATCTGAATTCGCATGCTATGTCGTTCGATGTTTTGTTAGTTGCTCAGGTAAATGCGGACGCCCTGCAGGACATCGAGATCACAGCAGGCCAGATTTTCTCGGGGCTGCTGGTTCTATCGGCATTGGTCGGCAGCCTGGCCATGATTGCCGTGTGGGCTAAGCGCATTGGGCAGGGCGCCCCAGCCCTGCCAGCCGCAGCGCGAAAGCCACTGTGCGTGCCGGTGCTGTTGCTGTTGTGTGGCCTGTTGCTGACGATTTTGATGGCAGCGATGGCTGCCAGCACACCGGAAGTGACGCTGGACGCAGTTACGTCAACAGATTCGGCCGAGGCTTCCGCCGATTCAGATGCCTCTGATGTTGATGTCGACGATGTCGTTGAGACTGAACCGGCCCACGACGTGGTACAGGCACCGGAAGCGGCATTGAAGAATGCGGCAGGCCTGAAAGAGTTGCTGGTTAGGACCCTGACGATGAACCTGACCATGTTTGTGATCTTTGGGACCGCCATTTTTCTGGCTCAGCAGGGAAGGTCCCGCGTACCGGGGTCGCGGGACGATCTGACGTATGCCGCCGAACAGGAAACAATGGCGACGCCATCTGTAATGCAATTTGGCGATCTGGATGCGCCACCTGATGTGATGATGCCGATTCCTACCGCCAGTCTGGACGGCCCCTTCGCTCCGCCTCAGTCATTAGGTACGCCTGCTGAATCAGCCGATGGCTGGTCAACGACATCCGATCAAGAGTCTGATCCCACTTTGCCGCTGGAACAGGAACGCTGGGAATTCAACCGCGAACTCCGCTTTGCCTGCGAGACATTTCTTGTCGCCTACCTGCCAACAGCCGTTGTTCGAATTCTGATGGTGTCGCTGCTGCCCGAGGCTCCTTCTCATCCGTTTCTGAAGATGATTCAGGACGGTGTTGACTGGGGAACGATGTCGCTGATCGCGCTCATGGCCGTCGTCGTGGCGCCGCTGGTCGAGGAATTGTTGTATCGCGTCACAATTCTTGGCGGCATGATGCGACAGGGGTGGCTGATTCCTGGCTGGATCGTGTCCTCTGTATTGTTTGGTTTTGCTCATGGTTTTCCGGATAGTATCGCACTGCTGCCGCTGGCATTTGCGATTGGCTATGCCTACATGCGGCGTCGCAGCTATCGAACGGTGATGCTCGTTCACCTGCTGTTTAACGGCTTTAATATGGTCATCGCCGGAGCGTCCCTGATGTAATCAGAGAGGCACTGATGTTGGAGCGGTGGAACAGAGGTCATCCGCCTGTTAACCTGTGGTCTGTTCTGCATGCCCCGATCCCCGTTTTCTTCAGCCCGTTCGAGCGAAACCGTTGACCATTTCATTCCCTTCCGTCCAGGAACAGCTCAGTATCATTTGTCGCGGTGTTGAGAAGATTGTTCCTGAAGAAGAGCTTGCGAAAAAACTGCAGCACAGTCACGACACGGGAACGCCGCTGCGAGTGAAATACGGAATCGATCCCACCGGCATCGACGTGCATCTGGGGCACACCGTGCCGCTGCGGAAAATTCGCCAGTTTCAGGAACTCGGTCACCAGGCCGTGATCATTATCGGCAACTACACTGCCATGGTGGGTGACCCCAGCGGTCGCGATGAAGCTCGCAGCAAGCGATTGACAGAGGATCAGGTTGAAGCCAATGCTATTGACTATCTGACGCAGGTTGGCAAAGTGATTGACCTGGATCGAGCGGAAATCCATCGCAACGGTAACTGGTTCGGCAAAATGTCGTTTGCCGAAGTATTGAATCTGTGCGGGCGAGTGACCGTCGCTCAGCTGTTGACGCGTGATGACTTCGCAAAGCGTTATCGCGAAGAGAAGCCCATCTTTCTGCACGAATGTCTGTATCCCGTCATGCAGGCGTGGGACAGCGTTGAGATTAAGTCCGATATCGAACTCGGTGGCACCGAGCAGTTGTACAGTTTCATGCTCGCGCGTGACCTGCAGGCTCAGCAGGGCATCAATCAGCAGATCGGCATGATGTCACCCATTCTTGTCGGTCTGGACGGCGTCAAACGCATGGGTAAGAGTCTCGGTAACTACATCGGTATCAGCGAAGCGCCGTACGAGATGATGAAGAAGTTCATGCAGCTTCCCGACGACGTGATGAAGATGTACTTCGAACTGTTGACCGAACTTCCGATGGATGAAGCCGATCAACTGCTGGCGGGGCACCCCAAAGAGGCCAAAGTGAAACTCGCGCAGACCGTCATTGGGCAATATCACGACGAGGCACAGGGCGTTGAAGCGGCGGAACGCTGGCAACGAGAAATCGGAGGTGGCGGCCTTCCGGCAGATATTCCCGAAGTCGAACTTGCGGCTGGTGAACTGGACGACGGATGCCTGCCGGCCTACCTGCTGCTGGTGAAGCTCGGGCTGCAGTCGTCAAACGGCGAAGCTCGACGGCTGATTGCTCAGGGCGGTGCAAAACTTGGCGAAGAAAAAACAGTCATCGGTGACGCCAACCAGAAAATTACCGTCGAAAACGGTATGCTCGTGTGGGCCGGCAAGAAGAGGTTCTGTCGCGTCACGTTGACGTAGGCCACTGAGACATTCTCAGTCCTTCCTGTTATTGATTGAGTGAAGGGTTGTGTGTCACTGGCTTTGCCGGTGCTTACATGAGCCGCACGCCACTGGCGGAGCCAGTGGCACACTTCAATATAGCGGTTGACGTCTACAACTTTTGTGTCCCTGGAGCAGTCTGAAAAATGACGGAACCGGTTCTGGCTCGTGGGGGCAGCCGTTCTGCTATCAAAACGCGTTAATCGCGGCCATGAGTCAGCGAAATTCGCTGTAAAGGAAACCCAATGTCAACAGGATTTGGAATTGTCGGGACCGGCATGATTTCGCATTTTCACGCGAAGGCCATTGCCGAAATCACCGGTGCCAGTGTTGTCGCGTGCTGCGATACGATCGAAGAACGAGCCACCAGCTTCGCCGATGAATATGGCTGCAAAGCCTATACGAACATCGACGACATGCTGGCCGATGCAGACGTGCACATCGTCAACGTCTGTACGCCCAGCGGCGCTCACCGGGACCTTGCCGTTGCCGCGGCCAATGCCGGTAAGCACGTTGTGGTGGAAAAGCCGTTAGAGATTACGCTCGCTCGCTGTGACGACATTATCAACGCCTGCAAAGAAAACAGCGTTCGACTCTGTGCCATCTTCCCGTCACGGTTCAGCGCTGTGAACATGGAGCTGAAGAAGGCCGTCGAAGAAGGTCGTTTTGGCCGATTGACGCTGGGCGACACCTACGTCAAGTGGTGGCGAACTCAGGAATATTACGACAGCGGTGGATGGCGGGGGACATGGGGCATGGACGGCGGCGGAGCCTACATGAATCAGGCCATCCATCAGGTCGACCTGCTGTACTGGCTGATGGGCGACGTGGTGGAAGTCAATGGCATGACGGACACGCTGGCTCACGAACGCATTGAAGTGGAAGACGTCGGCGTGGCCACCTTGCGATTTGCCAACGGTGCGATCGGCGTTATCGAAGCAACGACGGCTGCCTGGCCCGGGCTGATGAAAAAAACCGAAATTCATGGTACCAAAGGAACGGCCATCGTCGAGCAGGACGACGTGTTGCGCTGGGAGTTCGAAGATGAAGCCCCTGATGACGCGAAACTTCGGGAGCGATTCAAACCCGGATCGGCCAATACGGGCGGTGCTGCCGATCCGAAGGCGATTTCGCACGTGGGACACAAGGACCAGTTGCAGGACTTCGTCGAGGCCATTCAGCAGAATGGCACTCCGCGAGTCGACGGCATTGATGGTCGCAAGAGCGTCGAAATTATTCTGGCCATCTATCAGGCCGCATGGACACAGCAAACGGTCAAGCTTCCTTTGGCTGGAGATCCGGAACGACCGTCTGCATAGTCCGCTGCTGAGCTAGCCCGGATGTCTTGAAACACCGGGCTTCCTTCGCAGACCCCGTCCGTTATCCGTGCCACTGCCTGCTTGCAGGCAGTGAGATGTTGCCGCAAGACCCGCGAAAACAGACTTCCTTGTCGCTCCTCGGGTGTTGGCTCACTTCAACGATCGACACACCTGGTACGGACAACCCTGCTGCTCCGAAGCAGGGGCACAACAGGGAAGGGATCGAGTCGCCGATGTTATTACCTCACGGTCACTTTCTTGCGGCCACATCAGGATTTCCGTTGGGCCGCTCAGTCCACGCCACTGAGCTGGCCGAAACCGTAGTCTGTGCACTCACCCTTCCGGCGTTATATTGGCCCCTGGCCTTCGGTCGCCGATGGAGACTCGGCATCGTCCTGTGATTCTGATTTCGTCTCCACAATCGTGACCAGCATTTCCTGGCCGTAATAGTTGCGACGAAATTCCCGGCCAAATGTCTTGAACGTCAGTTCTTCGAGGTATGCATAGGCAAGGATCTTGACGACTGTCAGCAGGCCGACGATCGCCAGCAGCAACATGACCAGCAACTGAGGTGGTCGGTCATAAATAATAAATGCCAGTGCGCTACCAATGGCCGCGGGGTGCATCGTGTCGGTCAGTCGCATAAGTGTGATCGGAATGGCGACCGCCAGAAAGCACAGCAGCGGTAATGGCAGCCAGTCATGTTCGTGAACCGGTGACAGCATCACACAGACAATGGACGTGATCATGTAGGCTGCGACGATCGAGCGAAGGCTGTTCGTCTTTGCCAGCGGAGCAAAGACGACACTAGCGGCAGAAGATCCCAGACATGCAAACAACAGCATATCGCCTTCGTCCAGAGTTGTCATCAACCACGCCACCAGGGCCACGGCAGCTCCGGCGATCACCCCGTTGACCATGGCTGCCTGCCAGCTGTTGGCCTGTTCGATCCTGAAGAACTTCTGTTCCAGATCCTTCGCCAGCTTCTTGAGCGGGGCCACGACGACATGAGGTTTGATGGGTTTCATGGTTTCTGGCTGTTCGCAAATTCTCAGGAAACGGGGGGAGTTGATTGTTCGCTACTTTCAGCACGCCGACGTGGGTAAGATGCTGAGAATTCGCACTCACGTCTGGAAACGCCCGCCTTGTCCTCACACGACTCACTTTTGCGCCACTGCGCTGAAATTCTGCTGATCACCTTCGTTCTGTTTGGTCTCCCAATCACCGACAGTGCCGGAGCAAGTGATGATCAGTCGGTCGACTTCAATCGCGACATCCGCCCGATCCTTGCCGACAAGTGCTTTCACTGCCATGGCCCTGATCCCGGCACTCGCGAGGCGGATCTGCGACTGGACCGAGAGTCGGACACGAACGAAAGTGTGATTGTTGCCGGCAAATCTTCGGAAAGCGAGCTGATTCGTCGTTTGGTTTCAGCCGATCCCGATGAAGTGATGCCACCAAGAGACTCCGGCAGAGAAGTTACGCCGGAGCAGATCGAATTACTCAAACGTTGGATTGACGGTGGTGCCAGGTGGGTGAAACACTGGTCATTTGAACGACCCGTGAAGGCCTCGATACCAACCGTCAGCGACAGGTCATGGCCGAAGAATGCCATCGACAATTTCGTGCTGCGGCAGCTGGAACGCGAAGAGTTGCAGCCATCGTCCGAGGCCAATAAAGAGGCATTGGCACGACGTGTCTCTTTCGACCTGACGGGCCTCCCGCCAACACCGGAGCGCGTGCGGCGTTATGTGGACGACACATCGCCCGATGCGTTCGAAAAACTGGTGGATGAGTTGCTGCGTTCGAAGCACTACGGCGAGCGCATGGCGATGGGGTGGCTGGATGCCGCTCGGTACGCGGATTCGGACGGCTACCAGGCCGATTCGACTCGCCAGAACTGGCCGTGGCGCGACTGGGTCATCGACGCTTACAACGGCAACATGCCCTTTGATCGGTTTACGATCGAACAATTTGCAGGCGATCTCCTGCCGGACGCCACGCAGGAGCAGATCCTGGCAACCTGTTTTCATCGCAATCATATGCATAACGGTGAAGGTGGTCGTGACCCGGAAGAATCGCGCACAGAATACGTCATCGATCGAGTTAACACTGTCGGCACCGTCTGGCTTGGATTGACGCTGGGGTGTGCTCAGTGCCATACCCATAAATACGATCCGATTTCACATGCTGAGTACTATCAGCTGAATGCATTCTTTAACAGCATCGACGAAACCGGTAAGGCTGGTGGCGGCGCCGGTCCGTTCCTGAAATATCAGTCGCCGTACGTCGCGGATGGTCTTGAAGACAGCGTCGCCTGGTTGAAAAAAGTTGAATCGCGTCTGCAGCGAATCCGCGAAGCAGAGCTGCAGTACTTTGACGAATGGTTAACGGAACAACAAAGACGCATCGCCGCAACAGCGGAAGACTACTCGTCATGGAAGTCCGCTGCCGCCACTCGCATCAACACAACCGGCGGAACGAGGCTGCAGCAGCATGATTTCATTTTTGGTGTTTCGGGGCGGGATCCGCGACACGACGATTATCTGATCACTGTCGCTCCACAGCTGCCGCGCGTGACCGGCATGCGGCTCACTGTTCTGCCCTCACCGAGTGCCAACGGAAATCTGTCACGTTTTCAGGACGGGCACATTATCCTGACCAACCTGAAGGTCCGCCGGCGTTCGGCCGACGGGACTCAGGAAAGTGACGTTGCGATCAGCAAAGCCGTCGCGACGTACGAAGCAGCGAAAAGCGGGCGCGTCTATGGACCTGTGAACACAGTACTGGACGATGATCCACGAAGTGGCTGGATGACGACCGGCAGCAGGGCTGACGAACCCAAAATTGCTGCCTTCGTTTTCGCAGAACCAATTGTTCTGAGCGCTGGCGAGAGTCTGGTCGTTGAACTTCGGCAGCGATCGTTGCGTGGCTACTCGAACCTACAGCGATTCACGCTTGAATTCACCGATGAGGCAGGCCCTGCCGCGCAGGCGCTGGACCGGACGCCTCTGGAACGTTTGGCGTCACTGCACGCCACTGTTTCGATTGACTCAAAGCACCAGGCAACGTATCGGTTCACTTCCGTTCTTAGCCGGAAAAACGACGTCCCCGCAGATCTTCGCAAGCTGCTGGAAGCCCAATTCCTTGCCGACCGACCTCGCATGCGTGCTGCTTTGGACGCTGTGGAAAAGGGGAAGCGTCGCAAAAGGACCTACGATGCCGCAAGCAAAACGCAAAGCGTTACGGTGCTGAAGGAACGTGATCGTCCTCGCGATATGCACATCCTTGTTCGCGGTGTCTGGAACAATAAGGGTGACCATGTTGTTCCGGCCACACCGACTGCCATCTCCGTGGCGGATTCCGTCCCCGGCAATCGCCTTGCATTGGCGCAGTGGCTCGTCAGTCGCGACAATCCTTTAACGGCGCGGGTTGCCGTCAATCGATACTGGCAGATGTACTTCGGCTACGGACTCGTGCGCACGCCCGGTGACTTCGGAACGCAGGGAGAACCGCCAACGCATCCGCAACTGCTGGACTGGCTGGCGGCGGAATTCATGGAATCCGACTGGGACGTCAAACATATGCAGCGACTCATCGTCACCAGTGCGACCTATCGGCAGAATTCGAACACAACCCCGGAACAGCTGCTGCAGGATCCGAACAATCGGCGGCTGGCGCGAGCGACCCGGTTTCGACTGCCCAGTTGGATGATCCGAGACGCAGCACTGGCTTCCAGTGGACTGCTGTCAGAACGAATCGGCGGTCCGCCCGTGTATCCTTTTCAGCCGGTTGGAGCCTGGCTGGACGCCACGATGGGCCGATTTCGTTATGAATCCAGCGTCGGTTCCGATCTTTATCGTCGCAGCATCTACACCTTCTGGAGACGCTCTGTCGGGCCGACCGGGATGTTTGACGCCTCCAAGCGGCGCGTCTGTGAGGTCCGCAGCGTGCGAACAAATACTCCTTTGCAGGCGTTGACACTAATGAACGATGAGTCCTTCGCCGAAGCCGCGAAGCTGCTCGCTGATTCTGCCATTAGCCGTCATACGGCAGCGGACGATCGCATTCGTGACATTTTCGAACGCGTGCTGCTGCGCCAACCAACGCAGAATGAGCTTTCGGTGTTGTCCCGCCAACTACAGAAACATCTTGACGAGTACAAAGCTGCCCCGACCGCCGCCGACGCGGTGATCTCTGTCGGGCAGTCAACAGTGGATACGAAAGATCCACAGGAAATGGCAGCGTATATGATAATGGCCAGCACGATCCTGAATCTTGATGAGGCGATTACACACGAGTGAGCCTAATCAGCAGAACCGCTATGCATCATCAAACACACGACATCCTTCAGTCGACACGCCGTCACTTTCTTGGACGTGGCACCGGCTTCGGTCTCGGCGCCATCGCTCTGAATGCGTTGAACGCCGAAGGGGCGGCGCCTGCAGGGCGTGACGGTCTGATCGGGACTCATTTTCCTGCCAAAGCAAAACGAGTCATTTATCTCACTCAGTCGGGTGGGCCGTCACAGATTGAGCTCTTCGATTGGAAGCCCGGCCTTGCGAAGCTGGAAGGAACTCTGCTGCCCGACTCCATTCGCAACGGTCAGCGTTTGACCTCGATGACCGCAAGCCAGAAACAGATCGTCATGGGACCCCGAACAAGGTTCCGCCAATACGGACACAGTGGCGCCACAGTGGGTGAATGGCTGCCGCATATCGGGTCCGTCGCTGACGAACTGTGTTTTGTCAAATCGATGTACACGGAATACATCAACCATGCTCCCGCAATGACGTTCATGCTGACAGGCAATCAGATTCCCGGTCGCCCATCCGTTGGAGCGTGGGCCAGCTACGGACTCGGTTCCGAAAACCGAAACCTACCGGATTACATCGTGCTGGTTTCAAAAATGCAGCGGCCCAGCGACCAGCCATTGTACGAATACTACTGGGGGTCCGGTTTCCTGCCGTCACGATACCAGGGCGTCAAGTTTCGTTCGGGCAGTGAACCGGTGTTGTACCTCAGCGACCCTCACGGAGTTTCACGCAGGACCCGGCGGACGATGCTGGACAGTCTTGGCTCATTGAACAGAATACGGCAACAGGAGACTGGCGACCCGGAAATTGATACTCGCATTCGGCAGTACGAAATGTCGTATCGCATGCAAACGTCAGTACCGGACCTGATGAATCTGTCGAAGGAAACCGAAGCGACGTTCAAGCTTTATGGTCCGGAATCTCGTCGTCCAGGATCGTATGCGGCCAATTGCATTCTGGCACGACGGCTCGTGGAACGAGGTGTGCGATTCATTCAGCTGTTTCACCCGGATTGGGATCACCACAAAAAGATGACAGCGTGGTGCCCCGATCGCTGTCGCGACACCGATCAGCCTACGGCCGGGCTGATTCGAGATCTTAAGCAACGCGGATTACTGGAAGATACATTGATTGTCTGGGGTGGTGAATTCGGTCGAGGCGTCGTTGGACAGGGAGACTTTTCCAGTCCCGAAGCAGGTCGTGACCACCATCCCCGTTGCTTTACAGTCCTGCTTGCCGGAGGCGGAATTAAACCTGGTATAACGTACGGGGCGACCGACGATTTCAGCTACAACGTGGCCGAGGACGGCGTACATGTCCACGATCTTCAGGCTACGATTCTTAATCAGCTCGGCATCGACCATCGGCGATTAACGTATCGATTCCAGGGATTGGACATGCGCCTGACCGGGGTTGAAGAACATCACCCGGTACGCGGAATTATCGTTTGATTCCAGCACGTCGCCCAGGCCTGGCCTCGTCTGCAGATTGATTCGCATTCCGTCATGGAACTTCGGCCCGGTGACGTTGATTGCTGCAACGAGCTGCAAAAAGCCACTCGAATGCGCGAGTGAAGCCGTCCTACCTAAACTCGGCAGTAAAGCCTTACGGATGTCCCCCGGGTATGACTCACGACTCCTAAACCACCTGTTTTGGCGATAGGCTGGAATTCCACGGCTAATTCCGTACGCTGGACACTTGGTTTTGTCTTTTTATGGCACAGGCGGCCAATTCTGAGGTTCCAAAAAGTGGGGAATGAAAATGTCCGAAGCAGCTGGAGTTACTCCATTGGGAGATCGCATTAAAGCGATCGAAACAGAGGTACGTGAAGTGCAGTCCGCACTCAAGGCCTCGCGAAAATCTCGTCGCATCATCATGTTGTTTTTTCTGGTGTTCATCCTGGCCGTTGGCCTGATGTTCTATCAGCTGGTGAGTCGAATTCAGTCCGAAGAGTTTCAGAGCGAATTGTCCACACTGGCCCAGGCGCATCTGGACGATAATATGAACATCTACCAGAACGAAGTTCAGACTCTGGTCGACACCGTGTCGCCCGTCCTGATGAAGGCTTTTCGCGATCGCCTGGACGAAGACATGCCTCTTTACACAGAGGCGTTGAACGAACACAAGGATCTCCTGGTAGAAAACCTGCGGCCGAAACTTGAAGGTCTGGTCAAGGACCGATACGGCGAGATTCTGGTTTCGTTTGAGGACGTGATCGCGGAAGAGTTTCCTGAAGCGGCGGATCCACAGGTTCAGCAGCGGATTCAGCAGAATCTGGAAACCGGCATGTCGAAGCTTGTCCAGAAATACTACATCGACAGCCTGCAACTTAGTTTAGAAGACCTATTGGCGACGTGGGATGCATTCCCACCCGCTGATCCTCCGGGTGAGGGAATGGAAAGTGTGTCTCAGCAGTTGATCGGAGCACTGATGGAGATGGTGACCCAGCGCATCGCCGCAAAAGAAGAATTTGATCCATCGGTGCTGTAATCAATCGATGCTGATCATCCCTTTCAATCATTTTGATATCAACCGGAGACAATCATATGTCAACAACAGAAACTGCAACCAAAACTGAAACGGAGGCCAGTCGTCTGGCCGGAGTTGAAAAGGAACTGAATACGCTTGAGAGGCGTCTGAAACGTGAGGCACTCATTTCGACAATCATGACCGTTGTCGTCCTGCTGTTGCTGTCCGGCTACTTCGTATACGGATACATCCAGTTCTCAAAACTTATGCAGCCTGCGGACATTGTTAGTCTTGGAGCGGCGCTGGTCGATGAAAACGTGACCGTTCTTCGAGAGTCAATTCAGGATGAAGTCGATCAGGGGGCGCCTGTCTGGGCCGAGCAATTGAGCAGCCAGGCGATTGCGGCCGTTCCTCTTGTTCGGGAAGAAATGGAGAAGTTCGCCGTCACACAGGCTAAAGATGCGATCGAACAATACGTCACCATCTCACAGGATGAATTTCGTCGAGTGCTGAAGGAAAACCACGCCGAATTCCAGGGTCTCGTGGCCGAATTGTCGCGGGAGGGTGAAGCGACAGACGAAGTTGTCGCTGCACTTGAAGAAGTCCTGAACAAAGAGCTTGGTGGGGATATGGAAGTCGCTGCAGCGGACCTGGTGGAAACTCTTCAATTGGCCAATCATAAGCTGGTCCGCCTGGGTGAGGACACAGACCTGGACGACGATGAACAGAATGAACGTCTGGTGATGATGTTGTTTCGTCGGATCCAGATGGACGAAGGTAGCAAAGTCGAGGAGTCCGGGGACGGGACATCACCGTTGTCAATTCTCGATACACCATTGAAGGAGTTAGGGCTAGCCGACCCTATTGACGCCATCGTTCCTCCGATCGTCACGAAACCGCGTTCGACACGGAAACCGATTGCCTCTGCGAAACCAATCGTGGTGAAAAAAAAACCTGAACCTGCCAAACCTGAACCTGCCAAACCTGAACCTGCCAAACCTGAACCTGCCAAACCTGAACCTGCCAAACCTGAACCTGCCAAACCTGAACCTGCCAAACCTGAACCTGCCAAACCTGAACCTGCCAAACCTG
>JBDONA010000395.1:0-1874 GCA_039831575.1 Fuerstiella sp. | reverse complement strand
GTGCGATCGTCCGGATCGGCCCAACCGACATCGATCGCCGATTCGATATACCGCAGGCCGCGTACGGTCACCTCCATCGCGTCTTTTTTGGCACCGATTTGCCAGAAGCTGACCCCAACGCTGACCAGTTGATCTCCTCGCAGGATGGCATGCCGCGGAAATGGTCGGGCTCGAGGATCATCGAGTACGGAGAGCATGCGTCGGAACCACACGCTCGCCGCCTTGTGGTCGCCCAGTCCGACTGATTCGACAACGCCTCGCGCGAACAAGACGTCGGCTAATCGTCGCATATTTGCTGCTTCCAATTGCGCTGGTTGTGACTGGTTTGTCAGTGCGGCCAGGGCGCCCTCAAACGTCATGATCGCTTTCTCGTTCGCGCCGTCGCGAAGTTGTCGCATGGCGATTTGCTTCAAGGCAGTGGCGGCATTTCTTCTCGCCTGTTGAGCAAGAATTGGGTCGCCTTTCCGTACCAATGACATCGTTTCGTCTTCCAACCGTTTGACTAAGTCGGCCGACTCCATCGGTTCGACCAATAGCGTGCGGCTGGCAATGATCGCCGCGAGCAGATCTTGGCGGGCACCAATGTTGCCACCGGTTAGCATCACGAGCGGAACTAGTTTTTCGGCGTTTGTCTGCCAACGTTCCATCGTTGCTGTCTGCTGAGTCCACTTCCCACTTGAAACCACTTTCAACATTTCCAGGTGAGCGTTGAAGAGTGTCTTCGTGGCGTTCGAGTTTCCGGGGTCCTTGGCGAGCACTTTCATCGCTTCATCACATGCTTGCTGGAGCCATTGAGCCGCTTGGTCGGTATTACCCTGCTTCGAGTCCGACTCGAGCCGTGCGAGTTCCACGAGGGCCGCCATCCGAATAGTAGGAGTGGCGTCGGCGTCGTTCATCGCCGATTTCACCGCCTCTTGAGCTTGCTGACGATCGCCGATCGCCACGACCCACCGGGCGATCAAGAGTTTCCAATGTGCATTTCGTTTTGCAGGGTCAACGCGTTCGAGCAGCGATTTCGTCACATCATAGCGCTCTAGATCAAGTGCTAGTTCGGACAATTCAAGGCGGACCGGGTCCTTGTCATCGGCCAGTGCCACAGCGGCCATTAGATCAGACCACGATTGACTGAAGCCGTTCTTCCGCTGATCGCGCGAACGTGCGATTAAGTCCTTCGCCGACGGGGCCCTGATGAGAATGTGGGTCACATCCTCTGATTTCGCGGAAACCCGGACTAAGGAAATCCCTCGTTCGGGAATCAACCGCAATGACTGATCGCTCAGATTAACGTCGACATGAACCAGTCCTTTCACGGCAAGAATTTTTTTGGCCCATTCTGTCGAGCGAGGTTCTTGTAGTGTTACCGCCAACTCGTCAACGACTCCTGCCTTCATTGATGTGCGAATTTCCTCGACCGAATCGACTTTGAACACCAGACTCTTGCCACCGTCGAGACGTTGCTCAGGTTTGCCGAAGCTGGCGACCAATTCAACCGATGTGGTCTTGCCCGGTGTAATGCCGCTGTACGTGCCGGCGAAGACATTTACCAAAGTGGGAACGCTGGGAGCTTTGACTCCGTCGCTCTCGCGTTTGTTTTCGGCATTGGCTGTCCCACTTCCGACAGCCAGGCCTAGAATCAGAATTCCCAATGCCAATTTGCTGTGGATGTTGGCCATCATCGAAGATCTCGAGAGATGTGTAGTGGAAATAGACAGGGTCTCTAGCAACTTTGTCGCCAGTGCACCGCAACGGCACTCGGTCCGCAAGTGGCGACTTGTGGTTTGGGGCAGAAAAGTACCGTACTGACCGAAACCTGTCTATGCCGGATTACGTCCTCACCGGATACGGACCGCCCTTCCGCTGCCTTGGACATCGGC
>JBDONA010000438.1:0-7843 GCA_039831575.1 Fuerstiella sp. | reverse complement strand
TAACCACGGCCATGAGTCAGCGAGCTTCGCTGTCACGAGCCGCAGGCAATTTGGCACAAATAAGTCGACCGGCTGAATTTCGTCCGAAGACGCGTCCATTCAACAGCAACGGCATTGTCCAGCAACGTCCCGACAGAAACTCTGATCGGGCGAATTCCTGATAACTGTCCGGACTGGCTTTTGCGACCACCAACTGACCGTCTTCGCTGAGAATGACCAATTTTTCGTCTGCGATCATCAGAGAACCACAGCCCAGGCCTCGTTCTTTCCAGCGGACTTCACCGGTCCTGAAGTCCATGCATGTCAGTGTCACGACACGGCCCAGATTTGAGTTACCGTCCAGACCATACAGGTATCCGTCAAACAGAAGGCTGTTGTTGAAGTGATTTCGCATTCGCTTGCTGACGTATACTTCCTTCAATTGCAGTGATTCGTCGCTGTTCGAAGCATCGTCCTTTGTCAGCTGAAACAGACCGCAGCCGACGTTGTAGCCGCTGGAAATGTAGATCATGTCGTCGACAACAATCGGCGTTGTCGAATTGGTGCCAAACGGTGACTTCCATTCCTGGAACGCAACCAGCGAACCGTCCGACGCCTTGCTGATGCGTAGTCCATCGCAGTCCAGACTCGCCAACAGCAATCTGCCGTTATGCGAAAAGGCGCGGACGGAACCATAGCCAGCACGATGTTCTTCTGATCGCCAGACCAAATCACCGGTCAATTTGTTGTATGCCACCAGCCGTCCGGCCTGGAACAGCACATGGCCACCCAGAATGTACGGCGAGGCATGGAAGCCCCATTCGTGCATGCCAACATTCAGGTCATCCTGTAAATATCGCTCCCAGATGACTTGTCCCGTTTTACGTTGCAGACACAGTGCCCGACCGTCAACGCTGAGCGTGTAGACGTGATTGCCGTGTACCGTCGGCGTCGCTCCCGGACCACCGTCGTACAGATGCGCATTCAGCTCTGCCGGATACTGATGCGACCAGATTTCTTCGCCCGTTTCTTCGTTCAGGCACCAGACGGTCTCCTGGCCGTCCGTGTGACCCATCGTGTACAGTCGACCGTCGACCACGCTGACAGACGCAAAGCCAGTCCCGACTTCACTGGTCCAGATCCGGGACAACCCGTCTGTGGGCCATTCCGTCGACCATCCCGTTTCCTGCGACACCCCGTCAAGACGCGGTCCCATCCACTGCGGCCAGTCTGTCGCGGCTGACTGGTCGATATGCAGAAGCAAGCAGAGAAAAACACCGGCCGCTCTGGCGGGATGGCGAAGAAGATGACTCATTCAGACTGATCTTCCAGAAGCTGAGAGTATTGGAACGAAGTTTAACAGGAAATGCCGAAGGGGTCGGTGTTTTTCTGTGCGAGGCGGATGATGTCGACGAAATCGCTCAAGCATCGGAGGGTGTCCCGTGGGCGATCTGTTTAAGAGAAAAGACTCCCGACCCCCTCGCCCTTCATATCGAAGAAGTCTAACCGACACTCATTCGTCGTCCGGCACGTCGTCGTCGCCAGAACGCTTTGCGTGACTGCTGTCATCGGTGGCAGACGATTCCTGGCCGCGCGCATCCAGGAAGGCCTGCAGCAGAATATGGGCCGCCAGCTTGTCGATCCGCGATTTGCGCTGCTTCTTTGTGAGTGCCGACTGCAGCATCAGTGCTTCCGCCTTCACACTGCTGAAGCGTTCGTCCTGAAATTCCACGGGCAGTGACGTCACTTTCGATAGCCATGCGCCATACCGCCGAGCCTCACGGGACTTCTTGCTTTCATCACCACTCATGTGAACCGGCAGTCCCACAACCAGACCAACGCTTTCATACTCATCGGCCACGTTTCGGAAAAAATACTCGTCTGCCTGTTGCCCGTTTCGTTGATAGTTGTGTAGTGGACTGGCAATTTGTTGAAACATGTCACTGACCGCGACACCAACTCGCTTTGTGCCGTAATCAATTCCCAGGATCCTCCCTCTGGGGGGGATTTTCACTGCAGAGTCTGCCGCGTGTGGCTCGTTCATGTTGGGTGTCTGGAAAATCAAACGCAGGAATGGAATTGAATTAGACGATTGTTATCAGATTGTTCGACGATTGTCAGGTTGTGTTGCCGGACGGTAAGTCCTGCACAACGGCGGCGGGGACAAGTCGAAGGCACTGGGTGGCGAGGTGCATGTGTTCGCTAAGGGCGCATGTACGAATGTCCTGGCGGCTCTCACTCATCGGTTATTTGTTGTTGACAGGATTCACAGGATTAACAGGAGTTTGTTTTGCTGTTTATCGTGTCGATCCTGTGCGTCCTGTCGGAGTTTGTCTTCTCGCTTCTGACATCTGTTCACTGTTGGGCTCTGGAAAACGTATTGACTCTTCCGTGAAGGAAAATATGTGTCGATAGCAATGCTTCTTCGCTTCCTTAGCGCCCTTCTGTTCGAAACCCTGTCCTCAAACGGCAATTCTGCGTGGACTCTTACGGAAGTCACCATTTTCGTAGGGCAGGACCTGTCTGCCGAGAATGGTTGCGTCCGGACAGGTCCTGACCTACCCGAATGACGGAAGTCACAATCCAACAGAAGCTCGCAGAGGCAGCAAAGAGCAACAGCCTCTTCTTAAGGGCCAACATTCGTCGGACGCACTCTGGGTCCCGTCGATTGCCTGATGAGGCGTGTCTTCGGGCAGCCACAACGCTAAACTGGTGGTCCTTCC
Organism: Fuerstiella sp.; assembly: GCA_039831575.1. Taxonomy (GTDB): domain Bacteria; phylum Planctomycetota; class Planctomycetia; order Planctomycetales; family Planctomycetaceae; genus Fuerstiella. Next base: position 5,141 of record JBDONA010000438.1, on the reverse strand, counting down.
GATCTTCTCACCCCAATGCTGCCGCAAATCAATGCCCCCCGGTTTACCAATTCACCGCGTTGCTGCCGTCCTGGCGGTCATCAGTTTTTCAGTGTTCAACCGCCAATTCGTGATGGCGGCTGATGAAACACGAATTGATTTTTCCCGGGACATCAAGCCACTGCTGTCCGATCGTTGTTTTTTGTGCCACGGTCCGGATGCGGAAACTCGCCAGGCGGATCTTCGTCTGGATTCAGCGGACGCTGTCCTGGGTAACCTTGAGTCTGATGACTCGCTGTTCGTCGTGACCCCAGGTAAGCCGGAGGCGAGCGAACTGGTGTCACGAATTCTGTCGACGGATCCCGACACACGTATGCCGCCACCGGATTCGGGATTGTCACTTAACGTCGAGGAACGGGAACAGCTGCGTCGCTGGGTTGCAGAAGGAGCGGAGTGGAAAGGACACTGGGCCTTTGAACGAATCGTCGCGCCTGACGTGCCTGCTGTGGAGAATACGGAGTGGTGCCGCAACGAAGTTGATCAGTTTGTTGTCGCAGGCCAGCAGTCAAAAGGCTTCGGACAGAATCCAATGGCGTCAAGACAGACGTTGTTACGTCGAGTCACGTTCGACCTGACCGGACTGCCACCGACCGTGGAAGAACTGGACGCATTTCTCGCCGATGACTCTCATGATGCCTTCGAAAAGGTCGTCGATCAGCTGCTGAAATCTGATAGTTTCGGCGAACGAATGGCTGCCGACTGGCTGGACGTCGCTCGATACAGCGACACGTTCGGGTACCAGGTGGATCGAGACCGTTACGTCTGGCCGTGGCGCGACTGGGTCGTGAAAGCGTTCAACGACAACATGCCGTACGACCGGTTTATCACAGAACAGCTCGCCGGCGATCTGCTGCCGAACGCGACATCGGATCAGATTCTGGCGACGACATTCAACCGACTGCACCCGCAGAAGGTGGAAGGCGGCAGCGTACCGGAAGAATTTCGCGTGGAATATGTAGCCGACCGTGCGCAAACCGTAGCGACCGCCTTTATGGGACTGACGTTTGAGTGTGCTCGCTGCCACGACCACAAATACGATCCGATCACGCAGCGAGAGTACTACCAGCTGTTCTCATTCTTCAACAATATCGACGAAGCCGGGCTGTACTCATACTTTACAAGTTCGACGCCAACACCCACGCTGCAACTTCCCACGGCTGCTCAGACAGCCGGGTTGCGGGAGCCGCAGGAACGTCTGGCAGCGGCGGAATTGGCCCTGTCGAAACTGGTAACGGCGTTGCACGAAGAGGGCCGTCGCCAGGTTGCACTGGGCGTGCTGCGGGACGACGTGGCCGAACGACTGGCCGAGCCAGCCAAACTGATTCCGGGACAGCAGGCCGCCTTTACTTTCGATTCCGGAACTTTCGGTCCCAACAGGATCGTCGACGGAAAGCATGGCAAAGCCATCGAGCTGACTGGTGATCACGGCATCGATGTGAAGGCCGGCAACTTTCCTCGTTGGCAGCCATTCACCGTTTCCGCGTGGTTGAAGGCAGCAAAGATCCACGAACGCAGTGTGGTGTTTCATCGGTCGCGGGCGTGGACGGACGCTGGCAGTCGAGGCTACGAATTATTGATCGAAGATGGTCATCTGAGCGCCGCACTGATTCATTTCTGGCCCGGCAACGCGATCCGAGTTCGCTGCGCTGAGCCACTGCCGGTCGACACATGGACGCACGTGGTCATGACGTACGACGGATGCAGTTCGGCAATCGGGCTGAATCTGTGGATCAACGGACAACTGGCGTCGACCAGCGTCGATCGAGACAACTTGTACCGGAACATCACCGGTGGCGGTGGCAACACCATTACGATTGGTCAGCGATTCCGTGACAAAGGATTCAGCAAAGGTGTCGTCGATGAATTTCGCGTTTTTGATCGCCGACTGACAGGACTGGAGATAGAAGAGCTGTTCAACGGGCAAAGCCTTCGTCAGACACTGCAGTTGGACTGGACGGAGCTTGACGCATCCGCATTAGGCGCCCTGGCGGACTACGCGGCGGCGACAGCGGATGTTGAGTTTAAGAGTCGATTGGCAGACCTGCAGTCGGCGCGCCAGGCCGTCTGTGCCATTCAGGATGGTTTCCAGGAAATCATGGTGATGCAGGAACGAGCCGTGCCACGTCAGGCCTACGTTCTGACTCGCGGTGCCTATGACGCCAGGGCTGAAGAGGTGCCATCGGATGTGCCGGCTTCGCTGCCGCCCATGAACGCTTCGTGGCCGAAGAATCGCCTGGGTCTGGCCCGATGGTTGACGTCGCCGGATCAGCCGCTGACTGCACGAGTCGCCGTGAATCGTTTTTGGCAGACAACATTTGGCAATGGACTGGTCCGCTCACCGGAAGATTTTGGCAGCCAGGGACTCGCGCCCAGTCATCCGTTGCTGCTGGACTGGCTGGCGGCCGAATTTCTGGCAAACGGTTGGAACGTGAAGCGGTTGCTGAAGCAGTTAGTGATGTCTTCGACGTATCGGCAAAGCAGCATTACGTCGCCTGATCAATACCGTCGTGACCCGGAGAATACATGGTTGACGCACGCCCCCGTATTTCGACTGACCGCTGAAATGCTGCGAGACAATGCACTGGCGGTGAGTGGACTGCTGCATCGCCGGCAAGGCGGTCCGCCCGCGAAACCTTATGAACTGGCGGCTTCGTTTAAGCCATCAAATCCGGACAAGGGAAACGGCCTCTATCGCCGCAGTCTGTATACGTATTGGAAACGCACCGCTCCCGCTCCGATGATGATGACTCTGGACGCTGCTAAACGGGATGTCTGCCGTGTTAAGCGAGAACGCACGTCTTCGCCCCTGCAGGTTCTGGTCGTTATGAATGGCCCGCAATTTGTGGAAGCCGCCCGCATGCTGGCCGATCGTCTGCTGCAAAAACACGGCAGCCGAGACCCGGCACTCCTGTCGGAGATGTTTCGTCTGTTGACCAGCCGCCGGCCCACGGACAGTGAGAGGGACGTGCTGTTGCAGTTGCTGCAGGATCAGCGAACGCACTTTCAGAAGAACACCGATGCCGCCACAAAGTACGTCGAGGTCGGTGATGCCTCAGCCAGGTCAACCGACGTGGCCGAGTTGGCGGCGTGGACCACCATAGCCAATGTTCTGTTTGTGCACGATGAGTGTATGATGCGTCGGTGACGGTGCCGGAAAAAGCGTCGGGAATCCTCTGTCGCCACGTAGGCCAGGACCTGTCCTGGCGCGCCTAACACCGTCAGGACAGGTCCTGACCTACGGAACTGGACCGTGGTCGTCTGGCTATCGGTTCGAGACACATCTTTGCGGTTCACAACGTCGCTGTGCGAATTCAATTTTCAGGGGTAAGACTTCCGTGACTGCAAATCAGTGTCCTCAACGGCCCACTGCCAGACGAATCGTCTGGCTTGTTCTGACCGTGTCGATTTGGCTACCTGGTTGTAGCGGTGATCCGGACGCCGATGTCGAAACCTCGACGATTGACAGCACACCGATCGAAATCACAGCGCTACGTGATGCCACGGTGCCGGAGCCGGTTGCTCTTGATGAAGTAACGCCCCAGTCTGACATGGTCGCCCCCGTCGACGAACGAATCATCGTTTCTGCGCCTTCGGTGAGTGTCGTCGAAGAGCCACCTGCAGTACCTAATTCCGCGGGATCGACAGCTGCGGCAGCGAGGCTTGAAGAACAACTGATGGACTTCACAGTGCCACCGGCGTGGCTGGAAACGATTGAATCCCGCTGGGACACCTCTATTCCCTGGAAGGACGCGCGTCAGGAAATTCGCAGGTTATTGGGTAAAGGCGACGACGCTTCGCGTAGAGAAGGTATTAAGTTGACATGGGTTTATCGGCAGAAAGATGATATCGGGAACGGGCACGAATATGGGATGAATCTGTTCCTTGGCAGGGAACCACTGTGGGCCGTTCACGTCTATCGTGAGTGGCTGGCCAGAACAGATCACGAATATCCGCCATACTTCGGTATTCACGCACTGGCGTCGTTGTATGCTGAATATGGTCTGTTCGAACAGGCCGTGCCTCTTCTGGAACGTGGACTGCAGACGCCACCACCGGACGCCAAATGGACCGAAATGCGGCAGGCGGAAATACACGACGCGTTCGGCGACCTGTATGCGGCATGGGGCCGGGTCGATGACGCTCGGGCCAGCTATCGGGAAGCCATGCGGTTGTTTGCCCTGAGCAAACCGCCGTACGGCAGACACCTTTTGCCGCGACGAGCCAAAAAGGTGCAGTCGAAGCTGGATCTGCTGTCGAAAGAATCCCTGAAAGGCACCACGTTACGTGACGGCCGGTACAAAGAAACAGCGCTGGGATATTCCGGCGACATCAAACTGACCATTCAGGTGAAGGGCGGGCGCATCGCCGACATTGGCGTACAGCACGAAGAGAAGATCGATCAGAATGCGTGCGTGTTGATTCCTGAACAGATCGTCCGTAACCAAAGCTTCCAGGTGGACGGCATTACCGGCGCCACAGTGACGCAGGATGCGATTCTGGCAGGCACGCTCAGAGCGCTGCAGCAGGCGGGCCTGAAGTGAAACCGAACAGCGCTGATATCTTCTTTCCGTTCCTGAAGAAGAGCAAACGCACGGGCTGGCGGGGAGTCTGCTGGCGATGGCTGGAGCGAATTGGTCCAGTGACCCACAGTTCACCGCTGCGTCGAGGCATTCAGATTGTATGTTTGTTCCTGTTTCTGGATGCGTTCTTTCGAGTCTGCTGGCCGTACGCCGAACATTTTACCGCCAACACTTTCGGTGACAAGGAATCACTTCCCGTCGAGTCATTTCTGTTGATTGATCCACTGGTTGGACTTTCCACGGCTCTGGCGGGAAAAGTGCTGAACTGGGCGACACTTTGGTGGATGGTGGGGATCATGGCGTTTTGCGTGATCATTCCCCGGGCCTTCTGTGGCTATTTCTGTCCGCTGGGAACGTTGATTGACGCATTTGACTGGCTCGTCGGTCGACATTTCAAACGATGGCATGTGCCGGATAATCCAACGGGTCTGAAGAAGCCACGCGGCTGGGAGCATTTCAAATACTATCTGTTGGCCGGAGTTCTGATCACGTCGGCGTGTGGAGTATTGACCAGCGGTTTCT
>JBDONA010000295.1:0-32168 GCA_039831575.1 Fuerstiella sp. | reverse complement strand
CGTTGAGATCCAGTCGGGCAAAGACTTCTGCGGGATGCGGTCGGCGAACTCGGTGTTCATGTTCTTCCCGTGCCGCTCGTAGTTCCTGCAGCGTAACAGCACCATCTTCGTTGGCATCGGCACGCGACAATTTCGCCCAAACCTCTTCGGTCACTTCGTCGGCCGTCAGCTGTCCGTCTTCGTTGAGATCCAGTCGGGCAAAGACTTCTGCGGGATGCGGTCGACGAACTCTGTGTTCATGTTCTTGCCGTGCCGCTCGTAGTTCTTCCAGCGTAACAGCACCATCTTCGTTAGCATCGGCTTGCGACAACTTCGCCCAGACCTCTTCGCTGACTTCGTCGGCCGTCAGCTGTCCGTCTTCGTTGAGGTCCAGTCGGGCAAAGACTGCGGCCGGTTGCGGTCGCCGAACTCGGTGTTCATGTTCTTCCCGTGCCGCTCGTAGTTCCTGCAGCGTAACAGCACCATCTTCGTTGGCATCGGCACGCGATAACTTCATCCAGGCGATCGGAGTGACTTCGTCCGGCGTCAGTCGTCCATCGTCGCTTGTATCCAGATGGTTAAACGCAGCACCTGGCTTCGGCTTTTGAACTCTTCTTTCGTCTTCCATGCGCGCCGCACGTATTTCTTCCATAGTCACAGCCCAGTCGTGATTGGCGTCCACTCGCGATAGCTTCCCCCAGGCTCCTTCACTTAGTTCCTCAGGGACCAGCTGCCCATCGTGATTGGCATCCAAACGGGCAAAGGCGATTCCCGGATTGGGCTTTTGGACTCTCCGTTCGTTTTCTGCGCGCCCCGGTTCGTTGGGGTCGGCAAAATCGTGGCCCGCAGCGGCCGACAGCATTGTTCGATACTCCAGTTCCTCAACGCTGACGTTACGCAACCGACGGTTGCGACGGGACTTATGAGCCATGCATGGTTTCCTTTGGCGAACGTGAAAATGCGACTGGAGAACGATTACGACTGGAGAATGAACAGAAGCCTTCACCGACAGGAATTTCATGGCGTCTGTGACACTTTTGCGTTGGTCAAAAAGAACTCAACGCAAGAGGTGCATATATGGCTAAACGCGACGTCCGAATGGATTTCGACCAGTTTTCTTCAGCCAGGGCGCATTTTGTTGAGAAAAAGGGAATCTATGGACAAGGAACAACTCACGTCGCCGGGCGGAGCCTGTCGCGCATTGTGTTTCGGCACGTATGGTTCGTAGAGGGCACTGACTGGAGATCGTCGATGGACCTGTCACGAGGCAGTGGCGTGCAGTCAGAACACAGATCGATCGCAAGTATGAGAATTGGGGTGGAAACAGGGCAATACTCCGGTGAGATAATGACCATTAAAAAGTCAAGACGACCGAATAGCATGATTTAGAGTTGTATTTGTAAGGCTGTGAAATGCACTACGGTAGTCTTTTGCCCGACCGTCGTGACAACTGAGGCGAACAATGGCGGAACCGCCAACACTCTTTTTCGTGGATGATGATCGCGCTTTCCTGGATTCACTGTGCAGTCTTGCGATGACCCTGACTGGCCGCGACGTAATGCCCGTGTAAGTCGCTACAGTGGACTGTCGCCTCACAACAATTGGATCTCCCCCAGCCGCGACACGAACCGAACTCGTGGACAGGGATTTCCAGGCTCGCAATGGGGAATGTCGGCACCGGCGACCATCGAAAATCTCACCAGCCATGACGACGACTATTTGTTCTTCCGGATACCGTTGAGAGGTGACTTCGAAATTGAGTGCGATGTGAGCGGGTTTGCCGGGCGGGACACAAATCTGTGGGTGGCAGGGAAGTGGTCTGGTCTGGTCGACACACATCGTGCGTACTACGTCGGCAATTTTCGAAACGCCACACGCTCGCTGCTCGATCCGCCGCTGCGCAGGACGGATGACTGGATTCGGTACCGAGCCGTTGTCCGTCAAGGAGTTTGCACGACGTATCTGAACGGTCGTCGGATTGGGGAACGTACTTTACCGGCAGACCACGATCCGTGGGTTGCGATATGGAGCCACTCCAAAGCGAACGGAGCGATTCGAAACCTGCAGATTATCGGCAATCCGGACATTCCCGCAGAGGTCAACCTGGCGGCGACAGCGGAGCTGCCGGGCTGGCTGCCGGTCAATCACGGCGAGCAGGTGGGACCGAATCGAAAGTAGCAGCCATCAGGCGATTCGCCCAGCGGTGGCGGGATTCGTGGTCTTCGCCGGGACGAGTTTTCCGGTACGAATCTGGAGTCACTAATTCGTTACCACCGTCCCATGGTCGAAGACGGAACGATCGCATACGACTTCTACTATCGGGAAGGCGAGATTCACGTCCATCCTGTGCTCGATCGCATGGCCTTTTTGCTGCGACCGGATAGAATTCGGATTCACTGGGTCACAAACGGCCGCTTGGACCGGACAGGACTCGCGCCGGACAATCTGTTCGACGAACCGGGCAGCCGTCGTGGCCCGAGTCCGTTGCCGCTGGTAACGGACGCATGGAACCGGCTACACCTGACCGTGGCTGGCGATGTCGTAGACCTGAAGCTGAACGGCGAACTCGTCTACGAATGCAAAATCGACCCCGCCAATCAGCGGACGTTCGGGTTGTTTCACTACGCCGATCGAACTGAAGCTCGCGTTCGGAATATCGTCTGGCGCGGCGACTGGCCAGGCGAACTGCCGTCGCCTGCCGACCAGCAGCTGGCCGGTGAAGGAATAGAGTTTCTGGACGAATCGCTGGCCGGACTTACGGCCGCATTCCACCACGACTTTGCGAAAGACGGACTGCCGCCGGAACGCTTCGGCCTGATCATGGGTCGGATGAAGCAATGCGACGCACTTCCACCAGGGTTGCTGGTTTCTCGTCCGGGCGGTATCCTGCTGAAGCACCTGCGCATCAACGCCGACAGGATGGATCCGATACCGCAGCAGTGAAAGGGAAGAACAGTGATCGGTGCCCTTCTGCTTCTTTCCGCCAGTGCGACTCCCCTGTCTCGACTCCCCTGTCTCGATTTCCTCCCGCAATGACCTCGGCTCTGTCGTGTGGTGTCATGATCGGTTAGACTGCCTGATTATTGACCCTGCGCTGTCGCCGCACAAAAAGGTGATCGTCGTTTATTCGAAATGGTCTGATTCTTGAGATTCACACCTGCCACCATGCCACGCCATTTCTCGTTCACCATGCTGACGTTCATCCTGGTGGCATGTCTGGTATCGGGACCGACACCAGCAGACGAGCCGGACATTGCGGCAGGCAGAATCCAGGTGAGTGATATCGCCCGACGCCTCGAGACCGGTCGAACGACTCGCATTGTCTGTTTCGGAGACAGCATCACCGGAGCGTATTATCACACCGGCGGAGTGCGTGCCTGGTGCGATATGCTGGGGCTGGCGTTACAGCAGGCGAATCCGCGTGCCAACGTGGAAATGATCAACGCAGGCGTCAGTGGACACACGACGGTGAATGCGTTGGCACGGATTGACAAAGACGTGATTGCGAAGCAGCCGCATCTTGTTGTCGTGATGTTTGGCATGAACGATGTGACGCGAATTCCACTTGCTGCTTATCGCGATAATCTGCGGGCCATCATCGCCCGCTGTCAGGACGCAGGGGCCGCCGTCCTGTTGTGCACTCCGAACTCGGTGTACGAAAATCAGGCACGCCCTAACGATCGACTGGCTGAGTTCTCCGGTGCTGTACGCCAGTTGGCCGATGAACTGAAATTGTCGCTGGTGGATTGTTTTGCGTCGTGGCAGCCGCTGCGCCACGACGATCCTGCCGCATGGATGTTGCTGATGAGCGACACGATTCATCCTAATATGAATGGGCACCAGGTCTTCGCACAACTGATGACTAAGACAATTTGCGGCAAACAGGTTTCTCTGGCGACTTCTGCGCCGCCGATTGACGCGCTGCATCACACGTTTGACCGGCTGACTCAGCAGCATCCGGTCAAACTTGTGGCCATGCCGCCATTCGACGTGATGTTGCCTGACCTGCTGCGACAGCATTTTCCCGATGCGGTGTTCGACGTGACGACCTGGCCGGTCGAAGGTCAGTCGTTGGCCGAGATGGCGGATTGGGCGAAACAGATTCGCGCTCTGAAACCTGACCTTGTCATTCCCGCGGTTTCCGCAAATACAGAGGCCATCGATGACGAACAGTTTGTCCACGACTACGAATGGGTACTCAACTGGAGCTTTCAGTTTGCCGGTCGACCATGGGACGTCGTGCCGGTCCTGCCGAGTATTCTGCACGTGCCGCCCGATGTTTCGTCTGACGTCGAACCGGACGTTGAGTCAAAGACGAATGCTGTCGCCGAACCGGATGCCGTCGCCGATACATCTGTTCGAGCCGAATTGATGCGCCGCATTGTTCAAGGCAAAGACGTTCGATTTATTGAACGTCGCGAATCAGACGAACGGCCGGCCGGGAAAGTCGTCGACGAATGGATCGCCGAACAGAAACGAGTATGGATGGCTGCTCGGAATATGCTGCCGGCTCACAACGATCACGTCTTCGTTTCTGCGCAGTCATGGCCACATCAACCGGGACCTCGCAGCGTCAGAACGTCGCTGTATTACCCCGGCGGTGCGTTGGAAAACGTTACCGATCAGACCGGCGTCATGTTGACGCTGCATAACTGGGGTGGTGAACGATGTGCGGGGACCGCAAGCCCCACCGCGTTGGCCAACCGACTGAACGTGATTGCCGTCTGCGTCGACTACCTGCAAAGCGGTCGAAAATCTTCCATCGATGATCCGGAGCCCTATGACTTTGGTTATCTGCAGGCTCTGGATGCGCTGCGAGCGCTGGCCTGGGTCCGCCATGGACTGATCGCCGCCGGTCACCCGTATGACGATGGACGTCTCTACTGCGCGGGGGGATCTGGCGGTGGCAACGTCACGTTGATGGCCAACAAACTGGCTCCGCACACGTTTGCCTGTGTGGTTGACATGTGCGGCATGAAGAAACTCAGCGACGACATCGCTTTTAACCTGGCCGGCGGAAGTGTCCTGAATGCACGGTGGAGCCGTGACCGTCACAGTACGTACTTTCTGTCGATCGACGAACAGGAACTGAGATTCGTCGGAAGTCCCGGGCATCTGGCGGCCATGAAAGAGCGGAACCACCAAACGAAGATTGTCGTGGTGCATGGCGTGAACGACTTCACGTGTCCATTCCCGGATGCCCAGGAAATGGTCCGCAATATGAAAGCCGCTGATCTGGATGTCGCCGCGTACTTCATCGACGAATGTGATCTGAATACAACAGCGTTCACCAGCCTTGGCCATGCGCTGGGAAACCGCACGGAGATTGTCTTTCAGGTCGCCGGGAAATATCTGCTGCCCGCTGGCGTGGAAGCCAAACGCCGAGCTGGGCCGAGTGACTTCGAACGACGCAGCAAAACTGTATATGAAACGACGAATGGCCAGTTCGTGATTTCGTATGACCAGCCTTATCCTGTCAGCCGTTTTGTGCCACGCATTGATTTAGCGCCTTAGACGTCGTTCCTGAGAGCTGCGGTGAAAATCTCCGCAGAATCGTCGGAGTGTCGTCTGTGACGGTCATTGTCTTGCGAGTTTTCCGTTCAGCAAAAACTCGGTTTGCGTGTATTCGTCCAGCTCAGCGCTGTTGAGTTCCTGGGTTGTGCGGTGCCACCATGCGGGCGACTCAGCCGATTCGATGGTGATTCGAACGGCCGCTTTGGGGACGTTTTGCAGCACGGCCCGCACGACAGCCAGCTGAAAGCGATCTTCCGGATATAGCGGGGCTCCTGTTGTCGCGAGTGACCACCGATCGACGCGAACCGGACACCATCGGTCGAGCGGGGCTGGCTGTCCAACAAAAGGCTGAATATGTTTTGGCAATTGCCCGACCGAAACCTGGTCTACGTACAACCGAACCACGTCGGGTCTGGCTGAATACAGTTGCCATGAGGGCCAGTTGTCCGCAATGCCGAACAAACCCGACAGCGGAAACAATACGATGACGGCTGCAGTGATGCGCAGTCGAACGTTTGCGGGAATGGATTTCGCATCCTGTGGTCTGATGTCAGCGAACAACGATGGAATGGCAATCAGGAAAAAGGCGTTCCAGATCAAAACGCCGGAATGATGATTCAGGCCGATGGGACTCAGCAGCAGCAGCAGCAACGCGTGCAGTATCATCGCGGTGACAACAGCAGTTCGACGAAATCGCGGCAACATCAGACACAAACCGACTGCCAGTTCAACCAGCGTCATCGCCAGACAAACATTGAAGAACAGCGTTTCGTTTCGCAGCAACTGTTCGCTGCCTACGAGTGTGCAGGCGGTATGCAGAAGCTGTCGTGACATTCCTGTATCAACGTCCGGTCCCAGTCGGGACAGAGCAGCAAAGACGTAGATCGTGGCAAATGCGAGTCGCAGTGCCCATAGGCGATGTCGTCCGGAAAGCAGAATCGACTGCGCCGTGACGGAGAGAAACAGCCAATGCCAGGGTTGCAGGCGATGCTGATTAAGCACCACCAGCAGGCTTCCGGCAACTGTCATCAATACCAGGCTGCGTTGTTGTGTCTTCGATTGCCGGACTAAGGGAGCCGATGGGACTGCTTCCGCGCGGGACCACGATCGGCGATTCCAGAGCAATGTGGTGGTGGAGGCCAACAGCACTGCCAGCGTCAGCCAGTCGACAGCGATAGGGACAATTGCCAATCGACTGAGCAAGGGAGCTGCCGGGAAAGGGTGGATTGCGGTCCACAATGGCCAGGTCACTCCGATCAGCAGCACCTCCGCCGCGATCAAAAGAGTGAAGACAAGGTTAGCTCTGTGCTCTGAGGCGTCCATCATCGTTCCGGCTTCACGACCTGACTTTTTGCGGCCTTTTCTTCCGCGATCAGATATCGTAGTGTCGTCCGCCCCTTTGTCGAACATTGCCTCAGCAATTCTGCAAGGCAAAAATTGATGGAAATTCCACGAATTCCGGCAAGATCACAATCTGTCGACTTTGTGGTTGAAGGCCCGAATTACTGTGCCAAAATAAGTGGCCCGTCTCATTTCATCCCCAGGGGGACATCTTGCACCCTGGGTTCTCTGTATAGACATCGTGTTGTCGTCACTGTGAATCAGAAAAACGTCAGCTGATCACAGCCGTCCCTTTCTTAACGCATTTCTGACAGGAAAGACATACGCATGGATACGACAACAATTACCGCTGAAGAAATTATGACGAGCAGGCTTGCCGTCACCTCTCCTGAAACTGATCTGTCAAAGGCGACTGAGGAACTTATCAAACGCCGGGTCTCCGGATTGCCGGTGGTTGATGCGGCCGGGGAATTCGTGGGGCGGTTTTCAGAACGATCGGCCATTGTGGCTCTGGACCTGGGAACCATTGACGATGATTCCGAAGTTGCGCGGCAGCTGCGAAAAATCAGTGCGGCAGATTTGATGAATACCCGTAGTCTGGTGCTCGATTCCCAACAGGACGTCTTTCAGAGTATTAAGCTGCTGCTTAAGAAAAAAGTTTCGGGGGCGTCGGTCGTTGACGCAGACGGAACTTTGCGCGGAGTGTTTTCTGAAAAGTCGGCGATGCGAGTCTTTATCGGCCTGTGTTGGGAACAGTTGCCATCTTCAGATATTACGGCGTGGGTGGTGCGGGCTGAAGAACGGCAGATTACGGAAGACACTCGATTGGATGAAATCCTTAACCGTTTTCATGACACCCACTATCGACGGTTAATGGTTTTGCGGGGCGCCAAACTTGTTGGAGAGGTGACTCGTCGAGACGCGCTGCAGGCCGCCCTGAAGATCCGCCGTGAACTATCGACGACAGCAGAGTCTGAATCGGCCGAGCCGTCCACGGATTTAAGGACCACGGTGGAGTCCTGGATGTACCGCGATAATACAGGTGTGCGACGGTCTGACGATGTGTTGGCCATCGCCCAGCGGTTTCAGCGATCGCGGGGCAGGCAGATTCCGGTTGTCCATGAAAATCGGCTTGAAGGTCAGATCAGTCGCAGCGACCTGTTGCGAGCCGTACAGCGGTGCTTTCCCGAAGAAACGAAATCGTCCCACGGCATGCAGCCACTGTATCTGAGTTCGGTCAACAAACGTGATGCCGGTGCTGTGATGTAACATGCCCCGAGCAGAACATGCTCGATACGTGCAGCGTCAATAGGTCGACCCGGCCCGGATTACTCAGCGGGTGAATCTGTGTCGGAGACACGGTCTTTGGCCAAACGTATCTTCGGTGGAGCCTTTTCTCCTTCCGGGACGAAGACCATGGACACCGAATTGACGCAATGACGAGTGTTCTTTTCCGTGAATCCTTCGCCACTGAAGACATGGCCAAGATGCCCTCCGCAGTTGCTGCAGACGATTTCCGTTCGCATGCCGTCAACGTCAACATGTTTGGTGACGGCATCTTTGATTTCATCGTCAAAGGAAGGCCAGCCACAGTAACTGGCGAATTTCTGGTCGGACCGATACAGCGGCGCGCTGCAGCGGCGACAGATGTACGTGCCAGCATGTTTGTTGTCGGTGTATTCCCCGGCGAAGGCCGGTTCTGTACCTTTGCCGACCAATATGAATTCCTCAAATTCCGTCAGTTTGTTGTATTGCGTCCGCACTTCTTCCTGCATTTCTGCACCCTCGTCTGACTTTTTTCCTGATTCAACGTCAGTCTGCGCGGCCACCTTGACCGGCGCCGATGGCGGTTCTGACAAAGCTACCGGTGGCGCACCGGCGTCGTTAACACATCCAGTTGTGGTCAGGCTGCACAACAGCGCGACCAGAAACCAACTTCGCATGATTCAACCTCTGGGAACGGTAAACTGTGTGACGGTCATGCCCGTCATCGGTGAGGGATCAGCATAACATCTGAGCAGTGCCAACGCGACGGCGGATTTGCTGACTGTTGCGAAAGGCGGCTTTCGATGACTGGGGGAGGTTGGAAGAGCGTTTGACTAAACTCTCCCACGGTCATAGGTATCTACACAACTTTACCCTCCCTTCTTTACGGGAGGGTCGCGAGGAACGAGCGGGGAGGGTCAATGAACGTCGAGGTGCGAAGGTATGGTTGCGGTTAGTGCAGACCCTCTCCGGGCCTGATAGCCCGACTCTCCCGTAAGCGGGAGAGTCGGTAAGTGAACCGATCTGCCCGCAGACGCTTCGATCGTAGTCTTCAGATTTGTGTAGATACGTATGCCCACGGTAGAGTCAATTACTAACAGCACTCTCCAGGAGTCAGTCATTCAGGGTGACAACACTGCGTCCTCTCCCACGCGCCGCTGCACGCACCCGTTGGGCTCTGTCGTCATTCCGTTTCCACCATATGCGCCCGGCACGGGTGGCACCCTAAATCTGTGATTTGAGACGTCAAATCCAATTTCTGAAGACGCGTGGATCGGTCGTGGGTTGCTCGAAGTCGGTGAATTGTTCAATCTGTGTGGCAAATGATCCCGTTGCAGTCGTGCAGTACTTCAGGATCAATAGCAAAATACGTGAAAGGTTCACTATGAACAGCGTAATGTTCACCCTCGTGCCGATCTTTATTGGGGTCGTCGCGTTATTTGTTTTCGGCGGTATCTTCATGACGTTTTTCACGGCCTTTCGTCACCGTGGGACGATAAAGCAGATCACCGATGAAGCTTTGCGGCAATCACTCCACCAGGCGTCACAGCCACAACAGAATAGCAGTCAGCCTCGATCGTCGTCAGCTTCGGACTATGCCTGCGATCACTGTGGCGCGGCGTTGGGCGCTGGTACGGAGATTTCTCCCAGTGGTGACTTCAAGTGCGGATACTGCGACAGCTGGTCTAATATCAAGTCGTGAAGCCGCCGCCGCGCGGTCAGTAGTTTCTGAACACCGCCTGAGTAAAATGCAGATCCTCAGTCACTCTCCTCTGCGGGCCGGACTTTCAACCCCGTCTTGAGCCAGCGTTTGAAAACTGTTGGTCGGCAATTGTCGGTCGCTGCATAGATGCGTGCAAATCGTGTCACTGGCGCGGGCATGGACCCTGATACTCACGGAGTCGTTTATGATGCGATGTGTTGCTGTGTTGATTGTTTGCTCGGTCTTGTCCGGGTCGGCGGCTGCGGATTCAAAGGATGGCCGGTTCGACATCTATTTTATCGACGTTGAAGGTGGGGCAGCGACGCTATTGGTCACGCCGGCGGGGGAGTCGATGCTGATTGATTCGGGGTATCCGGACAATCGCGGTCGCGACAAAGACAGGATTATTCATGTCGCCAAAGACGTCGCTGGTCTGTCAAAGATTGACCACGCTGCAGTGTCTCACTGGCATCGTGACCACTACGGCAATCACGCGGCGCTGGCAGCGGAATTTGGCATTGGCACGTTCTGGGATCGAGGCATCCCTGACACCCTGCAGGAAGATGATTTGTTTGAAACACGAATCGCAGCCTACCGCGCGGCGTCTCAGAATCAGTCTAAAGCGCTGCAGGCGGGCGACTACGTTCCTCTGAAAACCGGCACTACAAAGCTGACAGCGAGAGTGTTGGCATCAGGACGCAAAGTTATTGCGAATGTCGGCCCGAAGAACCCGCATGCCGATCGGCATAAACAGATCGATGTCGATAAGTCTGACAACGCAGCAAGCCTCAGCCTGTTGTTTCAGTTTGGCGACTTCCGCTTCCTGTGCTGTGGCGATCTGACCTGGAATATCGAAGGCAAACTGGTGACACCGAACAACCCGATCGGCACGGTCGATATTTTTATGGTCACTCATCACGGGCTGCCCACGAGTAACAATCCCGCTTTGGTGCTGGCGGTTGATCCCACGGTCACGATCATGTGCAACGGGCCGACGAAGGGTGGTGCCGAATCGACGCTGAAGACGCTGCATGAAATCAAGTCGCTGCAGGATATGTATCAGCTGCACCAGAACACCAAACTGGACGCTTCGTTGCAGGCTCCGACCGAATTTATCGCCAATACGGGCACCACAGCGACATGCAAGGGCCAATGGGTGAAGACGAGCGTGGCGGCCGATGGTAGTCGCTACACAGTGCAGATCGGACCTTCCGGCAGGAAACGAGAGTACGCCACACGATCACACCTGGTACCCTGAGGCGGGACGGCCCACCAGTCGAGGAGAGCTGCTGCTCAGAACCAGCCAGTTGCGTGCCGAGTCATGAGTCATCGTGCAGGATGAATCCGAATCTGAATCGTGACTCCATGAATGAATGAGTTGCAGCGGTGGCAGGCTCGCCTGACGAGAATGACGTTTGATTCTGCTGCAGAGCTTTGCGGTTCACGGCGACTTTCGTTAGTTTGTGGGGCTGCAGTATCCTTCAACCGTTTCGGAGACTTCCCCCATGAAAAATATCGCCCTTGCCGCTGCCATGCTGGCAACTTCGTTGCTCTTTTCTGTTGAAGCAACAGCTGCAGAACCGATGAAGGCGTTGATTGTTGATGGTCAGAACAACCATAAGGTCTGGCCAGAGACGACACAGTTGATGAAGTCGTACCTTGAGGACACGAAGCTATTTACTGTCGACGTGGCAACGGCAGCGCCAAAAGGCACCGATCCGAATTTCAAGCCTGATTTCAGCAAATACGATGTGGTCATCTGCAACTTTGGCCATGGCGCAGCGCCATGGCCGAAGGAGACTGAAAAAGCGTTCGAAGGATTCGTCAGTGGCGGTGGCGGTTTCGTTGTTGTGCACGCAGCTGACAATTCGTTTCCTGCGTGGCCAGCCTACAACGAAATGATCGGGCTCGGTGGATGGGGCGGTCGAAACGAGAAGAGTGGGCCATACGTCTATACAAATGATGCAGGTGATGTCATTCGGGACACGTCGGCCGGCAGAGGAGGAAATCACGGTAAGCAGTGGGAGTTCCCTGTCATCGTCCGGGATCGCGAACATCCCATCACAAAGGGGATGCCCGTTGAGTGGCTGCACGCTCAGGATGAACTTTACGATCAGTTGCGGGGTCCGGCCCGAAATATGGAGATTCTGGCCACAGCAGAATCCCAGGTGACGAAACGTCACGAGCCGATGATCTTTACCGTCAGGTATGGCAAGGGACGAGTCTTTCACACACCGATGGGCCACGCCGAGTACTCGATGGAGTGCGTTGGATTTATCACAACGTTGCAACGCGGCACAGAATGGGCAGCGACCGGAAAAGTAACGGTGGCGATTCCCGATGACTTTCCAGGTGCGGACAGGACAAGCAGTCGTAAGTCCGCCGAATAGGGCTTCGTGTGTGCCGCCCGGGCGAGTAGCGCAGCCGGCCAGACTTTCGCGGCTGAACTGTGGCGGAAGTCGCTGCTTTTTGGTGAAGCGCGCTTCAGGAGGCTGTCCCGATACCTGAAACAGTGAGCCGTACGGCGCACGCCGCGGGTGAAGATACCGCCAATAAACAGTGGCAGGCACCGTGGCGCTCACATGGAATGACGTATCCGGACTGGCTCCTGGGGGGAGTGCAACTCAGAAAACAATTCTGCGATGGCCTGCTGTGTTGAGCCTTTGTAGTACGCGATGAACAGTCCTGCCCCACCGTGCCGGAAGAAGTGTTCACGCTTAAGTTGGGACCAATCATCAGGTTTGCGAAACCCGAGTTGTTGACCAAGCCACAGAACGTATTCCTGTCGATTTCTGACGCACCGCCAGAAACTCTGAGGAACGCTGTTAAACAGCCAGGCTCTCCAGCAGTATTCCGGCAGATAGTCACAGAGAAGCGACTGCACGCAGCCTTTGAACTCGTTGTTCAGTAGTCCGCCTCCGTGGTGATTGAAAAAGTCTGCGCTGGTCACGTTATACCAGTCTTCTGTTTGTTGAATACGGAGCTGCCGTCCCAACCAATCAAGGTAGAGCGTGCGATGAGCGCCGTCTTTCCAATACCCGTTTGCGGCACTGCCAAACAACCACGGCTTCCAATCGAAGTGGGGGAGAAAGTCAACCATCGCGTGCTGCACTGACGAACGATACGCGTTTCGAAGAAGTCCGCTGCCAAAGTTCCGTTGAAAGTGATGTTTGCGAAGTGCGTACCAGTCTGCTGCTTCGTAGAACCCACATCGGTTTCCCAGCCAGTTCAGATATCGCAGCCGGTTTTCGCGAGTGTCCCAGAACCCATTGGGGACACGGCGCTTCAGCCACGGCGCTTCAGGCACGGGGCGTTCTCCATCGAAAACGCGACGTCAGCGATCATGTGTTGTCTGTCGACAACACGACGTAGTGGACTAATTGCCTGTTGCATGGATTCTTCAATCTTCTGGAGCCAACAGCACGGTTGCCGCGCAGGCAAGGGCACCGTGACTTAGTCGCTCCTAAATCGAAAATCTCGTCCGAAAATTAGAAATCGCTCTTTCTAACGCTGCGATTCAGCCGCGAAGTGCCTATTGCCTGCATTTTTCGCCTGACCGATCTTCCGCAGAGATCCGTTTTTCCGTGACGTCAGCAGCGACATGCAGAGGGAAAAAATCGCGGACGACATGGCTGAATCGATGTTGGCCTTGCCGGTATTAATTCGGCAGTGACCGCTAATCTTCGGAATAGCCAAGTAGCTTTTGAGTCAGTGGGCCACCGCTGCCAAGGATCTCGCCAATGGCGGACGTCAGATCGTGATCCGTGACAACGATGCGGTCGTCTGCGTCGGGCGTGCGTTCGGAGGCGAACATGATTCCTCGCCGAATGAGTTCTTCCATGAATGCCGGACTGGCACCCTCGGTGCGGGTGATCCATTCCTGAGTGTTGACACCGCTGACATCGATCCTTGACGTGAACAGCTCGAAGATGCGCCGGCGACAATCAGCGTCCGGCAGGGGCACTTCAATGGCCTGACTGACTCTCCCAGGGCGACTGGCCAGCGCTGGTTCCAGCACATCCGGTCGATTGGTGGTCATGATGACAACAGTTCGTGATTCCGGGGCCAGCCCGTCCAGCTCATCCAGTAATTCATGCAGTGCCGTTGTGCCGCGGGAGTTGCGTTTACGCCGAACGGCAATCAGGTCGACGTCCTCGATCACGACAATCGACGGCTGGCAGCAGCGAGCAAGTCGGAACGCTTCTCGCACGAGGCCACGTTTAAATCCATGCAGCATAATTGTCGTGGCGTCGGGTCGTGAGGCAACAAGGTATTTGGTGAGCAGCGTCTTCCCTGTTCCCGGCGGACCATGCAGCAGCACAGCCGTCCGTGTTCGATGGCCTGCCTTCCGTAGAACACTCTCCATGTCAATCTGTTTCATCGCCGCTCGATTCACGACATCGAAAACCTGATCCGGCAGGATGATACGATCTCGATCAACAGGTGATACAGACGTGAAGTCGATTCGTAGCGGTTCGCTGCGACGTTCACCGGGGCGAATCAGAATTTCGCGACCGCGAAACACGTTGTGCTGTTCGGCCACCGCCAGGAGGAAGTCACGGCAGGCACGGCAGTCCTTTCTGCTGACAGCCAGAATGTGAAGTTTGACCGGGCCACTGTGCGACACCAGGTCGTCTTCGTCATCGAACGCGTCGTGACCCGTGTTGTAAGTGAATTCTCTGGCCACTGCGGCCACAAACGGAACGCCATCGTGATCCAGAAAAAATACTCCATTGGCCGGGATTTCTTCCCACTCAGAAACGCCCGTTTGAATGCTCTCCCATTCGACTTTCACGGGCTCGGGATTGGCCGTAAGTCGCGTCTGCAGGTTGACGTGCGCGAGGCTGATCCCGTCGAACTTATTCGACGCGTTTGACTCCGAAAGTTCACGAAGCCCGCGCATCATGTCGATCCGAAGACGTTTGCTGAGAGTATGTTCCAGCAGTGCCCCGTCTTTAGGATGAACAGACAGATGTTTTCTTGCCCGACGGCGCAGGCCGAGTTTCCAACTGAACAGCGTGAATACGGCAACCCACGTCATCACTGCCAGAATGAAGTACGCAACGATCAGTCCCGGGGCCGCATCGGAAACGAGTCCGATCAGAATCACCAGCAGCCAGCCGAAGACAGCCACACTCCAGACAATCCGACGAAACCAACGCATGATGGGGCCCTGTCTCAGATTTACGTAGTGAGCAGTATACTACATTTGAGTGGTTACCACTCCATCGTGTACTGAACGTTAGCCACGCCGGCAGCGTCAAACATGATGGGGACGATCAGTTCCTGTTGTCCCTGGACATCCCGCACGGTTGGCTGCGTCCCGGCGAACGTCAGTACAATTGCATTATTGACAGCCCAGGAATTGTTTTGCCGCTTGATGTCGCCAGCGATTACTCGAAAGTTAAGCCCCGGGATCTGCTTGTCCGACTGAAACTGCAGAGTTCGGCGAAGCGTTGAATAGTCGCCACCCGCAATTGGCTCTGTAAAGTCGAATGCCGTGACTCCATTGCTCTCGTATTGAAACGTCGGTTGTCCGGCACTATCCAGTTTATAGCCCCGAAACACGTAGCCCGCTTCGCGAGACGACACCGTTGGCCACGGGGCAGCCGGGCTCTCCAGCACAGCGAGCGGTTGTCCCATCGTCAGGCGCATGACGTGATCGCCCAGCGGTGTCTGGTATCCCTGGCCACGGCCAACCCAGTGCATTGAGGCGTCGATGAAGGCTCCGTGCCAGATCAGACCCAGGTTCATCTGTTCCGCGTCCCACGCGATGTGTGCTTTCTGCGGATAACCGACGGCAATGCCACGCGCTGATAAGCCATCGATGAAATTACGGTAGATGATCGGTCGATCGATCGGTTTCAGTTCGATGGCTTTGGCGATCAAACCGGAGGGCAGCTTTGCCTTCGTTCCGTCCGACAGATACAGCCAGATGGCTTCGATCTGCTGAGACGGCGCGCCGTGCAGGATCTTCGGCACGACCGATCTATTGTTGGGCCATGCTGACGGCATGCGTGTGCCCGGGCGGTAGGCCTGAGGATTCAGCAGATACCGGTGAAACCAGTCACGGCGCAGGCGGGTGGTCATGGTCGTCAGATCCAGCGACTGAATTCCGGTTGCTTTGTGTTTTCCGAAATAGTGACACTTGACGCACGACAGCGCCTGATCACCGACCATCAGTCGAGCGTCGGCAATCACTCGGTGTTCCGGCTCTGCAAACGGTACGTCGTCAACGTCCGTCTGTTCGTCTGCGTGGACGAATAGATCGATCAGCTGGCCGACGTTCTTTTCTCCGAACTTCGGCATCCGTGTTGCCATGTACGGGCGGTCCTTAGTGCCGTTGTTCATGACGTGCTGCAGCCAGCTTTTCTGAAGCTTGTCACCAATGCCGTCCAGATGCGGCGGAATGCGGCCTTCGTCGCCCATTTCGGGAATACTGGTGGCGAACAGGTCGTTGTGTTCTCGCGGTACGCCGCCTGTCTTGTTGCGTTGGTGGCAGGCGTAGCAGTTGAGAGTCAGCATCACTTCGCTGATTTGCTGCGTGATTTCGGATGCAGCGGCGTCCGTGTTCGTTTTCAGTGAAGTCATAGCCGCGACGATGTCGCTGCGTTGTTGTTGAGTTAACGCGAATTCAGGCACGCCTGCCTGCGAACTGCCGGACAGGCATCCTTTGCTCACGTTCAGTTCGGCGAATGGTGGCACCTGTTTCGACGTCCCGGTGTTCTTCCCGATCTTCTCATGTTGATGGCACGACGCACACCCGAGCGACGTGAAAAAGTCCTGTCCTTCCCGCACCAAATCTTCGTTGACCTGAAAGCTGCGACGTTCTTCCGGCGGTTGTTCGCTGTTGCTGACATGCCCCGCCAATGGCTGACGATTGATGCCTGGTCCCTTGATTTCGACACTCAGCGACTCTTCACCGCCGGCCTCAAAGTACTCCACAACCACCGAGTGAACTCCGGCGGACAACTTTTGACGTGCGTTTTTCGTTGTGTGAGGATGGATGTCGTCCACGTCGATGACGGTTTCCCCATCGACTAACAGGCGGCTGCCATCGTCGCTGCCCAGCCAGAATTCGTATTCACCGTCTGTCGCGATGTGCAGGAACGCTTTGAAACGCAGACCAAACTGTTCCTTTCTGGCAGCCGCGCTGACGTCAAATCCGGCGGCCGCTCCGGTGGCCGTCGGCGTCAGTGCATTGAAGTCCGGAAGTTTCTGCCATGATCCTTCAAAGTACTCAAACGTCAGATTCGGCTCCACGTCAACGTCCTGCAACAGGTAGTTCGCTACGTCGCGGGCTTCCTTGTCACTTAGGTTCAGCGAAGGCATTCGGCCCGATGGTCGCACGGCATGCGGATCTTTCAGGAACGAAAACAGGCTTCCGACGGTGTACTTGGTATCCAGCTTGCCCAGCGGCATTGCATAGGACGGACGTTCTGTGGCCGGCTTCTGCTGGTCACCGTGACAAGCGGCGCAGCCCAGTGAATGGAACAGGCGGATTCCGCGAGTGATCGAATCTGTGGAAACCGGTGCCGGCACAACAGCTCCGTCAGCCGCCAGGAAATGCGTCAGGCTCTCGGCCACATGATTTGCCTGATCACCCGACAAAAGCGACGGCATGGCCGTTCCCGGTTTGACGTGTTGCGGATCTGCAATGAACTGTTTCAGGAATTCCGGCGTGACTCGATTGGCAACATTGGTCAGAATCGGCGCTTGGCGCTGAGGTAACGCGGACTTCAATGTGGAACCGTGACAGGACTGGCAGTTCAATTCCGAGATCAGCAGTTTGCCGGCGGCGACGGCTGACAGGTGGTTGCCTCGAAACCGTTCGTAGCCTGGCACAATAACGTGATTTGCCGCCGTGGCGTTGTCCTGAGCAGAGGCGGCAGAAATGACCGGAAGCAGGAGCGCCGTTGCAGCAATCACAACGGTTGCGCTGAAGTTTTTCTTAACCAAGGGAGCACCAACAGGGATTGGGGAAGGGAATTGTAGATTTTACGTGGCGGGGCTGAGGCATTCGAAATGTTTGACAGTTGTTGAACCGCACCGAAAAACACTGAGCTCAGGGAAGAAAGGATGCGGATTCGGACTGACCATGGGCACCACCGACCCAGGCAATCAGTGCTGAGTCTCGGAGTTTGCGGTCATTTTTTCAATCGACTGCAGGTTCTCATTCGGAATCCGTTGACGCGAACACGGCTGTCGAGCTTCCGCCGGTACAGGTGTCGTCAGGCTGAGTCCACATTGTGCCACCAGCACGACACCGATCGTGGAAGCACGTGCTTCGTCAGGCAGAATCAGCGCGTGGGAGAACTCCTGATCTGCGTGGAATGCCAGCCATTTTCGCATTACATGACTATTCCAGCGACAAGCCCGAGAATCGGCACACCGCCTGCATTGAGAAACCAGCATCGAACGAACGTCGTTCACCTGCCTTGTCCTGCAGGCCGCCAGACGAAACAAAGTTTGGTTGTTTCGCAAGACTCACTTCAAGCGTTTTGTGCTGCCATAGAGAAAGACTGGATCGGATTTTGCCTCAATCAGCTTCCGGCAACAACATGTCAGACAAAGCGAACCCACCGTCGTAGACACTTGTCCAAACCCTGAAAAGGAAATGAAGGGAAATCAGTCATGTCATTCAACTCAAATAATCTTGCAAACCAGCTTCTTGAGTCCGCCGCCGGTCAGGCTGTGTACGATTCGCTTGTTCAGGCCAACGTCAATCTGCAGACTGTTTCCATCGAACTGGTCAAGCAGATGCTGGTCGCTGAATGCAAGTACCGCAGGCCGCTGAGTTACCTGGATTCTTCACCATCGCTGGCGGTCTGCTGACACCAACGGAGGGCGTCAGCATCAGGACGGGCCGACGAAATTCAATTTCGCTGTCGCTCATTTGAGTGACGGCATTTTTTTGCCACGGCAGAAGCGTCTGTCCGGCTGCTGACTCTGGCACCGCCGACCTGAATCCTCTGCGGCGTTGAGAAAAAATCCATGCCCAGGCGGCTGTGCCGATACGTCTGTTCCTGTGAGCGGCAGGGCGCTAGCCACCGGTTATTGACAGTGTTTTCACCCGCGGCTAGCGCCTTGCGGCCCACTGTTTCACGAATCCGGACAGGCTGCTAGTGCATTTGCAGGCCGAAGTATTCGTGAATGAATCGTTTGCGGTCGTCTTCTGACTGAACGTACTGGACCAGAGCGTAGAGTTTTTTTTGGTCTCGATTCAGCTTGGCTGCCAGTCGCTCTTCGTCAGCGAGTTGTTCCGGCAGTGGTAACAGAACGGTGACATTGCTGAGGTCGATTTCGTCTTCGATGACCCCGTAACGCTGCAGCATTGCCAGAGTTGTTTCGACGCGACGATCATGTCGCTGTCGGTCGCAGAGTTGTTCTCTGAGCCAGTCGATGCCAAACGCCCGCACCTGTTCGGTGTTGTTCTTCAGGTGGTCGTAGACTCGCTGGTAGAAGTCAGCATCGGGGTTGCTCCAGCGCATGAACTCCATCTGTGTGTTCAGGTCCCGCTGGTCGTACAGTAACACGCATTCGGCCGGTTTGCCGTCGCGACCCGCTCGACCGATTTCCTGGTAATATGATTCCATCGAACCCGGCACGTCGGCGTGGATCACAAAGCGAATGTCTTCCTTGTCGACCCCCATGCCGAATGCGTTTGTCGCCAGCACCAGACGATTGCGGCCCTTCATGAAGTCGTCCTGAATGGCTTTCCGGCTGCGACGCTCAAGGCTTCCGTGGTAGCAGACGTGCTTAGTACCCGCCTTCTGCAATCGATCGCTGAATTCTTCCAGCGTTCTGATCAGCGTAAAGTAGACAATTCCACTGCCCGTCGAATCGATGGTCTGCCACCGGTCGAAGATCTGTGTCATGGCTGCGACTTTTTCGTCCGCGTCCCAGACGTCTTCCACCTTCAGTTCCAGGTTAGGGCGGTCGATGCCCTCGTGAAACATGCGGATTTCGTCGGGCTGCAGGCCCAGCTGTCGAACGATGTCTACCTGGACTTCCGGTGTGGCGGTTGCGGTCAGTGCGATGGTTGTGGGGTTGCCCATCACAGCCCGCAAATCGCTTAAACGCGTATAGTCGGGTCGAAAGTCATGGCCCCATTCGCTGATGCAGTGAGCTTCGTCGACGGCCAGCAACCTGACTGTTCGTTTTGCGATGACGTCCAGAAATTCCGGCTTGCGAAACCGTTCCGGAGTCACATACAGGATGGCGTAGCGCCCGTCGCCGATGGCTTTGTAACGAGTTTCACGTTCGTTTCTTCTGAGCGACGAATTGATAAACGTGGCTTTGATTCCCCGATCCTGCAGCGAATCGACCTGGTCCTTCATCAGCGCAATCAGCGGAGACAGAACCAGCGTGATGGGTGGCCGTTCATCGTCGCTTTGTGCGGCATCGATCGCGAGCGCCGGGATCTGATAACACAGCGACTTCCCCATGCCTGTGGGCATAATCACCATCGCGTGCTGATTGTTCAGCACGTGTTCGATGATTTGCTGCTGCGGACCGCGGAAGGTGTCGAAACCAAAATACGATTGAAGAATGTCACTGACGTTGGGCACGTTTTATTGACTCCAGTCCGCGTGAGGTACGGTGTGCAGTTTTAAATCGTGACGCGTCTGCAGTTCGGTGACTTCATCGGTCAGTTTTGCGGTGTCGTCTTCATCGGTGGCCACAGAGATCGACAGATCGAAGGTCACTGACTGTTGCGATTCCAGTGAGATGACTCGGCCGTGTTGTCGTTCGAAGGTCTTCAGATTTGGGAAACTGCTGCCTGGTTCAATACCGGTGACGTAGCCGTCGGTCTCAGGTTGAGTGTTCTTCCAGAGCGTCAGCCACGGCAGTGTCGCTGCGTCGAACCGCACCGCGACGGCTTTCGACCCCGCAGGATTCTGCAGCACTGCAAGACTGCGGCCGTCGTCATCTGTGATTGGTTTCGCAAAGTAGCACTGCTCTGTGTATCCGGAAGTTGGCTTTAGGTATGTTGTCCAGGTGTCCGTGTCTTCCGCGGCTCTGGCATCCCGCGGAGCCACTTCTTCGGCGGCCAGATGGAAGGTCGCGCCTTCGCCCAGAAATGGCTGGCCGATGTTGCAGTGGTACAGCATCTCGACCTCGGCCGGTGCCGAGCCCAGGTTCTGCACGGTGTCGCTGACTTCGAATGTTGTGCTGCCAATGTGAGTTGTCAGCGTGGATGTCAGACGCAGTTTTCCACCAAACATGCTGGCTTCGTCGACGACACCAATCACAGAGATCGCTCCGTCATCGGAAACTTCGACACGGACCTGATGGGCCGCAAGGTTGGCGATGCGACCGTGCAATGGCAGAAACTGTTCCGACAGGACGTTGCCGTCTGCGTCGGTGACCACATCCGTTCCCGGGGCTCCATGCCAGCCGAGACCACAGCGACAAATCAATTCGTTAAAGCCGTCCAGCCAGCCAATGCCACCCCGCCGGCTCTGGTCGACAAATGACGGGTGGACGGGGCGTTCAACGGGCGATTTCCATTCCAGCGGCGTATCTGCGACCTGTGCTTTCCAGATTCCCATTCCACGTGTGGGCAGAATCGCCAGCTTTGTGCAGCCGTTGTCCAGCCAGATGACGTCCACTCCCTCCGACAATCCGCCGTGCAGTCGCTGCAGCCGGACGCTCCATTCGGCAGCGCCCTGCGCGACGTCGACCGACTGGGCGTCGATCGAAAACTCTGCCTCGTAAATACCTTCGTCAACGTTCAAGACCGTGAATGACCTGGTCACTTTGCTGCCTTTTTGTGGAACTGTTTCACAATGTCGCCAGGGTTTCTGATTTAAGTATTCCCATGATGTCTGTCAATCGTCAGGACGGTCGGGCCACGGTGACTCAGTATTTGAAGTTGCGTAGCTCTCGGCGTGAGCGGCCAGGCACTAGCTGCCGGTTTTTCCCGAACGAACCCGCGGCTAGCGCCGTGCGGCTCACATCCCAGCGTGAAACACTGAGTTGTCAGGGCGGTCAGACAGGTCTGCGACTACCGTAGCGGGACGATTTCCGACTTCCTGTACGCTTTCTGACGGAGCACGTCAGGCCGGAGAGCTGTTCGAGTCGGTTCGCGGGAATCTCATTTCAACGAACGGGGATGTACTTGTACACGCCACCTGACTGGTGCGCCAACAGTTGCAGCCATGACTCACGCCGTGATTCTTTGGCGCCGGAACCGAATTCGATGACGTGAATGCGAGTCCGTTTGCGGTTTTTGCGACGAATGTCGTCCAGGTCTGAGCCGGGGCCTTTTGTCGAAAGCGCCGGCTTATCGCCGTCCGTCAGGAAGTAGATGACGTCCGGTTGCAAATCAAGAGCACGCAGCAGCGGGGCTTTGTGTACTGTCCCTGCTCTGGGCTGAACGCGATCAATTTCCGCGGCCCCCAGCTGAACCTGCACCTCTGTGGCGGCATACATGTCCTGCAGAGCGCGTCTTCTCAGTTTCATCTGAGTAATCGCTTCATTGTAAAAGAGAATCTGAAACCGCTGATTCGGTCGCAGCAGTCTCAGGCTGCCTTTCAGCTGACTCTTTGCCAGCCCCATTCGACTGCCTTCGCTCATACTGCTGGATGTGTCGACAACGTAGACAAAGCTGCTGCCGCCGTCGACAATATTCATGAACTGCGTTTCGCCGGGGCCGGGCGTTGGTGAACCGGCAGACCCCTGCCCCGAATTGCCGGCCGGACGAATCTGCGGCGGAATGCCTCCCTGAAGACTGGTCGTGCCGCCGATCGGTTCTCCGGGGCCGATCGTTTTTGGCAGGTCCATTGCCACAGCCAGGGGATTCGCGGACCGGGAGTTGGCGGATTCTATGGCCAGCAGTTCTGAAATCGTGGGGGCTTTTGTGGGGATTGAGGCCACTGTTTCCGGCCGTGCAACAGGATCCGCAGCGTTCTCCTGTTCGACATCGTGCGGATTCTGGCGAGGCGTGCTGGTGTTTTGATTAGAGTGATCGGAAATCACGACCAGTCCGACCTGGCGGAAGTCTCGGCCGCCGGCTTCTACCGCCACACCCTTATCGCATCCTCGCATCGACAGCCCCGCGACCAGCAACACCACAAGGTGTACTGCGATTGACACCATGCTGCTGGGAAGCATCGCGGCGAGTCGAGAGCCAGTATTGCGAGGTGGCAGTTCCATCGGGAATTGGCCAGTCCGTGATTATTCCGACGTAGCGGGCGCTTCGTCTTTCTGTTCGGTTGACGCTTCCGGTGTATCGGTTGCGGGTGTGCCGCTCGCGGCGATCTGTTTGATGCTCTCAATCACCTGAGCCGTCAGGTCGATTTCCGGGATCGGTTCGCCTTCAGGAAGCTTGAACTGAAAGGTATCTTCGGAGATGGCAGGTTGAATGTTGATCCGGCGGAAATCCAGGACGACCGCCGGGCGAATCTGTTTCTGTTCGGGGTTGGGATGTTTCTTCAGGTATTCAATGCGTCGCGGCAGCAGCGCATCGGCATCAATGTAGATGCGCACGTAGTCCGGGATGTATTCGGGCAGCACCGCAGCCGGGTCGTCTGTCAGGCCAAAGTAGTCCTTGCGAGCCTGAGCCGTCCATCGTCCGGAAAGCACAAGGTATCGCTTGTCGGCGGATTGCTGCTCCATGACCGTGCCGAATTCCATACCTGCCTGAAGCTGTCCAACCAGAGTCTGCAATCCGCCAACGCCAAGAGCCTGCAGGCTTTGGGCCGCACTGTAGTTTGGCAGTTCACCGACGGCTTCGACAATTTCACGAATGTTGCGGCGTGTCAAATGCTTTTGGTCGCCATTAACCCACAGAGACCACAACACACTGCCGTCACAGATCTGCTGCAGAGACCCCATGGCACTTTCTGCGGGCGTGACTTCCGGCTCGCTGTCAAGCGCCAGTTTTGTTGCGTCACCGGCTTTGAGAGCTCGTATCGGGACGATGCGGTACTCCAGTCGCATCCGGTTTCCCGTGGCATGTACATATCGCCCGATGGCGTGAAACGTTTGTCCGGACAGCATCACTGTCTGATAGATCTCGCAGGAGAGCGACTCCACGCCGTCCAGTTTTCTACTGACTTTGCTGAAGACATCCGCTGCCGAGAGATCTGATTTCTTCTGTGACGCGGCTGCTTTCTGCGGAGGGTCCTCCTGATTCTGGCCGAACGCAGACGGGCCGAATGTGCTGACGGCTGCTGCAACGGCAGAAACGGCTACTACACAGAGGGTAAGCGACAATGTGAAGGTTTGCGGTTTATGCTTCATTTTCGGATTGTGCTGAATATGCCAAAGATTCGAGTTGTTCCGTCCCGAAACAAGGAGTGAAGGACCAGTATCCGTTGAACGCGGCAGATCAACTGCGCTGAAACGGGTGTGGGAAGCAGCAATTCTACTGCGGAACACGCCGCTGGGTCGACAGCAAACACCTTTTTGCTGTCTGCCACACTTCTGGTCGGAAAGACAGATTCCACAACGACATACGGTGATTCGACAAGGCGCTGTTGGCTCAAATTGCCAATGGCACGGAAGGGATTGCAATGAGAGACTATTTTTTGGTGTTAGGCGCCTTGGTCGTGGTTTGCACAGGATGTGCCAGCTTCGATACCGGCAGCAGCGTTCTCAGCAATCGCGAGCACGTCGCTCCCCCGGCTGCCCTGCAGTCTCGCCCTGGCCCCATGGTTGATGGACCGGGGCCTGGTGTCCTGAGCATGCTTGGTCAGCCCGGAATGGGGCCGGCCATGGGCATGGCGGCTCCGATGTCGACTCAGATCAAGTTCGTCGGTCCAGCAAACATGACGGTTGGCTGGCGAGCCGGTGCTGCCTTTGCCAGCAATCAGGTGCAGTCTGGTCAATACTACGACTTCTATCAGTCGGCTGTGTATCAGCTGATGCTGGAAGGACTGGAACTTCCAGGCGTCGAACCACGTCCGCTGTATCCCACTCTGGAAGTGCGAGCGGCCCATCCGAACACATTGGCGTACCTGCAGCATAATTCTGTTCCCGTTGAGATCACCGAAGAGGATCTGGAACACGTCAACAGCAGCAACATGGTTACCAAGGTTATCTACCTGCCGGCTCCCGAGTTTCAGGCCCGAGCGATTGCCGGCGTGGAAACACTGGTGTCGACACGATTGGATCCAGGTATCGATCCGGTGCATCAGGCGGAGCAAATGGGTACAGTCATGCTGATCCTGCGATTTGGCAATAAAGACCTGCAGCCACCGGCATCGATGTTGAGTGCGGATGGTTCCGTGACTCAGGTGAACTACATGATGATGGACGGTCAGGCAGGCCAGATGGCAGCTCCGACTCCGATCAGCACTTTGGCCACGGAAGTCGGCGGTGGTGTTCCGTCTGCGATGATCGCGGCTGGCGGTGGATTTCCAGGTCAGCCACCGATGCCTGTTGCCGGAATGGGAGCGATGCCGCCATGGGGCATGCCCATGACCTCGACTCCAATCGGACTGCCGGGACCTCCTCATCTGCCGTTTGGCGGTCCAGCGGGGCTCAAGTCTCACACCGTCCGAAATCTGTCACAGAACAAGATGCCGAAACCTGTGGATCACCTGTTGATCGACGTGAAGCATGATCCTGGTTACAGCGTGCCGGAACCGGTGCGACATATTCAGTACACCGAAACGCACCCTGTTCATGCTCCGGGTGAAGTCGCTCATCCGGTTTCCAAGGCTTCGCAATTCTATGGTTTCTAGAGCAGCGTCAGGAACATCCTGAGGTGTGCCACTGGCAGAGTCAGTGGCACACAAAACCCCTCATCGGAATCACTGACAAAGTTCCAGCAGCAAGTTGCTGCATCCGACTTCGACTATGGGCCGCGGCCAGCAACATACATGAGAAAAGTTTGCCGGGGGGCGATTCTGGAGTGACTTCACTTCTGATCGCCCTCGTTTTGTTACAGCGTAGTACGCTGACTCGTGGCCGTGACGGACGGGTTCCCGCCTGAGAAAACGGTCTGACCACGAGCCAGAATGGTTCACGAGAATAAGTAAACTGTTTTAGCACATTCTAAAGTCAGTGTGATGCCACCCAAGACAGACTTCCTCATCCGAATCACGAAGAACACTATACTGGTGTTCGTTCTCGGACTGGTTCCTGTCGGAACCGCAGCCGCTCAGACTGGCAGTGACTATCATCAACCGCTGAGCCAGAACAGTCCACCCGGCCAGGCTGCGGCGTGGATGAATTATCTGCGTCAGTACGATCCGGCCTGGCGGCAACCGCTTTCAGTGGACGTCGCTGGCGGCGGACAGCTTGAGGTGTTCTCAGGTTCGAATCATCCGGTTGGTGGAGCGACGACACCCGCGTTGGTCGCCGCCAGTGTGGGGCATGTTTACCGGCTGCGAATCGGGAAAATGCCTGCCTTTCCCGGGACAGAAATCTATCCGTCCATTGAATTGCTCGATCGTCTGCACCCGCCTCAAGGGCGAGAAAACGAATTTCCGATTCCGATTATCATCACAGCGGAAGACATTCGCACTGCCCTCAATGGTCAGCTTGTGACGCGGGTGATCTATCTCGAACAGCCGCAGATCGCTCAGGAGCTGGATCCGCTGCGGCGTGAGATTCCGCAAAGCGTTCTGCCCTCGGACAACTCGCTGCAGGAAGCGGACCGACTGGGCAGGCCGATGGCCATTATACGCATCGGTGGACGACGGCCGACTGCCGGATCTTCGCTGTCGTTTTTCGGAACAGGTGGAGCCGTTGAGATTCGCCAGGCGGCAACAGCACCGAACGCCGCCGAACCTGCTGTCGTGCAGGTCCGACGGACCGTTGTTCCATAGACACAGGGCACCGAAATCGTGGGCCACAGCTCGCCGGACCATCGACTACTTCAAGAAACCATTCACAAACTTCAAGTTGCAGGGACATGTCCAACTTACTGAAGACATTGAGGTCACACTGTCGGCTCTGGCTGCCCGGCTTATGCTGCGGTGTCGCGATCGTCGGCTGTACCATGCCCGGAAGCAACGCTCCCGAAGGAATTTTTGCAGCTCGCCCCCCCGGAGGACTGCGCGCGCCAAAAATGTCTTCGCCCGAAACCGGCGTCGCTTCCTACTCGGCGAATGCGCCATCTGTCACGGTGGCTGGATTGCAGCGTGAAATATCACCGGCACCAGCGAACCTTCAATCGGTGCGGCCGAACTACGATGCGATCGAACCCAAAATTGCCCGGAGTCGCTTAGCTGACGAGCCGCAAAACAGTGGTGTTCCCGGCCAGAGTCCGTCTGGGTTTCTGACGCGTAACCGCGTTCTGCCGGTCTCACAATCGCTGCCCACAGACACGACGGGTGTTGCCACAACGGCCGGATTTGCGACAACGGGTGCGAGCATCAATACAGGCGGCGTTGCCGGCAGAACTGCGTCGACGTTTCGAGCTGCAGAACCGCGAATGCCTTCGGCTCAGCCCAACAGCTCGCCAGCGGCTTCCATCACTGTGGCGGCGTCGCCCGTGGCACAGGCTTATCCGGACGAGTACATCTTCGACGGTGGTGATCGTGGTCATCCGGTCCATTATTATGGTGGTGCGATGGCCGGACTGGATACGGAAGACACGGTGGCAGAATTCAAGGATCACACCGGCGAGAATCACGTGCAAGCCAGTAACCGGGTGGCCGTTTACGCTCCGCGGTTTGGTTCCGTGCGAACGGTCACGGGGCTCGGCATCGACGTGGCAGTCAACAAAGCGGCCGGAGCGACCGAAATTTCCGGACTCGGAAAATTGCACGACCAGCGTGGTTTGGATGTCCACATACGCAACTCACAGGTGTCGGGGCTGGGTACACGTCGCAGTGCGAGTGGTGTCGAGACGGCTCAACCCGCTCATCTGTCTCATGGTTCCAACATGCTGGCGGAAAATCGAAAAGTGGAGCAGGGACTCGAAAGCAAGAGTTCCAACGGCCCTGGCACACTTGAGATGTCACAGGTGTTTGAGTTAAACCTTGAATTCCTTAAGCCTGCCAGCTCCAGCATCCGTACCGGTTTTGGCCAGGCAGCGTCAATTTCGCAGGCAACACAGACACGCGCGACGTTCCGAGTTCAGTCGACGGTCGGCGTCGAGAAAAAACGTGGCCGCAAAGGCCGGATTCATCTCACCAAGGAAGCTTCGTCACTCACCGCTCAGTCGGGCGACATCATCACGTTCAAAATCCACTTCCGGAACATCGGCGATCATAACGTCCACGACGTCCGGATCATTGATAACCTGACTCCTCGACTGAAGTACGTCACCGGCAGTGGACAGGTTGACCTGGCCGACGGCAGCGGTGGTGGTGGTGGCCTTTCCGTGCTTCCGAATGCTGAAGGAAGTCAGACACTTGAGTTCACGCTGGACACACCACTGCACGGTGGAGCCACAGGCACAATTACGTTCCAGACGAAAGTTCTTTGACTGAAATAAATACGCAGAACAGTATTCACGGGTAACTCCGTCGCATCACAC
The DNA here is from genome assembly GCA_039831575.1 of Fuerstiella sp. Lineage (GTDB taxonomy): Bacteria > Planctomycetota > Planctomycetia > Planctomycetales > Planctomycetaceae > Fuerstiella. The sequence continues at coordinate 3,924 of JBDONA010000295.1, read as the reverse complement.
GCTGGTGTGAACTTTTCCGTCAGAATGAAGGGGCTGACGGAAAAGGGTGCCGTGAGGGGACGCAACTTTGCTGTCTGTGTATGAGAAGAGCCCGCTGCAGTTTTTTCAGCGGGCTCTTTCTTTTCCTTCCGGCGGTCAGACACTGTTCACGCTCTAGTCGCTGTCGACCAGAAGCCTGGCAGGCGGCACCTGCCCAGCCATGACTGCGAAGGCTCCTTCCAGTTCGATCTCCATCTGCGCGTTGGACGTTCCTGACGCGATGTGGACGTACTCACCGCCACTCATTTCGGCGATTGCGTTCATCAACGTCGTATCCGCACCGTCACCCATGGAGATTGTGTGAATGGTGTAACCGGCATCAAACGCTTCTTTGGCTCGCACGAACGAGTGCAGCGCTGCTCGCCAGTTGCCGTCGCCGTTGCCGCCGCTGACGTAGCTGCTGTCGATGATGACATCTGCCGCACCGTTGCCGTCGAAGTCCGTGATGTCGTTCCAGATCCACCCGGCCGGCAGGCTGCCTGTACCATATCCGCTGGGATATTGATTGGACTGACCGTCGGTCATCAGCAGTATCGCTTTCTGAGCACCATAACGTCCCTGATCATCGAGCAGGTCTCGGGCGTCTTCGAGGCCGTAGCCGATGCCCGTCGAACTGTTGTAGTGGCCGGCCTGCTTATGTCGCTGGATGGTATCGATCGCCATGACGTTGTCAGTCAGGTGTTCGCCGAGCAGATCAACCGTGACATCTGCACCATCTTCCCAAAGTCCGGTTTCGATTCTTGATGTCGTGGCATACGTGACCAGCCCCAGATGATCCCCGTATCCCAGATTGTTCAGGAAGGTGGCCAGCATCGTGACACCTTCCTTCATTCCGTGGTGAGGATAAATCGGAGCACGCCACAGGTCTTCGGACTGATAGTTAGCCTTTTTCTGGCTGATCAGATACTGCATCAGCGTCCTGTATCCGTAGTCCTTCTGGTAACCATAGCTGCTCAGATTATTCTTCACATAGCTGATGTACCCGTGCCACAAAGTTTCACTTTCACTCTGAGACGGCTTGCCTTTCAGGATGCCGTTGCCGTCCTTGCCTTCCTGCGGAAACGCAACGTAATCTCCTCCCTCGGTAATTGGGTCCTGATATCCGGGAGCTGACGTGTCCGGTGGGTTCCACCAGCCACCAGAAAAGTCCGATCGGATGCGCCAAACCCCGGACGACCATTGAGAGTCACTGGGATATTTTTCCCAGCGATAACTGCCTTCAATCAGATACCAGTGTGCTCCGTCTCCCCAGCCGGATGTCCACGTCCATGAGTCGTAATAGTATGTGGTTTCACCTGTTCCGCCCAGATTCAGTGCTTCGAAAATCGTATCCGTCGAACTGCTGCTGACATACGTACCGGCGTAGGAATCGATCTCACCGAAACCATCCACGGGAAACTTTGCAGTGCCGGTTTCGTCACTGAATCGGACGTCCGAAGCGACCAGGGCGTCCCAGATGTCGTCAAGACCGTCAGCGACGCCGGTGAGTCCAAGTCGACTGACCGTGTCTGAGCGGAACTGGCTGTCAAAAGCCATGGACCCCGAGTAGTCGAGTACTGCCACAATGTCGCGTGATTCGATAAAGGCCACCGCATCAGCGCGAATGGCCTGGGCCCGTTCACCAACAACCGGCGCAAAGATCAAGGGAAGCTTGGCGTCAGACGCGGTTGGATCTGTATTTGTTTTTCGGATTTCGACCCTGACCATATTGTACGGTGGAGTCCCATACGATTCTGTATACGTTACGCCGTCTTCGTTAAGCAGTCGACTACCCAGACTGACGTCGATTGCCGGATCGATATAGAACCCGTTCAACTCGACAACCCGGACGGCCATCGTTTTGGCCGCTGCCGCAGCAATGGCCTGAATTGTCTGCATATCCGATTCGCCCTGTTCCGCCGCTGCTCGGATGCCGACAACGATTTCCTGAGCGGCTGCCAGTGCTGCGGAATCCGCGGACGCCTGCATGCGGGTTTTTGTGACCGTGATCATGCCAAGGTCAACAGACATTCCGACGAATGTCATGGCTGCCATCAGGCTGATAACTGCCAATACAAAAAACACTCCCTTGCGTCGATGCTCCTGCAGCTGCGTGACAGCCTCTGATATTGATGATCTTTTCATGGTCCCCCCCAGGTAAGATTAGATCAAAGATGTTGTGTTCATGGCTGCCGCCGGTCGGCAAATGGTTTTGCTGTACAAAGCCCAGGTTAGCTGGACAATGCCCCTCCACCGAGTCCCGCTCTCAGAATCAGAAAGGCACGCACATTGGTCCCCGCCATGTGATTGCTTGGAAACAGGCTGATTGCGGAATACGGCATGATGATTTCGATCTTCAGCATTTCCAGCTCGTTGGCTTCGTCTGAAATGTCGAACATTAACCCGGCACTTTCACCGTCGGCGTGAACGATACTGACAATCAGCGCGGAGCCTGGCAGCCCCGATGCGGTGACATAATTTCGGATGTCCCGCTCAATTTTCGCATTTGGTGTATCGTCAGCGTCTACGACGTCGCTCCAGTTCATGTTGGCCAGACGCCCGGCTTCGCGTACGGCCGATTGCATGATCGTGCTGGCTCGCAGTGCACTGCCCATTTCGATGGTGCCCAGCACCAGAATCAACATCATTGGCAGAACAACGGCAGCTTCCAGAACTGCGACTCCAGATCGATTGTGGGCGGCGACCTGACGGCGTTTTTTCTGATGGTTTGTAGTTCGCATCGCCCTGTTCCTTTATTCTTTTCTCATCACGGCCTGGCCGTAGATTTTGATATCGCCGATCCAGCGCGGGCCCAGAATGCCGACCTCCCCATAAGGAACCTCAATCCGCACTATGAACAGGCTGCCTCGCTCCAGGTCTTCGACGTCGACATTCTGGAGAGCCTCGTAAAACGTGTCATCCATCGCTTCCGCGTCGACGTTGATGTCATCGAACACGCTGGCGTCTTTGACCAGAATTTTGACATTCTCCAGGTCCGCATCGATCGCCGAATCCAGAATGTCGTGCGCCAGCGCTTCCACCTCATCGGTTGTTGCCAGGTCGCCAATACCCACTCGAGCAGCACGGCGGGCGGCGGAATTGAGCGTGTGGATGGTCATGAAGACATGACCGAACTCAATAAACCCAAACAGGAACGTAAAGAAGATCGGCAGTACAACGGCCGTTTCAACCAACGTTGTCCCTTTGCGTTTTTCTGTGTTTCTGAATTCAAGAAGCCTCATCGCGGAGAACCTCTGGCTGTCAAATGAATAAATCTGAAACCGATGTCTGTGCGTTTCTTCTGTACCCTCTTAATCTACATCCGAATTCCGCGTCTGCGCGAATCCATACGGTAGCTCGGTTGTCGGTTCTTACGCTGTGTTGTGCGAAAGCAACCGGTGTTGTCGTCCCCACGCAACATACTTATCGATGCCTGCCGAACCGACCTGATTCTGTCACCAAAATGCAACGTCTGTTGTTCGGACACTACACCTGCCGCCGCCGATCATGCTCTCCGCACACGTGTGGACGAACACGTAAAACAGTAAACGGGGTCATGAGGGACGTGACTGTTACAACAGTTCGCTGAAAAGCACGTACAGATTTTGTCACTCCCCTACTGGAGATGTTCGCGTGCGCCTATTCTGGTGAGCGGCTGCCGGTTATTGGCAGCGTTTCACTCACGGCTGGCGCCTTGCGGCTCACGGTTTCAGGTATTCGGAAAGCCTCCTGCTGCAGGCAACGTCGTGGCCGCATTTCGGCACTGTCGCTCTCATCGGCGTGGGCTGCTCGCTGGGATGATGAAGCCGTGTTTGTGCACGCCGGAGGCTCCGTTGTCAGAAGGCAACGCGACGACCAGGCGTGGCGAGACAATAGCGGGTGGCTGGTCGGATTCACCGGCGACAT
>JBDONA010000551.1:0-7860 GCA_039831575.1 Fuerstiella sp. | reverse complement strand
CATCCAGCCGCCGCCACGCGACGACCATGGCCTCCTGAAACAGGTCGTCCACTGCGGCCTCATCGCGTACCAAACTACGCAGGTACACCGTCAGCATCCGCGAATTCTCACGGACCAGAATCTCAAATGCTTTGTGGGCCTTTTTGTTCACGTTGGACGACCAGGATAGGAGTTCACGATTATCGAACACTCTTACTGTCGCACACGGCGCGTTTGGGGACAAAGAATCCGAAAGATTCACCGAAACTTCCGCTTTCCATTTCGGATAGCCGTCCAATTGGCCCATATGTTGAGAACCGAACAATCATGCGTTCAGCCCACGAACGAGAAAACCCCCGGCCACAATACAACTTGTGACCGAGGGTTAATGGTTCGGAGAGTGACCAGACTTGGCCAGGCTCCCCCGGTAGGGCTCAAAACTACTGGCCAGCGTCCGTTCCGCGGTTGGAAACACGCAGGCAACCGAATCGCTGTCTTTCCGAAAAACTCTAATTGGAAGGATCTCTCGTCTCCGATTTGAATCCGCCGTGCCAGATGCCGATACTCCATGCACCCTGGAAATCGGAATCAGGCGACCAACCCTTTCCTTTTTGTTGGTTCCCAGCAACACTGCTGGACTTCGCGGACAGCGGCCGACTATACTCCTCGGCTCGACGCTGGCAAAATAATATACATTTGTACACCTCCTGCGGTTTTACGTAATACATTGATGCGTTTTTTGCATCTCTGGAACGGCGGGAGGCGGGACATTCACTTCCAACCGGCAGCTCGAATTTGGGTTAGGGGGCCACGCCCTCATTAGGTGATGAATCATGCCAAAGCAAAAAACTCACAAAGGGATGAAACGCCGATTCAAGATCACGGCGTCGGGAAAAGCAAAGCACCGTAGCGCATTTCGTGGCCATCTGTTGAGCGGCAAACCCGCCAAACGAAAGCGAAATCTGCGAAACAGTGGCATTGCTACAGGCAAAGATGCGAAAAACATCATCGAAGCACTTCGCCCATCTCTTTAGAGACGCTTTTCGTAATAAGATGTCGTTGTTGAGTTAACGTTCAACGACAAACAGAAGTGGCTGCTCGATTCCGAGCGCCAACTCGAATTGTCTGAGGCAGTGGCCTCTTTAGATCACATACCAGGATCCACCATTTAATCCGGCTGGGAATGCCGTTTGTGGCCTGGTCGAAAGACTGAATTATGCGTGTCAGACTCGGAAAAGCTCGGCGTCGTTCGAAGAAGCGTCTGTTTAAGGAAGCCCGTGGGAACGTCGGTGGTCGCAGCAAGCTGTTGCGAACCGTCAAAGAAACCATCATTCGTTCTCGCGCATATGCGTTCCGTGATCGACGCGTTCGCAAGCGAATGTTTCGTCAGCTGTGGATCATTCGTTTGACGGCCGCCTGTCGGGAACGTGGCCTATCCTACTCCCAGTTCATTCACGGGCTGAATTTGGCCGGAATCAAGCTGAATCGCAAATCGCTGAGCGAACTGGCAATCGTACACCCACAGATCTTTGACGAGGTCGTGGCCGTGGTCAAATCTGCGAAGTCCACTGCGACTGCCTGAGGCGTTGTTGCAATCAATGATTTCAGCGAGAAACTTGCTCACAGGTTTCTCGCTTTTTTATGCGCAACAGAATGAATTCGTGGACGCGGTTATTCCAGCAGCCACATGAATGCGGCAACAGGAGACGTCTGGCAGTGCCATTTCCGGTGTCTATTGCCTCTTTTACGTGCCATGCTGACTGCTGATCACGTTTTGCTTTTCGTTTGCCGCAGCGATTGATTCAGCTGCCGATTAAATCGGTTAGACTTCCTGACCACCCATATCAACCTCAAGGTCATGTCGAATCGGAGTTTTTAAATTGGATATTCTGAAAGCATTCCGCGACTACCAGGAAGCTGCGACTGCGGCCATTGCCAGCGCATCCACCGCCGAGGAACTTGAGCAGGTTCGCATCGCGTACCTGGGCCAGAAAAAGGGGAAGCTGCGTGAACTTCAGGGCCTGGTCGGCAAGGCCAGCAGGGAAGAAAAGCCACTGGTCGGCAAAGCGTTCAATGAAGTCCGCACCGAGGTAACAACACGGCTGGAGCAACGGATTGCCGGACTTAGCCAGGACAGCCAGTCCGCCACCAGCAACTTTGACCCGACACTACCGGGACAACTGCCGCCACTGGGGGGCGTCCATCCGATCACGCGAACGATCGCCCACTTTCGTGAATTGATGGGGCGATTCGGCTTCCACGTTGTGGAAGGACCGGAGATCGAAGATGAACGGCACAACTTTGACGCGTTGAATATCCCGGAAGACCATCCGGCGCGCGATCCGCTGGATAACTTTTATATTGCCACCGCTGCAAGGACTGCGGGCGGTCCGATTTTGCTGCGAAGTCAGACGTCTACCGTTCAGATCCGCACGATGGAAACGGTTAAGCCACCGGTTCGAATTGTCTCACTGGGACGCGTCTACCGTCCCGACACGATGGACGCCACTCATTCCTGCATGTTCCATCAGATGGAGGGTCTGATGGTGGACACGAACGTCACGATGGCTCAACTGAAGACGCTGCTCAGCCTGTTCGCACGTTCCTTTCTGGGACCAGATGTCGAGATCCGCTTTCGACCGTCGTTCTTCCCATTCACAGAACCGTCTGTCGAGGTCGACATGAAGTGGGGCGATTCATGGATGGAAGTCGGAGGTGCCGGAATGGTGGACCCGAACGTTTTTCGCGCCATTGGATATGACCCGGACGAGGTCACCGGATTTGCGTTCGGTCTTGGCATCGAACGCTTCTGCATGAAGCATTATGAAGTCGACGACATTCGACGCTTCTATGAAAACGACGTGCGTTTCCTGAAGCAGTTTGCGTAGACTCCGTCTGTTCGGCGTATAACGTAAGGCGATCCGGAAACCCTGCTGAAACGGGACTGGAATGTCGCCCCAAGGATCGGGGACGCGGCAGGCTTCAGGAACGGGGACGGCTTTAGTCCTGCAGCTTCAGAGGCCCCTGGCAAAATCGGCAGGCCACATTCTGTCCAACAAACTTGGGGCTCGCACGAATTTCCGTGGAGCAGTGCGGGCAGGTGGCATACAAGGCGATGCGCTCAACATCTTTGTCGTATTCAAACCCGTGGTTGCAGTGTCGACACTGAACCGTGGCACCTACGTATTTCCTGTTGATTCTGAGTTCTTCCTGACACCCGCCGCACCGGACGAAGTGCCCTCTGGCTTTTGCGGTCTGCATTTCCTGAATTTCCGGCAGAGGAATATATGCGGGAATCTCAACGCTGTCTTCGGTGAGTTCCGAATTCAGCAGTGCGCGGCACTTCATGCAATGCACCACATTGGCGGGCATTTCATCACCACATTTGGGGCACGGCCCTCCTTGCCAGGCACCTTTAACACCGCGTAGATCGTCAGACATATTGAAGACACTTGAACTCATTTCCCCACCCTGCATGCTGCGCTTCTGTATGCAAATGCGTCACCCCTGTTGCAGAATAAGGCGTCCGGAGACACCCGGGGGGCGTGAGTGTTCTGAAACACTCTATACTCGAAAACACCTGTAAAAACTAACAAAACACGACTAATGCCATTGGGTTGTGCTCACCAGCGGTAGAGGCTCTGCATAAATGAAGAGAATACATGGCATTGGTCGTTCGACCGTTTGCTTGAGGAGACTCACTCAACAGCAAACACCGCGCCGAACTGGATGCCGCAAACAGAGAATCCCGATTTCGTCGCCGCGCCAGCCCATTTGTTGTCGGTGACTGAGTATTTCCGGGGCCAAATCGCGTCAAGGTTCGTAATAAGGCGAGAATCCGGATATTTTGGGTCCTAAGAGGTATCGGCGACGGGCGGACACACGGATCTACTGAGTACCCCGATCTCGTCCCAAACCTGCATTTGCAGCGTCATTATGACGACAGCAACGATCGTAGTCTGTGACCGAGTCACATCGTTGGCGAACCGCCAAACAAGGTAACAGCTTCAAGCTTTTGGACGCAATCATGGCAGAAACGTCGAACGCCGAGGCGAATCAGGAAGCCTTCCTGATTAGTTGGGACGGCACATCGTGGCGAGACGTAGTGCGCTTGCGGCAGGGACAAGTCGTGACTGTTGGCCGGTCCGCAACAAACAAACTGGTAGTGCGTGACGATGCCTGCAGCCGCAACCATTGTGAGGTCTTTTACTCGGAGAGCAATTGGAAACTTCGCGACCTGGACAGCCGCAACGGGACGATCGTCAGTGAACAGACAGTTGACGGTGATGTGATACTCGGGGTCGGCGATGTCGTGTGCATCGGACAGTGCCGTCTGGCATTCACCACCAGTCTCGATTCACAACCACCGTCTCCCGACGATGGCTCGTTCATGACGGACCGAGAAACGTCGCCGGCTTCCAGTTCCCCACCACACGACGAACCGTCGATTCTGCATCGGTCCATTGCGCCACCGTTTCTGACCGCCGAAGACGACCTTGCTCGGCAGTCTAATCATGAACAGGAACTCGCCCGACTCTATCGTCTTGGCCTTGAAATGGGGGCCGCAGAGACCCGGCAGCAACTCACCGAAGTCGTCCTGAATAACCTGGCGGCCGAAACGGTAGCGGACATTTCCGCAGTATTGCTGGCTCGGCCCGACGCCCCGGAAACTGTTGCCCCGGCCGACTTGCTGGTTGTCGCCTACGATAGTCGAAAGGACCTGCCCTACCGCCGAGTTTCCGACAATCTGTCGCGGGTTGTGCTGTCCAGTCGAGAAGCGGTTTTGGCGCGCGACGTCGAAGACGATCAGCAGCTGGCCGTCTTCGACAGTCTCGGCGAAATGCGAGCGGTGAGCGTGATTTGTGCGCCCATTCATTGCGATGACCGCGTCCGAGGACTGGTTCATCTGTATGCCACGAATCCTGATAATGCTCTGGACAAGCACGATCTGGAATACACGCTGGCGGTCGCCCGACAACTCGCGTTGGCCCTTGACCATCTCAGCGAACGTGATTCGCTCAAGTCGGGACTTGCTCAGGCCAGGATCGAAAACAAGTCTCTTCGTCAGCACTTTGACAATGAGTTCAAGCTGATCGGCAACAGCGCTGCGCTGGCGGATCTGCGAGAAAAGATCGTGTTGATCGCTGAAACACACGCCAACGTTCTGATTCGTGGTGAGAGCGGGTGTGGCAAGGAACTGATCGCCCGCAACATCCACTTCAGCAGTCCACGCCGGGAAGGGCCGTTTATTTGTCTGAATTGCGCGGCACTCAACGAAAGTCTGCTGGAAAGCGAATTGTTTGGCCACGAAAAAGGAGCCTTCACAGGAGCCACTGACCGCAAAATCGGACGCTTTGAGCAGGCTCACCAGGGAACGCTGTTTCTGGACGAAGTAGGAGAGATCAGTCCGGCAATCCAGGCGAAATTCCTGAGAGTACTGGAAGGACATCCCTTTGAGCGTATTGGCGGTCGCAAACCGATCGATGTCGACGTCCGCATCGTCGCGGCGACGAATAGAGACCTGGAAGAAGCCGTGGAAGACGGGGACTTTCGCAAAGATCTCTATTTTCGACTGCACGTGGCGGAATTAGTCGCCCGTCCATTGCGTGAGCGGCCCGACGACATTCCGCTTCTGGCCAACTTTTTTCTGCGAAAGTTTGTGGAAAAAACGGGACGAATCATTTCCGGTTTTGATGAAGACGCGTTGAGTTTGCTGGCCAACTACAACTGGCCAGGTAACGTCCGTGAGCTGCAAAACACCATCGAACGCACAGTGATTCTGTGTCGGAATGAAGTCGTTAGGGAGACAGATGTTCAGTTGTCGTCGTTTTCGAGTCGCCTGGCGTCTCATGCCGCACCACCTGTGGCAACGGCCGATTATCGCGAAATGTCGCTCGGCGACGTGGAACGCGATCATATTCTGGCAACCCTGGAATTTACCAACTGGAATAAGTCCCAGGCGGCACAGATTCTGGGCATCGAACGTTCGACTCTGGACCGAAAGTTGAAGCGATACCATGTGTCAAGACCAGACTAGCCTTTCTGAAAAATGGCCCAGATCCCTGCTTTTTTGGAGCACAATGGCTGAGTTGACCAGATAGCTCAGAGTTCCCCAGGAATCGGCATCTCGGATTGTTCTTTTTTGTTGACAATTCGCCACGCCGCTTCAAGAATCGGCGTCGAACGGATTTCACTGTCACTGAGTGTGGTTTTTGGCATTGTTGGCCTTGGAAGAGGCCAATCCTGACAACCAACCAGCTCGGGGCGGACCATCAAGGGAGCCAAAGGATTGGCGAAAGTTCAGCAACTTTGTGCTTTGCTAACATTGGAGCCACTGAATGTCGTCGTTTTTAGCTGAGTTGGACGGAACTCTGGAGTCACTTTCGGCAATCGAAGGTTACGAGTTTCTGAGTGATTTAGACGCTGGTTTTGAAGAAGAACTGAAATCACTGGGGGTGGATCCTGGGGCGCCGACGGCTGCCAAACCAGGATCAGAGGAAAAGGTTATGATGTTGGCCGCGCGTTACGCCGCCGGATTGCCATTGTGGCACAACGACGATTGTTACGACCACGGTCCTGGCAGCGTCGGTAATCTGATTGTCGATAATAATATTGCAGTGGAAGGAACGGCTGCGGCGGATGAAAAATTTGATGTCGCCTGATCGAGCGTTCCGGCGAATCGTCAGTCACTGAACAAGAAAAAGGCACCCTGCGGGACTGAGCAGCGTGCCTTTTCGTTTTATCGGGTGGTCTTACAGCGTATTACGCTGACTCGTGGCCGCGTAGAGCTCCGTTGGAATCTCTGATTCCGCGCCGATGTCGAGAGTGTACTACCAGTGTTTCGCAGACTTTGCCGCGGCGTGGTTGCTGGCGAGTCAAGCTGAGCGAATTGTGTGCAGTACGACCGTCGAGGTGTTCAGCGGGCGTTAATAGCCGCTTTCTTCGCCTTCAATCCGGGCCTGAAGTTCATCTCGCTCACGGCGAGTCACTTCGAGGTCAAACATCAGATACTTCACGTCCAGACGAAGCTGCGATAATGCTTCCTGAACCAGCCCCAGAATCCTTCGGCGACGAAGGGCTGACTCGGTAACACGATTGTACAACAGCTGCAGCTCCTGATGTTTGTCCGAATCGGTGTCTATCTCCAGGATCAAGTCACCAAGTTCGACAAGTTCTGCCGGGAGATCCTCGCTGAGGCGATCCTGAAATCGTTTGGGGGGATTCATGTGGGTGTCCTGATCTGGTCCTGTTCACTTCTAATGATGAAAACAATTCTGAAGCGTTGGCCACTTCTTCGCAAGGAAATACCAACGTCGATTTCACATTCTGAGGCTGTGGTCGTTAGGAGCGGAATTGAACAGATTGGCGCCAAAATCGTAGTAACCCCAATAACCGGCAATGTCAGCCTCACTTATCAAATGCGAGCTCTGCACAGCAAAGCCAACCTATTTCCAGCGAATACTTAGCTGGACAGCGCCATGTTTGGCGGTTTGATTCTATGAAAGCGGTGGTTTTGGCGGTACGGATTTGATTTTTTTGGGATCGATACCGAGTTCCGCCAGTCGTTTTCGTCTTGTCTTCCGGTGCGATTGACTGGCCTGTGCGTTGCGGCGCGTATGGTAGTGCTGGCGATCCGCTTCTGCTCGGTAGAGTTCTTCACGCGTGCGTGGCGGGAAGCTCATCGAACTCACCACGACATTGGCCGCTCGGCGAACCGAATACGCCAATGCGACGTTGTTGATGCAGTTTTCGAGCTTCCCACGATTGCCGTTGTACTGCCGTTTGACACCTGCTGTTTCGCGACCACTCTTGGCGGTTCCCGTTTCATCAATACAGCCGATGGCCTCAGAATGATCGTGTTCGGTGGCCACGATCTGTTGA
>JBDONA010000464.1:0-32249 GCA_039831575.1 Fuerstiella sp. | reverse complement strand
CATTCTTGCGTGGTACGTCGGACAACAGACCCTTCACGTAAATCTGTAACAATGCTCGCCCCGCAGGCCGAGCAAAACAACAGGCGAAACTCGCCAGAAACTCACCAAGCAATTTCCCCAGCTTTGCGATATCCTGAACAGACATCAGATGACCTTCCGTAGTTTCCGAGTGAAACGTCTTATCACGCGCAGGGTCGTCTCTTTTCCGTCGCCATGTCAAGATCCATAAAACCAAACCACATCACGACTTAAACACACAACACAAAAAGACTTGGCGCTGTCCAGTTAACCTCGGGGGTGGCGACGCAGCACCTCACGAATCGCTTGTGAATCATTAACCGGTACCCGCGTATTGAAAGGGTAGGCGCCCGGAAACAACGTCACCAGATCGCCCGAATTGTACACGGTGTCCGCCAGAGGCAAGTGATGAAACACGATCGTCGTCCTGTCGTGGTCTGACAACTGCTCCTCAAGCCAGCGAATGCGCGACGCGGCGATCGGAATTTCGTGTCCGTACTCGGTCACACCCATAAACACCAGTCGAATGCCCTGCTGCACCACGACACTATCCAGTGGCCGCTGAGCGATCTGGTGGTATCGTGCCAGCGTTTCCGCGGTCCGCGCTTCCGTGTTCCCGGACAGGTAATAACTGACCGGGTGGATTCTGGCGAACAAGTCTTCGACCAGTGGATAACCTTCGATGCCCTTGCCAGTCAGATCACCGTTCAGTACCAGCAAGTCAAGGTCCTGCTGCATGACGTCATCCTGCAGGAATAGCTCTGAATACCCAAGCGTCCCTGCCGTGCCATCGGCCCCCAGATGCAGGTCCGAGATCACGCCCAGCCGCAAACAGCCCGGCGGACTCTTCAGGTCCGGTTTCGCCCGCCACTTGTCATAGGCTGCGTCACGTGATCTTCTTAACTCGTCAGACATGTCGCCGCCTGTTTTTGTAAGAAAAGTAATTGAGCATCGTTGTCCGGGGGGGTGAGTCGTGTGCCCGTTATCTTCAACAGCCAGGTTACATAACGATATCCGCCCGTCAATAGAGATACCTCCTCTGACATCATCGGCATCTACTCATCTTTACCCTCCCGTCTTTACGGGAGGGTCGCGAGGAACGAGCGGGGAGGGTCATTGAACGTCGAGGTGGGAATGTATGGTTGCGGTTAGTGCAGACCCTCTCCGGGCCTGACAGCCCGACTCTCCCGCAAGCGGGCTGTTGATTTAGGCTGATCAGCGGGAGATGTCCGGTGTGTAGTTTATAGGGCGTTGCGGGGTTATTTCGATGAGAGTTCGTCAACAGGCTCCTGCGAACACACGTGCGCTTTAGAAGTTAAACGCGCAGAACTCCTATGCTCCGCAGCATCCTGCGAAATCCATCGTCTCCTCTCCAGCTGCGCGCAGTCCGGCCTGCAGCTTCATCATCTTTTGCAGATTGAACGCGGTGCACGCCCATTGAAATTCTGTGCGAACTCCCGACCGTCCTCGCAGCAGAAAACGCCGCAGGTCGAAACAACGCTTCAGCACCGCGAATGGAGTCTCGCCGAAATGCAGACGCTGCTTGTAACGTTCCGTGTTCGTCTCATCTTTCATTCGCTCGCGATGTCGATTGCGCGTCGCTTCGTGCTCATCCCGAATCACTTTGCGACCGCTCCTGGCATTCACGTTCCGGCGGCACTGTGACACCAGCGAACAATCGCTGCAGTTGTCACACACATAGATCACCGTCAGCACCGATCCGCCGGTGCGCTGCTTGGTTTCCTTATACTTGCGAGGCAGCGGTCGACCGTTCGGGCAGTAGTAGCAGTCCTCGTCTTCGTCGTACACGAACGCCTGCTTGTCGAAGACTTTTGTCGACGCGTTCCTCGGTAGTTTCTCAACATCGTTGGCAGCTACCGGCTGTGTCAGGTCCTTGCGAACGGCCGGGTTATTGTCGCACGTGATTTCCGGCAACGGCGACAGCAGTTCGACGTTGCGATCTTCCATCGTGGCGATGTTTTCGCCCGTCGAATAGGCGGAATCCGCCATGATCACGGCCACATCAACGTGGTGTGAGGCGGCGACCGTGTCGATCATCGTGGTCAGGCATGTATGTTCGACGTTCCCCACCACAACGTCAGCTTCCACAATGAACCCGTGCAGCATTTCGTTCACGCAAACCGGCGTATAGTTCGGAGCAGATCCACCTTCCTTGTTGGGAAGAATGCGTGCATCGAGGTCGGCCTTTGGCAGTTGAGCGGGACGTTTTTCCGGATCGACACCTTTCATTCTGCGGCGAGTGTCCATCGCACGAAGTTCGGCCAATACCTGTTTCATCTTCGTCTGCCGAGCTGTCAGATCGGCCAGTTCAGGGGGAAGACTGTCGGCCGGCAGACCGTCGTCAATGGAATCATTGAATTCCAGTTCGTTCATTGTCCTCGTGATCCGGCCCTCGAGTTCGATGAGCAGTTTTTTAACTCTGCGAACAGTCCAGGTCTTGTATCGATTCGCGTCAGCCAGAATTCGCGATCCGTCGATGCACAGATCAGACAATCGAGCCAGGCCCATATCGATGGCCGTACGAATCACCTGGCGATGAATGTTCCTGATCTGATCGCCATGTTTTCGACGAAACTCGCTGATGGTGGTGTGATCAATACTGCGGCCGGACACGAGCCAAATGAAGTCGATGGAGTGATTGATTGCGTATTCTATGTTTCGTGAACTGCGAATCCGCCGCGTCATGGCGAACAGCAGAACTTTACACAGAATGCCGGGATGAATGGGCGGCTGTCCTTTGCGGCGGTCATAGGTGTCTTCCCAGTCGGTCCAGTCCAGCTCGTCGAGCAACCTGACGGGATGATCGTCAGGGATGCGATCTTCAAGGAATGTTTGAAACAGAACGATCTGATTGCGCTTGAGCGGAGGAGCCTGCCAATACCCCGCGTTGACGGATTTCTGAAACATGCTGTCGCCGGTACGAGTATCGGGAAACGCTTCACCAACAATGCCTACGTCATTATATTAAATCTCACGTGTTGTAAGTCCCATTAAATCAACAGTCCGCAAGCGGGAGAGTCGGGCTATCAGGCCCGGAGAGGGCCTTTTATCGTCGACCATACATTCACGCCTCGACTGCCAGTTTCCCTCCCCGGCCGCTACCTCGTCCGACCCTCCCGTAAAAACAGGAGGGTAAAGTTGTGTAGATACCTTTGCTCTGACATTCGGGCGGTGTAATTCGTTGTTGCATTCTTCAATTCATTGGCTCGGAGCGGCCTGCTTTGTGGGCTCAGTCCCGCCACAACTAATCACACTTCGCAACAAACCGAGACTGCACGAAGTTTCATTTGTCACAGTAGAGTGGTAGGATTGAAGACTGCCACGTGCGTTCATTCGAACACGAAGGAACGCGCTTCAGAAATGAAATAAATCGCGACTCTGGTGATCCTGTCGCTGATGCCTCACAGAAGGAAGAACTCATGTCCGATGACCGTTCCGCCGCAGCATCCACATTCCACAAAGACGAAACCATCAACAATGCGGACAACACTTCTGTCGGCGAGCGGCCGTTCAACCGTCGACAGTTGCTCTGCGGTTCGCTGGGAGCTGCAGCTGTCGCAGGGCTGACGGGCACCAGGCTGTCGGCTGCCGTTCCTGAGAACGCTGTGGTCAACGGCCGCATCAAACAGTCGGTCGTGTTCTGGTGTTTCAACGTCGCCGGCGACAAGTGGAGTCTGGACAGGACCTGCGAAATCACCACGAAGCTGGGCGGGAAATCGGTGGAGATCGTCGGTCCGGAGGACTTTGGCACTCTGCAGAAACACGGACTCGTTTGTGCAATCGCATCGAATGGGATGCCGGGAGCTCCGTTCGTGAAGGGGCTGAACAACCCGCTGTATCACGATGAAGTGATCGAGCGTACGAAAAAAGTCATCGATGGCTGCGCCGATGCAGGCTTTCCGAGTGTGATTGCGTTCACCGGATTCAAATGGCGCAACGCCGAGGATCCCAATAGTGGTGAGATCCCGCTGGAAGAGGGCATGGACAATTGTGTCAAGGGTCTGAAGAAGTTGGCGCCGTACGCAGAAAAGAAAGGCGTGACAATTTGCCTTGAACACCTGAATACGCGAGACGACACACATCCGATGAAAGGCCATCCCGGCTATCAGGGCGACGATGTCGATCAGGTCGCCGCCATGCTGCGACGCGTGGGCTCTGATCGAGTCAAACTGCTGTTTGACATCTATCACGTCCAGGTGATGAACGGTGATGTCATGCGGCGAATTGATCAGATGCAGGACATCATTGGTCACGTGCATACCGCCGGTTGCCCAGGTCGGGCGGAACTGGACGATACTCAGGAAGTTCAGTTCGCCCCGATCATGAGAAAGCTGCTTGAGGTGGGTTACAAAGGCTACGTGGGGCAGGAATTCATTCCCACCAGAGACGCACTCACGGGCCTGACGGAAGCAATGAAACTGTGTGATGTCTGATGTGATTGTCGGTGTTGGCGAAACGCCACCTGGTCTTCAGACAAACATGATCGGGTGCTTTGAAATCGCAACCGCCGGCTCGCTACAATCTGCGTCGATCCTGCCTGCCGTTGTGAGATTTGTATCGCGGCGGGCTTGCTACTGAATTTTGCATTGGAAAGAGAATTGATGTCCGCCCCCATTCGAGTTGCTGTGACAGGTGCTGCAGGCCAGATCGGCTACTCGCTGCTGTATAGAATTGCTTCCGGCCAGGTGTTTGGGCCCGACCAGCCTGTGATCCTGCACCTTGTTGAGATCCCACCGGCCATGTCCGCGCTGGACGGCGTTCACATGGAATTGGATGACTGTGCATTTCCCACATTGGCTGGTGTTGTGAAAGCCGACAGCGATCATCTGAACGATGGGTTTGCAGATTGCAACTGGGTGGTGTGTGTGGGCAGTATTCCTCGTGGTAAAGGCATGGAACGAGGCGACCTGATCAAGATCAACGGACCGATTTTCACCAGCACAGGAAAAGCAATTTCTGATGCAGCGGCGTCTGACGTGCGAGTTCTGGTGGTTGGCAATCCATGCAATACAAACTGCCTGATTGCCATGAACAATGCTCCTGACGTGCCGAATGACCGTTGGTACGCCATGACCATGCTGGACCAGAATCGAGCGATTTCACAACTTGCCCAGAAGTCCGGGCAACCGGTGACTGCGGTCTCCAACATGACGATCTGGGGCAATCATTCGGCTACTCAGTATCCGGATTTCTACAACGCAAAGATCGGTGGCAAACCGGCGGCCGAAGTGATCAACGACGAAGCATGGCTGCAGAACGATTTCATTTCGACTGTGCAGAAACGCGGAGCGGCTATTATTGAGGCTCGTGGAGCATCCAGTGCCGCTTCAGCGGCGAATGCCATCATTGACACGGTCAAGGCCGTCCACAACCCCACGGCCGCACGAGCCACGTTCAGTGCCGCTATCTGCAGTGACGGCAGCTACGGCGTGGACGAAGGTCTGATCAGCAGCTTTCCTGTCACCAGCGATGGTTCAAAATGGTCAATCGCTCAGGGGCTGGAGCACAACGAATTCGCCCAGGCGAAGATTGACGCCACCGTCGCTGAACTTCGCGAAGAACGAGACACCGTGAAGGATCTGCTTGGATAAGCTGATATTGGCAGCAGGAAAAAAATTGAAGCCCGGCATTTTGAACTGCCGGGCTTCTTTTGTGTGTGGCACTGGCTCTGCCAGTGTGTGTCGCTGCTTCAGTCAAACCCACCGGGGCCATCGGTCGCAGGTACTGTGCAGAAACCGGGCCAGGACGTTCAGTGTCTGACCAACCATTTCAGTTGGCCACAGACAAGTGGCCGACACTCGTTTTCGCGCCGCCCGTTTTCGCACCGAGCACGAAAAGATGAGCAGGAAGTATGAGGACGAGCGAACGCACACAAAGATCGTCCTCGCGTCTCGTACTCGTCTTCTCCTCCTCGGATTTCCACTGCTTGCGAGCAAGCAGTGGCACGGCTAACCGGATTCGGGGGTAACGATAAGTGGCACACTGATCAGGTATTGCTCCTGCGTCTTTTATTTTGACGCCTCGGCGGCAGCTTTCGCGGCCGACTCCTGCGCCGCCGACAATTCCGGGTTCGGTGCCGATTCTCCGTCGACATCGCCTCTAATCCATTTCACACCGGCAGTCACAGACTGCAGAAATCGTTCATCGGCCCACGTCGATGGATTGTGGCCGAGGTTGTTGACATAGACCTTGCCCTGGCCGTACGACTTCACCCAGGCAACGGGGACGTGATACGGCTCAGACGGTTTGCACCGCGACATGTCCAGACTCATCAGCACTCGCACCTTTTCCGGTTGCCAGTTTTTGTAGCGATAGATCTCGTCCTTGATCTGGAACTCTTTGCCGAACGGCTTCATGGTCGGGTGACCCGGTTCGTGAACGTTGATCGTCACGGTGTTGCCAGCACCCCACGGATGTCCGTTAAAGCTGCCGCCGACCATGTCCCAGTACGGCTGGTAGTCTTTGTAGGTATCCGTGGCAGAATGAAATCCGATAAAGCCGTGCCCTTTCTGCTGCAGCCATTCGTTCAGGAAGTACTCCAGGTCCGGCTCAGCGACCGGCAGCTTGCCGGTGGTGTAGAACATGACAATGTCGTAGTTCTGCAGGTTGTCTTTGCTCAGGTCCGCCGCACAGTCCTGAGTACAGTCGACGGAAAACAAGTCCGTCGTCTGTCCCAATTGAATCATGGCAACCTCCGCCACGGCGAGGTCCTTTTCTTTTCGGTTTACCGATCCATGTTTGTACCCGGCACTTTGTGTCACCATCAGGACGCGTGCCTTTTCCGCAGCTGATAGTGAGCCGCAGCAAATAAGGCATGCAATGGAAAGAACTGTCAGGACGTTTTTGAACATTTAGTAAACTCCGATTTGTTATTGTTGTCTTAGCGGCCGATTCTTCGGACCGAAATAGGCGGGCCCGTCGATAACTAATATACTGGGCTCAACGTGACGCGTCCTACTTCACCTTCGCCGGAAGTTCTTTGATCCAGACGTTGCGAAACTGAACCAGACTTGATGCCGGCTTGAAACTGCCGTCTTCATTGACACCACCGTGATGCTGCAGTGCGATTCGACCGCGTTCGGGCACGTCCGGCAGCTGAGCGTTTTCGAGCACCATGTGATTGTTGAGGATCACGGTCAGCCGATCCTGAACCATGATGATGACAAACTGATTCCATTCGCCCACAGGTTTGTCGGCGTTGATTCGTGGAGTTACACCGGCTCGAATTTCCGGGAGGGTGTTCTTGTTGTTGCGAACTCCATAGACCTCACCGGAACCGACCGGCCAGCACCAGATATTCAACTGCGCTGTGCCGACGCCTCGAACGAAAATTCCGGAATCCGCATTGAGCGATTTGATCGTCAGTTTCTTACCGTTGGCATCGGTTAAGTAGCTGCCGTCCTGCAGCACGATGGGCACATCATAAAAGCCGCTGGTCTGCTTGAGACGCCAGTCGATTTTCATGATGAAGTCACCGTACTCCTGTTTGGTCCACAGATTTTTGTCGCCCGTGGCTTCTGATTGAGCGTCGTAGTCGATAACGCCATCGACAACCTTCCAATGGCCGTTGTCGCCTTCCGGCACAGTCCATCCGGTCAGGTCTTCTCCGTTAAACAGCGAAATAAAACCGTCTTCAACTTCGCCTTCCGCCAGCAAAGGCGCAGTGACGAGGGTCATCAACACAAGGATGGTCGAACATTGGAAGGTGGTCATTGGGAGGGACTCCGGCAGGGAAAGAGATTCAGGGGGGACGCCGATGTTAATGTCAGAAAGCCACCGTCGCCATGACCCCGGCGATTTTCCATCGCGTTCACGAGTTTTTTGTTCGTGGAGAACGCCCCAGGGCAGATTCAGTCCCACCACCACGATGCCACAGCGTCTGCAGACATGATCTCCGGCGTTCTGTCCGCGGGCAGGACATTGGTCCGGCGGATAATGCGATCGGGGACGATGGTGACTCCACCGCCAGTGACGCCCAGCAGCAGACTGCGGCTGACGGACTTAACATTGACCAGTGACGGGACCTCCGTCGGCACGGTGTATTCCTGCACGGGCAAAGCCTTGTCGTCCAGCAGGAGTGTCGGTTGCCAGCCGACGGCATCCGGCAGATCGTTGCTCTGGATCAGTGCAGCGACGACCGCCAGATCAAAAAGGTTTTGAATGCCAGCGAAACTCGGCACCTGCGTGCAGAGGGCCTGCATGTGTTTGTTGAACTGTCGAGTGTACTTCTCGGCTGTGATTTCAGAGAAGGCCGCGTCTGATCGATTGCCCTGCGCATCGACGAGTTCATCCTGAGAAAGCAGCTGCAGCCGGGGACCGGAAATGTGAAAAACGTGACCATCGGGAGACCGTTCGATCACTTCGTAGCGAGCCGCAAACCACCAGCGCCGCATCGTGTTGCCACCGGGGCGAGCCATGTCCAGGTAACTTCGAAAGCCCCGAATGCGGGGACGGTCAAGACCCAGGGCGATGCGTTTCATCTGATAGTCGGCTTCCACTGCCGTCACGGCGGCATGACAGGATTTGGGCAGCCCAAAGACCGTGACGTTCCAGTTTCCCAGAACTTTTGCCATCTGATAAAACCGCTGCCGGGCAACATTCAGACTGGCAGGGGAACTGTTGGCGTTGTTCCATGCCTGAGCAGCCGCCAGACGCGATGGCTCCGGATCAAACGAACAGCCCAGCGACTGCCGCGTGCTGGCCAGTCGCAGCATGACCAGCAGATCATCCAGCGTCAGCACCGGTCGTCCGGATTCCACGCCCACGACCCGTCCGTCCTGCAACGGAGCGAATCCTTCCGCTGGTCCGGCGATCACCAGGTCACCGGTTTCGGGCACGACAAATATGTACTGCACCTGAGTAATGCCGGCCAGGTATCGCAGTTTGGGATCGATTTCCCTGCCCGCGTCGACAGCTTTCTGAAGCTCCTTCTCCAGTTTGACCAGCGATACTTTTCTCAGTTCGCTGGCCGTTGCCATTTCCGACGACAAGTGTTGACCAGCCAGTGCTTTCAACCGCTTTTGTTCCAGGGCCGGGTTGATCCGTCGGGCCTGCGGCGAAGCGATCACACCGTCTGCGTTGATGAGAATTCCACCGGGAAACTGATTGTTCTGGCCCTGGTTGTTGTTTTGGGCAAAACACAAACTGCAAAGCATCAGTGCTGCGGCCAGAGACCTGAAGATGTCTGACATGCCGGCTACTCCTGTGTTTGAGAGGCGGAAGTTGTTCGTGGCTTGCGGCGACCGTGCTGTGCTTAGGTCATCATAGCCATCCAGACAGACGGCGTCTGTGTGTAGAACCGTCCTTGTCACAACTAACGAAAGACGGGCGATCACATCGGGGAGATTTCAGCCATTCCCTGCCAGAAAACACCACCGAGATAACCGGGCCCGCCGTCACATCGATCACACATGGAATCCCTCTGAGATCATCTGTTCTGCCTCACGTGCAGCGACATACCCGTGTGGCTCTCACGTAAAGCCCTGTCAAATATCTATTTGTGACCGAAAGCGGAAACGGAAATCGCCGCGGCATGGTCTTCGCTTCCTGTCAGATCCACAAATCCACTCAAAGGGAGTTGAGATTACATAAATCGGAAATGCTTCGGCAGACCTCAGGTCACGGTACTCTCCAATCAAAAGACGGACATCACTGGTGCGGGACATTCGGTACGCACTGTCACAGACATCAATACTCAGGAGGCATATCAGCTGAAAAACTGACCTGCGCCGGTAGCGTCGAACGCGTGTTTGAAGTGTTCGATTGTCGGTTCCGCGGAATCCTCAGGCCAGACAATTGAAATGACATCAAACCGTGCCGACTGCTCCAGTCGCTTGTGCTTCCTGAGCCAGGCCAATGCGAGGTTCGTGAGCTTCTGTTGTTTGCGACGATCGACGGCTTCATATGGCTGGCCGGCGTCTGTTGACTGCCGTGTCTTGACTTCCACAAACACAATCTGCGGCCCGTCCATGGCGATGATGTCGATCTCACCAAACTGATTTCGGTACTGGCGGACAATGATCCTGAATCGCTCCTTTTTCAGAAATCGCACGGCGGCACGTTCGCCGCGGTCACCGAGCAGTTTTTGAAGAAAACGCTTCATGGGAATGAATGCCGATATCCCGCGTTGCGAAATTGCGGTCGTCCAGGGCCCCGCAGCCATGAACGATGGATGAGTATGAATTCCGTGTTGATGCACCATCGGGTGTTGGTCTGAACGGCTGCGACACCACCTAGGATACGCAAGCTGTTCCCGGGATACCTCCTATCACTGAAATTCTCGTTCCGGAAATGCCGACCGCTGACTGGTGACGGCGGAAACGCTGTTGCTTTCTGCTGCGTGGCATGACGGGGCTGAAGAATCTATGCGGTTTGCCCAGTCTTCGTAACCGATACAACGGCAGAAAAGTTTGTCGCGCGGCACTTCACAATCTGTAAAAACACGGCGACACGGGACGTGTATTCTGGCACGTTCGACTCATGGAACGCTGCGCAGGCGGGACAATAGACACGTTTATGTCAGGAATCGGAAAAGTCTGCAGGTGTCGGTCTTTGCGAGTGTCGCCGGGGTCGTATTGCCGACATTTAGAGTGTTGACTTTTCTGCCGCTCCAACGAATGGTGCTGGTCGATACAGATATCGCCGCCACCGGCGGCTCATGACACCGTAGGATCTGCTGACCAATGGCTCGCGCTCCGGCATCCAGAAAACGCAAATCGAAGTCGCCGACGATCAGTCAGCGATTCGTGCGCTGGATGTTCCGACCGACGCGGCTGGTCCTGGGAGCTGCACTCGCGCTTTCGTGGTTGTTCTGGCCTCAGGTGGCGCGGCAGTTGCCTCAACTGGAGAATCGGGAAGAGTATCGTGTTGGCGTGGAACACGTAATCATCACGCCGCCGCCACACTGGGTGCCACCCGATCTTGTGAAACAGGTCTTTGCACGGGCCGGATTTGATGAATCTCTGTCACTGCTGGACCCGGAGTTGAGTGAAAAAATCGCTCTGGCATTTTACACGCATCCGTGGATTGAAGGACTGAAGCAGGTGCGCAAGTCGTATCCGGCTCGGATCCACGTCGAGGTCGTCTACCGCGAACCGGTGGCGATGGTTGAGGTCGTTGGTGGCAGCTACTACCCGATCGACCGACACGGTCACCTGCTGCCGAATACTGATTTCACCGCCGCCGATATTGGTCGTTATCCCATCATCAAGGATGTGACGAGTGTGCCGCTGGGAAATCTTGGCGAATCCTGGGGTGACCCGGCTGTCACCGGGGCCGCGCAATTGGCAGCCGTGTTGAGGCGTAACAACAAGGCGGGGGAGTCCTGGTGGACAGCGTTGGGCCTGACGACAATCCATGCGCCACGCCGACTGGCGATAGATGATGAAGTGGACGACCTGCAGTTCCGAATCGGGACCGGCGGAGGTTCGCAGATACTCTGGGGCCGCGCTCCGGCGACTCGTCATCCCGGTGAACTGACCGTGGCCAAGAAACTGAAACGAATGGCCGAATACCACCACATTAACGGATTCGACGACGCACTCGAACCGTTTGTGCTCGACATTCGTCCATGGCGGGGGACCAAACGCAGTCTGCTCGCGGCGGAGCCGGAAAACTCGGCCCGGCGGTAGACGCGGCCTTCAGTGAACACACCACGTGGTCGCGTGCGTGGCGTCCATCGTGAACAACGGTCGATGATCGACAGGTTGTACGAACGGCCGTCCGGCAGCAACAGGCTCGCCAGCGTCTCGCAGTGAGAAACGATACGCTGAAGGACCTGGCGTGTCGGCGCCTACTGCCACGGCACTGAGTTTCTACATCATTACCGAGAAGTAGTTTTCGACAGCGCAATCAAACGACTCTTTCGATATTTCGAGAGGCTTCTGATGGTAGTTACAGTAGTTCTGGACCTGTAGCAGCAGGTCACGAGGTTGACAGAGGCGAAACGGCCGATTAACGGCCCGATAATGCGTCTCAATGAGATAATCGATGCACTCCGGTTTTTCTTCGAAGTTCAATACGCCGCACATGATGCTGAACAGTTTGCGGAACTCGGCCTCCGATGGGTCCGGGACTTCAATCTTATAAGGAATTCGCCGCAGGAACGCCCCGTCCACAAGATCCTTCGGTTCAAGGTTCGTGCTGAATATGATCAGTTGGTCAAATGGCACCTGAATCTTCTTGCCGCTGGGCAGATTCATAAAGTCGTAGCGTTTTTCCAACGGCACGATCCAGCGGTTCAACAAAACGTCGACGGGCATGGTCTGACGCCCAAAGTCGTCGATCACCAGAGTGCCGCAATTGCTTTTCAATTGCAGTGGAGATTCGCAGATTTTTGAGACCTCGTTCTTGGTGATCTCCAGCTCGCTCATTGTGAGTTCACCGCCGGCAATCACCGTGGGTCGCTTAATCCGTACCCATCGACGGTCAATCTGCTGTGAATCCATAAGTCCTCCGGCAGACTGATCCTCGACAATCACGTGAATACCGGGATCGTAAAGGCGGATCATCTCTCCCTCAATATACAGAGCCCGCGGCAGCCAGATACTGGTGCCAAAGGCATCTGTCACTCGTTCGGCAATGCTGGTCTTGCCGTTGCCCGGCTCTCCGAACAAGAACATGCCGCGACCGGAATTGACGGCTGGTCCCAGCCGATCCAGCATGTCCTCACTTATGATCAATCCGTCGAATGCTTTTTTCAAGTCGGCGGCGGTCACGATCTGACCCGCGATCGACTGTGCCGAGACAGAACTGATGTAGTCCTGCAGCGAAACGGGCGCCGCACCGAAATAGGTGCATTCTTCATGGTAGCGTTTCCCCCGGTCACGGCCGGATTCTGTCACCATGAATTCTGAGTCGCCCGTGTTGGTGGTGCCTGCGAGGTCGATCTGCTTGTCTGAACGAAGTTGCTTCAGAATCGGCTCAATCACTTTGAATGGCAGTTTCATTTGCGCAGCAATGCTGCGACTGGTCGACAGGCCAACCTGATACAGATACTTCATGATCAGGCGTTCGATCAGTGCCGCAGAGATTCCGCTTTCGCGAATGGACTGCGGCTGACGTGGTGTGAACGGCTGCCCTGGATCAACGTGTGGGTGCTGTTGCGGCTCGTCGCCGTAATCCTCGCCGGCCTCATCACTGCGCACAGGGGTCGAACCAAGCAGTTGGTTAACACGGTCAAACAGGTCATCAAGACCGTTCTGAGATTGGGGATCTTCTGCAGAAGTAACCACTCGTGTCTTTCCTTTATCACGTTGTGCCCATAATGTGCCAAACGTCCTGCTGTCGACGCAGTCATCGCCCGGACCGGACGCAGCACAACCCAATATCATCTAGGTCGCTCAATACCGATGGTCAAACGGTTCGTTGACTATTGACCAATCAGAAGATGGTCCGCATGACCGAAGTGACTGCAGATTCCTGTTGTGCGGTTGTTTCTCAACGGACTATTGCAAATGATGCAATCGGTCCAAACAATTCCTGTGACACGACGGTAACGTCCGTCAAATCCGTCAGCCTGCGGACGTTCCATTGGCTGGCGTCTCATCAGTGACAACGGTGCTCGTGGTGCCGATTGCCACCGGCCGTAACGGCGGACGTTAATCCGCCTGCCTGGTGTTCGATCATTCCCGGGCTGACCTGTTTCACGTTGTTCGAAAGGTTTTTTGAATGAAATTCGCGATCTGTCAGGAACTATTTGAAGACACAAGCTGGGTCGAGCAGTGCCGCATTATTGCCGACGTGGGGTACACGGGCATTGAAGTCGCACCCTTCAGTATTTCCGATGACCTGGCCAGCGTTTCTGCAGCCACGCTTTCAGAAATGAAGAACACAGCCAGTGATCATGGCCTGGAAATCATTGGTCTGCATTGGCTGTTGGCGAAAACGAATGGCCTGTACCTGACGTCGCCGGACGCGGCTGTTCGCACGGCCACCGTTGATTATCTGAAACTGCTGGCTGATACGTGTGCAGCCCTGGGGGGACGGGTTCTGGTCTTCGGATCGCCTCAACAAAGAAACCTGCTGGAGGGCATCACAACCGAACAGGCCATGGACTACGCCGCTGAAGTCTTTCGGGCGGCCGTGCCGACCTTTCAGGAACGCGATGTCGTACTCTGCATGGAACCGCTGACGAAAAAGGAAACGGACTTCGTCAATACGTGCGCCGATGCGGTTTCCCTGATGCAAATGGTGGATCATCCGTCATTCATTCTGCATCAGGACGTCAAAGCTATGGTGGGTGCCGAGTCGGATACGGTGTCGGAATTGATTCATCGACACAGCGACATCTGCGGTCACTTTCATGTGAATGATACAAATCTGCTTGGACCTGGAATGGGAGAAACGGACTACCATCCAATTCTGAAAGCGTTGCTTGATGTCGACTATCAGGGTTGGGTTTCGGTTGAAGTGTTCGATTACAGCCCTGGCGCAGAGAAAATTGCAAAAAAAAGCATGGACTATCTGAAACAGGTTTTGGGTGAACTTGAAGCATCCTGAAATGCAGTTTGTCGGCGTGCGAAGTCACGTAATTGTGAACCGCTAACGACGTGTTGTTGTGCTCGCAGCAACGCTGTCGGTACGAAGCGGCGAGGCAACAGGAGCGCGCGTGTGTAGTCGTGTTTTTTTTAAAACGCCTGTGTTTTGTGCGACGAAACGAACACACGTTGCATCCTGCCGTTGCTGCACAAGGTATTGAAACATGTCTTGTGAGTTGTGTTGAGCAGCGCTTTCGAACAACGCAACGCGCACGCAGTCAAGTACCGCCGCTGTCGCCGCGACGTTCACTTGTCGTCAACATCAGATGTGCGTTAATCTCAAAAAACTTCTCAATCAACACCGCTGACACTGCATAACAGTCTTGCACATTCTGAAACATTAAATACGATTCCGGCCGAACGTTGACAGCAGATTCTGTTGTGTTGCATTGAAGCATCGTGGCGAAGGACTTTGCCCAACAGCAGACTTCAACACGGTCCTCGGCATGAAAGGAATCTGCGTCGCCACAGCCGAGGTGGCGTGGTGATTTGTTTCTTGACTTCTGGTTATTCTTGCCCATTGGTTTTTGAAGCCCGGTGACTGCGGCAGGATGGCCATCCGTTGATCTTGTTTTAAGGAGGAATTCGTGGCCAAGAAAAAAGTGAAAAAGAAGACAGCTAAAAAAGCTGCACCGAAGAAGAAGGCCGCCAAGAAGAAGGCCGCCAAGAAGAAGGCCGCTCCAAAGAAGAAGGCCGCCAAGAAGAAGAAGGCTGCTCCTAAGAAGAAGGCCGCCAAGAAGAAGAAGGCTGCTCCTAAGAAGAAGGCTGCCAAAAAGAAGGTAGCTAAGAAGAAGAAGGCTGCTCCTAAGAAGAAGAAGGCTGCCAAGAAGAAGAAGAGGTAGGTTCCTTGAACCTGCTTGTGGAATTAAGCGGCTGATGGTTATTTAACCGTCAGCCGTTTTTTTGTGCGCCGATGACAGGGCAGGGGGAGCAAACACAACTAACACCAGGTGTCTAGGTTCATCTTGCCGTGTGTTGGTATCGGTCCCATGGGTGTTGGTCTGTTCTGAGACACGGGCAGATTGATTATGGCGTTGAAAAAAAGATCATGAGCAATTCTCCCGACATCCAGGTTTACTGAACCGAGAGTGACACCACATCCTGGGGGCATCGGGGTGGTGTACCGAATCTGTAGATTATTCAGGATTTGCTGAATGTTGACTTGGTGTGTCAACTTTCCTAAAACAGCCTGGTGAGTTCGCCGATCAGAGGGACTGTCAGGCGGATCCTGTTTCGTTCATTTAACGTGGTAGGGAAGCCGTCTTGTTCCTCTGTTTTTCAAATGATCTTTCTCATGTTCATGTCTGACAATTAGTCGTCGTCATCTTTGCGTGGCGACGAATTTTTGTGGAAGCGTTGAATGGTGACGGAGGTAGATCTCTGGAAGCGGTTTATGTTTTGTGTGATGCCGGTGCGGCCGCACACATCACCGGGCGAATGGCTTTATGTCTGCTACATCTTCTGCGCTGCAAATGCTTCGGCGTCAGTTGGTTCAATCACAACCGCATAATCCAGGCAGAGAGGTGGTCTCTACCGGGTTGCCTTCGCTGGATGCCCTTCTGCCTCAGGCCGGTCTGCCGTCCGGTTCGTTGATTGAGTGGATCAGTGATGGTCCCGGCAATCGAGCATCGTCTGTGGCGTTCCGATGTGCGGCCGGATTTCTGGGAAGGCCTGGTGCCTTTGCTGTTGTGGATGGTCGTGGGTGCTTCAATCCTGCTGCTGTTCGTAACACAGGAATACCGGTTTCCAGACTGTTGGTTGTCAGACCACAGACGGACAGGCCCGGACGTCATCGTTTCCATTCAGACAATGCGGGCAGCTATTCGCAGCGACAGCAACACCAGAGAACTGAGACGCTATGGGCGCTTGAACAACTGGGGCGCAGTTCCGGCGTTCAGGTTGTTGTGACATGGATCGATCGATTGTCGTCAACGGCTCAGCGTCGTCTGCAGCTGGCGGTGGAAACCAGTGGAGTGACAGTGTTTCTGATCCGTCCCGCTCAGGCACTTCATCAGAGCTCATGGGCAGACCTTCGATTTCATGTACAATCAGCTCAGGTAACGGAATCAGTGGTCTCTGTCGGCGAAACTGCCCGGTATCGGTCTCAGATTGCTGTGCGTCTGATACGGTCGAAGAACGCGGTCCAGCACAACGGTTGTGCATTGCTGGAATGCCACTATGAAACGGGTGATGTGCTTGAGGTTCCAGAACTGGCCCGTCCAGCAGGCGCAGAGGAAACTGCCAGCTGATCGACGGTCGCATGTCGTCGTTCATACTTCGCAGCACCCACAGGCTCCGGATCCGTCCTTACGTCGTCATAAAACAGAAGGCACGTCCGATCAGTTTTTTGTGCGCGAGCTGTTTTCAGCGGCAAAGGGAGGTCCGACTGTGGTCGCGGTCTCGAACGACGTATGGTCTGCCGGAGTCAGACCCGGGATGCCGCTGGCCGAAGCCAGAAGCATGTCGACTCCGCTGATCCCAGGCAATCGTCGGCAAGGTCAGTCGGCGACCCCGGAAATTCAGTTTGTTGAATGGCAGCCGAACGACGATCGCCGTGTGTTGCAGGAAGTTGCGGAACACACACGCAGATTTGCTCCGATTGTCGGGCTGGACGAGATGCCGGTGCCCGATTGCCTGCACCTGGACATCACCGGTTGCGGTTCACTATTCGGAGGCGAATCATCGCTGGCAGAACAGGTGATCAACCGCCTGGCCGGCAGGAATTATCATTGTCGAGTTGCCATCAGTGACTCCGTTGCGACAGCGTGGGCCTTCGCGCACACGGAAGGACATTTTCTGCAGCACAATGATGTGCGGCGACGCGGTCGCGGATCTCGAACGCGGGGTCGACATGTCGAATCACCGCAGTGGGATCTTCCGATCGTAATTATACCTCCAGGACAGGCTGAGTCATGGCTGCGACCACTGGCGATTGCCGCCGCCCGAATTCCGATCGCCGACGCTCGGGTTCTGCGGCAGCTGGGAATCCTGAGCATTCAGCAATTGCTGGAACTACCACAGGAAGACCTGCCCTCTCGTCTGTCCAGTGATGCGATCCGGCGTCTGTGGCAACTCAGGGGTGTGGAAGGCGAAATCATTGAGCCAATCCCTGAAGCTGATCCTGTTCAGGCGACCTGGGTGTCGGAATTCCCGGTGTCGGACCGGCGTGGAATCTGTCAGGTGATTGAACACCTGACGGAGGACATCGTGGAGCAGCTGAAGCGACGCCATCTGGGAACTGTCCAGCTGACGTGCCGGCTGAAACAGGAAGACGGTGGCCACATCGATTTTGTCGCAGAAGTCATCAAACCTCTGCAGTCGGCATCGCAGCTGTTTGCCGTGCTGAAGCTGCGGTTGGAATCGTTGGCGTTTCGGCAAGCTGTGATGGCCATATCCATGCAGTCAACGGTCGTTCCATTGCCGGTTGCTCATCAGAAAGACCTGTTTAGTTCCAACCTGCATATTGATCCGGCAGAAGAGCTGGCTGCTGTCGTGAACCGTCTGAGCAACAGGCTGGGCAAAGAAGCCGTGCTGACCGTCCATCCGGTCGACAACCCTGTACCGGAATGCGCCGTCGAACTGAGGCCCCTGATGACCTCAGAATCCGCGTCCTCGACACATACCGACAACCGACTGTCTGATCTGGTGACGTCTGACGCTGCGAGTGTGCCCGGTCATAAGGTCGTTGACCGGCCCTTGCGGCTGCTGTCGGCGGCAGAACGCATCGGCGACGCGGACACAAATCCGTTGGCTGACGGTTTTGTTCGACAGGGCCAAACGTGTCGCGTTGTCGACATTGCCGGTCCGGAGCGGATTGAGACTCAATGGTGGCACGAATCGGCCATTCATCGCGACTATTACCGCGTCCGGACATCCGATCAGGCCGCGTACTGGATCTATCGCGACATTGTGCTGGGCGACTGGTTCCTGCACGGAATATTCGATTAGAGCGTGTTACACGGGCGTGTCGCGGGCCTGGCAGGCAATTTCGCAGCTGAACAGTGGCGGAAGTCGCTATTCTTCGTTGAAGCGTGCCCTTAAAGCGGTCTCCGGTGGTCAGTCAGCGGTGCCGGACCGTCGGCATGCGCCTTTGCCGATGAAGAAAGTGCGAATGGGCGTCAGCCGTCGGTGCGTTCGGTCTGCAGTCGCTTCAATTCCGCAAGCAACTCGTCGTTAGACGCAAGTTGCCCTTCCTGCTGTTGACGCGTCATCTGTGCGGTCATGTCGTCCAGCAGGGGCTGCAACTCCGCCAACGCGTCTGCAGCGACCTTGTCAGTGAACATAACACCGTCCAGATGGTCACTTTCGTGCTGAACAACGCGGGCGTGGATGCCCGCGAGTTCGTAGGCGAAGTTTTCACCTGTGAGGTCAAAAGCTTCCACGGTGATCCGTTCGGCCCGAGTGACCGGCCCATAGATCTCCGGCAGGCTCAAACACCCTTCTTCCGCGTCTTCGCTGCCATTGCGTTTGATGATCTGAGGATTGATAAAGACCTGTTCCAGTTCTTTTTCGGCGGGATCCGCCGATGGGTTGATGATAAACAGTCGATAGGGCAAGCCCACCTGGTTTGCTGCCAGGCCAATCCCGCGTGCTGCGTACATCAGGTCGAACATCTGCGCAATCCAGTCCTTCAACTGAGCGTCAATACGAGTGACATCTTTCGATTTCCAGCGAAGTGCGGGATGAGGAAAGTTGACAATCCGGAGGTCCGACATTGAAAAGACTCTGAAAAAAATGAGTATCGTGGAAAGGCGTGGATGGCGGCGTCAACGGAGCGTGCAGTATCGTTGCAACCAGCCATTCCGCAAGTCAGGGACTGATTCAGTTCTGTGACGCAGGTAGGGCGCAGAGCTGAAACCAGTAGCTCTGGACAGCTTCGATCGCGCGGAAGAATTCGTTCAGGTCGACCGGTTTGACGACGTAGCTGTTGGTACCAAGCCGATACGCATCCCGCACGTCCGTGTCATCCGTGGATGTCGAAAGCACGACGATCGGAATCAAGCTCAGGTCCGGATCAACGCGAAGTTCGTCAAGTACCTGCTTTCCGTTGACACGTGGCATGTTGAGATCCAGGAAAATCAGATCGGGACGCGGACACTCATGAAAAGTGCCTTCCCGTCTGAGCATCGCCAGCGCCTCGGAACCGTCTTTGGCATGATTGACAGTGGATGCAAACGTGCTTTGCGCGAAAGCGCGCATCGCCAGATGGGCATCGGACGGGCTGTCTTCGACCAGCAGGATTTGTCTTGAGATGTTCTGGATCATTTCTGTTTCAGTTGAACGCCCATGCCTTCTCTGACAGAACGTCGAGGGGATGAACGACAGCGTACGACGCTGACTTGTGGCCGTGGCAAACGTCTTTCCGTTCGCGCGAGTCGTTTTCCCACGAACCCCACGTCCACATCTCTTCTTGAATACTGCTGTAGCGTCCTGTCGTGTTTAAACGGGAGGGCGTTTCGGCAACGTGAATTCGAACGTCGATCCCTCATTCCTGTCGGCAATCAGGCGGATCGAGCCACCGTGACGTTCGACGATTCTCTTGCAGATTGCCAGTCCAATGCCGGTCCCGGCATACTCATCACGTGTATGAAGTCGCTTAAAGATTATAAAAACCTGATCAGAAAATTCCTCGGAGATTCCAATGCCGTTATCCGAAACGCGAATTTTCCACTCGTCGGACGATTCCTGAGCCTGGATTCTTACGTCCGGTACTTTGTCGCCCCGATATTTTATCGCGTTTCCAATGAGATTTTGAAACACGCGAATCATCTGTGCATGGTCGACCCACGCGTCTGGCAGAGCACCAATCGTCACGGCAGCACCGCTTTCCTGTATGCTTGAATGAAGCAGTGCCAGAGCTTCATCAACAGGCTGACGCAGCGGAGTGAGTTCGCGTGGGTTGCCCATTCGACCAACACGGGAGTATTCCAACAGATCGCTGATCAGCCGCTGCATGCGTTTGCCGCCGTCGACAATCGTTTCCAGATACATCTTCCCGTCGTCGTTGAGTATTTCCTTGTATTCCATTTCCAACAGCTGACAGAACCCGACAATCGTTCGCAACGGTTCCTGCAGGTCGTGCGAAGCCACGTAGGCGAACTGCTGCAGCTCCTGATTGCTTTGTTCCAGTTCCTCCGACCTGGCCTGCAGTTGTCGTTCGAATTTCTTTAGCTCGGTGACATCACGTCCCTCCGGAATGAGAAACATGACTTCACCTTCCTCATTCATTACGGGCTTCAACGAGAAGTCGACAACGATCGTGGCGCCGTCGGGCGTCGGCAGAGTCGCCTCGAAGCGGTCGAATTCGCCTCCGCGAGCTTTTTCCACGGCCTGCTGAAGGCGTTTCTTAAGTTCCGGGGAATGTGACCACCAGACGGTGTCTCGAAACGGTTTGTTCAGCGCTTCTTCGGAGTTGATTCCTGCGGCCGCAAGGAAAGCCTGATTCGCATCGATCAGATTGCCGTCCGGCGTCATGAGGCCAATAAACTGAAACGTCTGGTTGAAGATTCCCCGAAACTTCGCCTCGCTTTGTGCCAGTGCCTCCTCGGCCTCCCGCAGTTCCGTGACGTCGATATGTACGCCGATAAAGCGGCCGGGATCGCCATTGTCATCACGAAACAGTTTTCCCCTGGATAGAATCCAGAGATACTCACCATTCGCATGTCGCAGCCGAAACGAAGACTCATACTCTTCCGTTCGTCCTTCAATATAGTCCCATGTTTTTTGTGTCGCGTCGGCGATGTCGTCTGGGTGGAGATGTTGTTTCCAGTCCTCATGACTGGTCCACGGCTGACGGGGATCCTCGCCGATTTGCAGCATGAGTTCCGGAGAGACTGTGATCTCATCGGTGACGATGTTCCAGTCCCACATGCCAACGTGGCCACCCTCAAGTGCCTGCTGCAGCTGCAGACGTGTACGCGCCAGCTCGTTTCGGATCTGGCGCTGATCGTCGATATCCTGGATAGAACCGGCCATGCGAATGGGCTGGTCGGACTCATCGCGGTCAGCCTGTCCGCGTCCTCGAAACCAGCGGTACTCACCAGATTCCAGTCTCAGGCGGTATTCCTCATCATGAGGCTGCTTGTGCTGCAGATGCTGGTCGAATGACGTTAGTACGCGTTCTCGATCGTCCGGATGCAGGCGGTCCGTAAAGCTGCTCAACTTATTCAGGAACGGATTTTCACTGTCGTCGGTCAGCTGCAGCAGTTCTCGAAACCGAGGTGCGTACCAAACTTCGTCGGTCTGTATGTTCCAGTCCCAGAGCCCGTCGGTGGTGCCCTGCACAGCGAATTCAAACCTTTCCTGCGATTCGCTCAGCCACTCCTGTGTCACTTTCAGGGTCGTGATGTCACGAGCCAGGCCAAACGTACCCACAATACTGCCGTCAGCGTCGCGCAGTGGCATTTTTGTTGACAGGACCCAGCGTCTTTCGTTGTCTGTCCTGCGAATCACTTCTTCCTGCTTGCCGACGATCGGTTCGCCGGTTTCCATAATCCGCAGTTCGTCGGCGAAAGCTTCGGTGGATAAATTGCTGCCCCAGATGTTAGCGTCGGTCAGCCCGATCAACTCATCCGGATTCCTGAAACCCGCGTCCGTCGCCATCGCCGGATTGACTCGTATGAAGCGGCAATTCCGATCTTTGAAATAGACGGCATCCGGTATATTTTCGATCAATGCGCTGAACAGGCGTTGTTCGTGACTGAAGTCGGCGTCCAGTTTCTCCAGTTCAACGACCTTTGCCTCCATTCGCTCTTCAGCCAGTTTTAGCGCTGAGATGTCTCGTGACAAACCGAATGTTCCGATGATTTCACCGTGTTCATTCCTCAGCGGAAGTTTTGTGGATAACACCCAGTGGTGCTGACCGTCGGGCCACAATTCGTACTCTTCCTTGTTAATGATTGGTTCGCCGGTTTCGATAATGTGCACTTCGTCTGCCCGGTACTCATCCGCCTCTTCCTTTGTGAAGAAATCGTGATCGGATGTGCCAATCACGTCTGTCGGTGCTGCGATTTGAAACGTGTCTGCCACCGTTTGGTTGCAACGCACAAAGCGGGAGTCACGATCCTTGAAGTAAATGCAATCCGGCATGTTGTCCATCAGGGCCGTAAACAGAAACTGTTCGCGGGACAGCTGTTCCTTTGTCTTTTCCAGCGACTCCTTTGTCTGCTGCAGATCAGTGTCCGCAAGTCTGCGGCGCAGAATGATTGGCAGCAAAGCGGCGGCAAAAACCAACAGCAGCGCCGTCGTGATTCCCGTTGCGATGATCGTGTCGGAACCGGGCTGCCGATGGACCCAGAAGTCGACGAGATGCAGAACAGCACATCCGCACAACAGGACAGACAGGCATCGCACAAGGCCCAGTCGCAGGTTCTGTTCGGGCAGTCGCACCAGCAGCACGGATACAGCAGACAGAACGGCAAATGCGACAAGGTCCGCGACGCTGCTGAGCAACGTTGTGTCCAGAGCAAACGTGAACACGTTGAACGGAATCCGGGAGACACTCAGCGATGTTTGCAGTACTGCATCGATCATGTTCTGTTCTCCCTTCTGAGCACAACTGTTTGCCCGCGACGAACGCGGTCGGCAAAGAGGAAATGCCGACGAATCCGCCGCAATCCCTGCTCGTGCGAACATCGTGACCTATCAGTGGCGTAAATTCAATCTGCCACGTCCCCGCTTCTGATTGCGCAACTGTAAACCACAAGCTCTGCCTGTGACTACTCACGAGGCTGTGGCGTGCCTGATACAAGCACGCAGCGCCAGCAAGTGTGTCTCACGACCGCACGAGACCCACTTGCTCGCGCATCGAGCTTGTATAGAGGCCCGTTCCTTACACCGCCGGCTCTTTCATAACACGAATGCTGCTGTGACGGTCATTCCGACGAAAAAGCGTGTCACGAAAGGTAACCAGTCGCCCGCGCCATCAGGCACACAGGAAACGGTAAGCCAATGAAAACGCACAGCGTCAATCGCCGACAGGTTTCACCTGGTCATAACGCAACGCTTCCTGAACAGCCGCGTGCAGTGTGTTGGCGTCCACGGGTTTCGCAAGCACGGCAATCACTCCGTGCTTCTTCGCTTCCGTCACGACAGCGGAATCCGCATAGCCGGAATACAACACGACAGGCAGCGGGCTTCCCTGTTGTTCCAGGGTGATCAACAGGTCCAGGCCGCTCATCCCCGGCATCCGTATATCAGAGACAAGACACGCAGAGTCCGTCTGCTCATACGATGCCAGAAAGCTCTCAACCGAATCGTATGTTCTGACCTCGTAATCGTACTGACTCAGAAGCATCGCGACGGCAGTGCGGACAGCAGAATCATCTTCGACGACAAATATGACGGGCACAGTTGCCATCTATTCAGTCCCTGTCATGAAGTGGCAATGTGAAATGAATGATGGTGCCGCATTCCCTGCCTGGCGTTGCCCAGATCCTTCCACCATGCGACTCCACAATTGTGCGGCAAATGGCCGTCCCCATACCCAGGCCGGTGATCTTTGTTGTGACGAACGGATCAAACAGTGTCTCCATCGACGCCTCAGAAACTCCCGCACCAGTATCCTCAACGGAAATCTGTGCCTCTTGTCCGACAACCGATGTGCTGACAGATATGGTGCCATCGGATGTCTCCTGGTCCTTGATTGATTCGATAGAGTTCTGGACAAGGTTGACAATCACCTGCTGCACTTGGATTCGATCTGCCTGTATGTGAATTGCTGAAGCCGACAGATTCAGGCTCAGGGTGATGCTGGCGTCTCGGGCACCAGCAGTCATGAATTCAATCGATTCACGAACCACCGCGTGCAGATCTTCGATGGATCGTTGCCCGTCCGTCTTCTGCACGAAACTGTGCAATCGCCTGATGATCTCACCCGCTCGGAGGGCCTGTTCGGATATCTGGCCGTTGACTTCCTGCAAATCCACGCAGGAATCCTTACCAGCGTCCAGTACGCTGACTGCGACATCTGCAAAGGCGGCGATCGCCTGCAACGGCTGATTGAGTTCGTGAGCAATGGCCGCTGCCATGCCCCCCATCGCAGACACGCGGGCGACGTGCGCCAGTTCTGCATCTTTCTGGCGAAGTCGTTTCTCTGTCAGGACACGTTCCGTCACATCAGAAATCAGTCCGAACATTTGTATCACACGACCATCCTGCAGCGACGTGCATTTTACTCGCTCATAGACCCAGCATATGTTCCCGTCGTCCCGCAGCAGTCGATATTCCGCGTGGTCCGACCGACGGCTGTGCAGTTTCAGTTTGAATTCCTCATAGATGGCCTGGTCGTCCGCATGCACAAGATCGCGATATGCTGTCGGTCGTTCCAGAAATTCAGAAACATGGTGGCCTGTAAGTTGCTCGATCACAGGCGACAGATAGGCGTATTGAAACAGACCTCGGTCGTCGACAATGGCATTCCAGACACAGTCGTTGATGGATTGCAGCACGCGCTTCAACTCATTGGACGATCGTTCGGCAATGCGTCTGGACTCATTCAGTTCGCGCAGATCATGCAACGTGACCAGCCCCAGCGGGCCAGCGTTCTGAAAGTGCAGCCGGGAGATCGTAACGCTGACCGGAATCCAGTGATCAGGCTGATTTGTTCGCAACCGATATCCGTCACGACTGTGAAATGTCTGAGTCTGCCGGAGTGTCTTGAAGCCATCACTGTCCTGGTTCACGGATTGAACAAGTTCAGACAAGTGGGAACCCAGCAGAGAATCCCGACCAAGGTCCGTAAATTTCGTGACGATGGAATTTACGTCGATGATGCTCAGATCCGCCGGATCAACAATAACAACGGCGTCACCGGATTCCCGAAAAAGAGCATGGGCCACTTCCGTCGCCGGCCGATTCCAAAGAAGGTCGTCACCATCACCTGCACTGGTCATTCGTTTTCACTCAGTTGGTTCGTTGGGAACGAACTGTCAGTCTTATCCGTTTGTTGCCGCGTGGCAATCGTGCGTCGTGCGACCTCAAGCTTGCTGTGCGCTTTAATCGTGGCGGGGTCGTCTGCGCCAAGAACTTTCACGCGAGCTTCCCATACGTCTTCCAGCAAATGAACGGCTTCTTCTGTTCGACCGACTGCTGTGTATGCCGCGGCCAGATTGTTCTTTGTGGCCAGCGTGTGCTTGTGTTCCGGACCAATTTTTCGCAGCCTGACTTCCAGCACGAATTCGTTGAGTTCTATGGCCTGGCTGTAGTTTCCGGTGCAGCGATACATTTCAGCCAGATTGCTGGTGGCATGCATCGTATTCCAGTGCTCCGGTCCCAGATTTTTTTGTCGTCCGCTGCGTACTTCCGCATAGAATTCTATCGCCTTCGGGTAGTCTCCAATCATGTGATGAACGCTGCCAAGCGCGCTCAGCGTGATCAATGTGTCGTCATGTTCGTTGCCAAGTTTGTTTCGACGAATGTCGAGAACGTTTTCGAGCAGGGGAATTGCGTCAGCTGATTCGTCAAGATTCAGATGCACCAGAGCCAGATTGTTCATCGCGATCAAAGTTTCCGGATGTTCACTGCCAAGCTGCTCCGTCATCCCGGCAAGGGCCAGCTTGAACAGGCGCATGGCATCGTCGTAACGCGAGACAGAACGATAGGTGCCCGCCAGATCGTTGAGCGTGGTGAGGGTGTCGAGGTGGTCATCTCCCAGAAGACGCTTTTGTTTGGCCAATGTGCTCTCAAACAGGTCGATGGATTCGATTGGTCGGTCCATAATTCGATAGACCGTTGCCAGATTTGTGGCTGTCCGCATAGTGCTGGGGTCGTCATCGCCCAGCACCGCCGTCTTTATCTCCAATACCGTCTCGTCAAGCTCCATCGATTCCTTGTATCGTCCGACGTGGCGATACGACAAAGCCAGATCATGTCGCGCATTGAGAGATTCGACCTCACCAGCGTCGAGATATTTCGTGATGAGCTTATCGGCCCGCTCAAGAACTCTCAGCGCATCAGCGTATTCGTCAAGCGACATGAGCGTTGTTGCGATGGTCTGCAGCAGTGACAGCCGCGCCATTGGTTCGAACGTTTCCTGTGCACCGAGTTCCCGTGATGCCTGCAGCATCACTTCGTATACGGTCAGCTCTCTACCATTCTGGAATGGATCCAGTCGGTGAAAAGATTCCACCATGAAGTCCAGAGCCTTTTCGGCCCGTTGCGTTTCCGCCTCCGTCTGGTCGCGGGCCGTTTTCAGTTCGCTGACGCTGTCCTGCAGATTCGAATTGGACGTCGTCAGTTTACCATTCACGTCGGCCACAACGGACAGTCCCCACGTTAACCCAATCAGTGCGGCGCACACGATGGCCAGCAGTCCGCCTGCCAGACTTGCCTTGACCGGTTCGCGCCGACACCAGCGCTGTGTCTTTTCCGGCCACCGCGCCGGTTTTGCTGCAATGGGTCGGTCGTCCAGAAATCGCTGCAGATCGTCGGCCAGTTCGCCAGCCGTCTGGTATCGTCGCTCGGGTTCCTTTTGCAGACACTTGCGGCAAATCGTATCCAGTTCCAGCGGCAGCCTCGGCGACCAGGTTTGCAGTGGCAGAGGATCTCTGGACATGATCTGCAATAGAGCTGCTTCCAGACTGTTGCCTTCGAACGGCAGCACGCCGGTCAGCAATTCGTGCAGCATCACTCCCAGTGAATAAATATCGCAGGCGGCCGTCGAATGCTTCGCATCAGCCAGTCGCTCGGGCGCCATGTACGCCACCGTGCCGATTCTGACCCCGGTGTGCGTCAGTCTGTCAGATTGTTCAGCATCCAGCGCGATTCCGAAGTCAGCCACCTTCGGTTGTTCGTCTTCGGTTAACAGAATGTTGCTCGGTTTGAGGT
Organism: Fuerstiella sp.; assembly: GCA_039831575.1. GTDB lineage: Bacteria > Planctomycetota > Planctomycetia > Planctomycetales > Planctomycetaceae > Fuerstiella. The sequence goes on along the minus strand of JBDONA010000464.1, from coordinate 4,848 downwards.
CGCGGTGAACGACGCCCTGCATGTGAGCCCAGTGGATGGTCCGTGCGACGTCAGCCAGCAGCTCCGCAGCGCGTCGGGCAGAGACGGTTTGTTCGTGAATCAAACGGCTGAGCGTTCCTCCCGAGATGTACTCCATCACCAAGTACGGTGTTTCGTTGTGCACACCGGCTTCGTAGATCTGCACAATGTTATTGTGTCGCAGCTTCCCCAGGATTCTGAGTTCCGCCTGGAATCTTTCGCGGGTCGTCAGATCCGATACCCCGCTGTGAGCCGACGACTTGATTGCCACTTCGCGTTCAACGCCGGGCTGCCGGGCGTGATAGACAATTCCACCGCCGCCTTTGCCAAGGATTCCCAGGACTTCATAATCGCCAAACTGATGTGTCGTGCCTGGGCGGGCCGTGGCGTCATCCCTGAACGTTGTCCGCATGTCGTGTGAGACGGTGTCCAGCACGTCCATACGAAACCAATCGGCCTCGCCGCCCGACGGCGTCACAAAGCCTGAAAGCTGGCCGGTTGCAGGATTTTTTTTCATCCCCTACTCCTGCCGCGAAGCTTACGCGACATGACCGCTCAACAGCGACCACGTGCGTGTGACTCGTGGCTGATCGATATCGGTGCCCCGTGATCCACGATCGCGATCGTACCATATCTGCGACCAAAAAACTGGTCCATTCATTCGTTAAGACGCTTAGCATGCAGCAACGGATTGTGGTTTCGGACTGGTGGGTGGACCGACCGTACTGAGCCTGCGAAGGAAGCCCGAGGTTTCACACGTCTCTCGCTCCAACCACCGGCCACACTCTCCAACTTTACAAACATTCGTGACTGCACCCGATGCGGAAATGCTCGGCCTGCTGAACAACGTCACCAGGGTGCTGATTCGGGACCGTGTGCCCTCAGGTCCGCTGGTGAACACTCATCAGATATTGCCGTTATTGATACCAGAAAACAGCTCAGGCAGGTGTGTTTCGCAAGCGCACGAGACCCACTCGCCGGTGCCAGGAGCTTATTATTGCGGCCTGTTCCGGAGGCGTTTCGTCGACCACCGACGGCCGGCTGTGCCGTGGTCGTCATCTCACGATTGACGCGCCCGGAATCTGGACTTTCCTCACTGCTGAGGTTTGGTCAGACTCTGCAGGCATGCTGCTTTGGCTTATCAGACATTTCGGCCTCCTGATGGAACAGGTCGAATCCCGAACAACCGGCGATTCAGAGATTTTTCTGACTGCGCGAACCGCAACGGCCAGCGTTATGGCATTTACGCTGACCATGCTGTTCGGTCCGCACGCTATTCGCTGGCTGAAACGCCGCTTTCGCGAACGCATTGCCAGCGATTCCGAAACGCTTAACCAGCTGCATGCGGAGAAACAGAACACACCGACAATGGGCGGCATGTTCATCATGGCAGCCGTTCTGATGACAACTCTGCTGTGCAGCGATCTGACCAACGTCTACGTTCAGGTGGGGTTGTTTGCGGTCACGACGCTGTCACTCATTGGGGCATGGGATGACTGGACGAAACAGCGAACGGACCGCAACGGAATCAGCGTCCGTCAGAAACTGCTGGCCCAATCGGTGGTGGGCGTGGCGTGTGGTGCGGCCCTGTACAGTGAATTGCCGTCTGATGTTTTCAGCACGGATTGGCCGTGGTCAGTTGGAAACGCCGGCGTGGCACTGGGAGTTTGCTTCGTCTTATGGAGCGTGGTGGTGATTGTTGGCAGTGCCAACGGAGTGAACCTGACCGACGGGCTGGATGGACTGGCGACCGGCTGCACGGTGTTCTGCGGACTGGCGTTCGCCGGGCTGGCTTACGTCTGCGGGCACAGCGTCATTGCCGAATATCTGAGCATACCCCATGTCGAAGGTGCCGGTGAGCTGGCCGTCATGCTGGCCGCACTTGTCGGAGCGTCACTGGGGTTCCTGTGGTTCAACTGTCACCCGGCAGAAGTTTTCATGGGAGATACCGGTTCGCTGCCGACCGGAGGTCTGCTGGCCGTAACAGCGCTAGTGACTCGACAGGAAGTTCTGCTGCTTGTGATCGGCGGAGTGTTCGTCGCGGAAACTGTCAGCGTGATCCTGCAGGTGGGGTGGTTCCGCTGCACCGGTCGCCGCATTTTGCGGTGCAGTCCGCTGCACAACCACTTTGTCTTTCGAGGCGACCACGAAACGAAAATCGTGACGCGGTTCTGGATCGCGTCTGCGGTGCTGGCGATCATCGGCATTGCCAGCCTTAAATTAAGGTGACTGCCGCAACGCTACTCCCACTCGTCGTCGCCGTAGTCTTCACCGTCATCGTCGTACAGCTCTTCGCCACCTGCATCGTCTTCAAAGGTGTCTTCGAAACCGTCGTCGGCTGAGTATTCGCCGTCGTCTTCGAAGCCGTCCTCAACTTCCTCCAATTCCTCATCATCGGAACCTGCGAGTGGCGATGACGGTGCAGCGGTGGCCGGCGGACCAGTCATCGCACCGAATCCTTCCGCCGGATAGAAAGCCATGACGGCAAAAGGACTCAGGCCAAGTCCCAACACGGTGAGTCCGGTGATGGCCACGATCACGGTCATCATTCCGGAAAACATTTTGCCTCCGTACGCCATTCCGTTCATCACCAGCATCGTCAGCAGCAACACTGCAGGGATGGCCACGAGGAATGACATGACGACAACTTGTCTCTTGCTCATTAGTTCTGCCCGGTATCTGGCGGAAAGGGGGACGGCGCAGAGTCGTCCGTCTGACCTGAAGTATCGTCATAGTAGTCAACCGCATTGAGGCGAGGCAAGATTTGCTCGAAGACTTTGGGCTATTCGCGACGACCTTTCTGGTCGTTTCGAATGTCCGACCAAAGGGTATTTCCGGTGGAATCGCCTGCCCCCGCCCGGATTTTTGATTTCCGTTCGCGATTTCAGTCTGAAGCCGTGACGATCGCCCCACCAGCAGGATTGAAAACATGGCACCAAAGCTCCTGAGAATCTGTGATGCCAGGACCGCATTTCGCATCCGGGGCCTGAACGCAGCTCTGCAAGGTCGTGTCAGAATCTTCCCAGACTTTGAAATCCCCGATTTTTCCTCGGATTTTCTGTGCCGACTGGGCTGTTCCGTGTGGAAAGAGTGGAAAGTCTTTGTATGGTTTCGCGAGCTTAACGTAAGGCCAAGGGCTTGCCTGCATCACGTGAAGTCAAGGTGTCGTCCATTTTGACTCGCTTGCAGCAAATGTCAGCTTGTCAGTAAAAACACAATACTTGAGGGCGTAGCTCAGTTGGTAGAGCAACGGACTTTTAATCCGTAGGTCCAGGGTTCGAGCCCCTGCGCCCTCATTCATAACCCTAGGGTTTTAGCGAGCTTCAGTCGTTGACTGGGGCTCGTTTTTCTTTGGTGTCACCTCAAGTGTCACCTCTCGAAGATATTTGGCCGTTTCCTGGGCGTTGATGTCCACGTAATACTTTTCCGTCGTGGTCACGCTGGCGTGGCGCATCAGTTCCTTCAGGACCATCGCTGAGACTTTGCGGGACCATCGCTGGCCGAACGCTCGGCGCAGGTCATGGGCAGACGCATAGACCGGCTCGCCCTTTACCTGGTCCACCTTGACGGCCGCCTTCTCGCCCAGTTTGGCGATTGCCTTTGATACGGTATCCAGTCGTCGACAGACGCCCCGGTAGAGCTCCGGACTGAATACGTATCCTTCACGGTCTTCAGGTGGAACGCTGAATAGGAATTCTTCGAAGTCCGGTGTGATTGGATATGTCCGGTCCTTGCCGCCCTTCTCGCCATCTGACGGAATCAGCAGAACCGTATACTTCCCGGAAGTATCAACCCGGATACAGCCCCGTGGCAGCATCAAATCCGGTCACCTGGAGAATCGTTCCGTTTGGCCGTAACACGGGACACGTGACAACGCCCCGAATTGACTGAACGTCTTTCCACTGGCCGCGTTTCTGCACTGCCTCATAACACCAGCGAGGAATGCGTTTCGGGATCGTCCGTTCGCCGCCTTCCTTCTTGTTTACTTCCACCAGCACAAAGTGGACTGTTGCCGTAATGAGCTCCCGGACATTCGGGCCAGCGAGTCGCCGGACAATTGTCTGGCCGTCACCATCGGAACCAACGACTGCAAGGTGACCACCTGAATCGAACACGTCACCTCGCTGCGCAATCGCTGCGACGACTTTGTCGTTGACGGACTGTTCATCCAGTACGATTTCGATTTCGGATAGCTCGGCCGGCTCCGGCACCACTGGGGGCGTTTTACCCTTACCGGCCTTTTGGGCCAGTTGTTTCTTCTTGCTCATTCGGCTTCCCTTAGACAAGTCGCCACGGCAGAGCAGAATTCGGAATCTTCCATCATCGTAATGATGAATCTTTCCCGCCATCGTTCAGACCGGGGCGTTAATGTGCGCCCGAACCAGTTCGGCAGGTCCAGCATCCGCAGGCCGATTGCACCGGGTATCCACTGCGGCCGGTCGGTCAGGATGCCGTGTTCATCGGCAATCAGTAATTCATCTCGGGTTTCAGGTGGCCACGGGACACGGCCGGCAGCGACCACTTCGTTGTAATGTTCGAGCCAGTCTTCCGGGGATGTGAACGCCGGTCTGCGGCCACATATTGAATCTGAGTCGTGACTTCCTATCATTGGGCTGATCCTTCAATGCGCGGCTGCACTTAGATTTCGTCGTCGATGTGCAGCCGCGTTTTTTTGTTATTGGTTAGTTGTCTTCGCGTGCTGTACTGGCTGCCGTCTCTCCACGAGCTGCTGCAATTTCTTTATCGCTAAAAAGAGCACGTTGCCCACACAGCGGCACGTGTACCTTTGGCTCGAAGTTGATGGTCTTCCGTTTGAACGATCCCGCCTCC
>JBDONA010000699.1:0-1882 GCA_039831575.1 Fuerstiella sp. | reverse complement strand
GCGTGAAAGCGTGAACACACCATAAGAAGGTACTTCCGCAGCGCGTTTTCGTCAATTACTTCTGCAATAACCGGCCGTAGTGCCCGCTGCCAGCGGGCTTATCAGGCAGGCAATCGCCAGGTAGGTCAGGACCTGTCCTGACGATGACGGGCGCGCCAGGAACCTGGCTTGGCGCTTCAGTTATGTCAGGACCGGTCCTGACCTACGAAACTTCCGTGCTTCATTGCCGGATCGGCGTCGCTGTGGCTCCTGGCTGCCGACCTACATTACTCGCTCGATCGTCCGGAGTTTCCGAGCGTCAGCTTGATACGGCTTGCTGACCGTCCCGCAAGGGGAAATGCCGGCCACGGGACGCTGTCTTCCTGCAGATCGTTGCTGAGATGGCGACGATGTTCTGGCAGGAAGCGGAACGACTGCGGATCGTCGTAGATACTGCGGCGACCCCACAGCTGTGCAAGGCTGTCCTGATAGAGCAGGCACCATTCCGCCGAGCACGCCTCCATTGTACGGACGGAATTTTTTCGCTCACACTCAATCAGCACCAGGTTCGGATTCTTGTAGTCCAGTGCCTTTGTCGCATCAAAGGGGCCGGACGTGTCTTCTCGATACCGAACATCTTTGGGCAGGTCGCCCAGGATGAAGTCGAAGTACATATCGATGATCGGTTGCGGATAGCACGTCCGAAACCGTCCATCGAACGCGACTCTCGATTCCGGACTGCTGTCGGCGAAGACGGCCAGTGCATATTGAGCCCAGTTGAAAGTGACAAGCACGTTGCCTTCAAGCTGATTGTCGGCCATGAACTGCATCGCGGATACAGGAAAATAGTCTCGATCGACATTCAGCGTCGCCTGACGAGGGAATTGAGCACAACTCAAAGCGACAAGCAGCACAAGAGCCATAACAACTCCCGAGAAGCCGGGCTGATCACCTTTCGAGTGATGGATTTTGGACGCCCTTTCTTCAAGCCAGCCGAACAACTGGCGGACCATCGATTCGATGTGTGGGGCCAGAACGAAACTGCCCATCATCGCGGCGAACGGCAGGTGCCGATGGTGTTTGACGGCCTGCCACGACAACAGCGACATGACAATCAATCCCGGCCAGCGACGAGGCTCCACCGTTTTTTTCAGACACAGGAAGCTGCCCAGAGCGAAACACCAGAACGGCAGGCCATCCGCTGAGAACAACGGCAGGGGTGCCCATTCCGAGATCTCAGGCCGCGGCCGACCCAGCGAAGAAAGCATCCACGTATGAAGTTCATAACCGTAGGGATTCAGCATGCAGGCCGCTACGGTGATGGCGAATAGCACCGCATGCTGGCGAACCGTCGGCCACAACCGAACGTCGCGACGAAGCAGCAGTTCGATTCCGTTCAGTCCCAGCCACGCCATCAGAATCGCCATGCCGGCAAGATAGCCTCCGTGAGCGTTTGTCCAGAAACACATCAGCGGCGGGATCAGCCACAACCACTTTCGTGAAATTGTCGCGACGCTACGCGATCTGACTGCGCCCGGCAGAGCGACGGTCAGAATGGCCAGCAATCCGGCTCCGCAGGCGTAACTCAGCATGTGCGGTCTTACCAGCCAGTGGAATGAGATATTGAACGACAGCAGCACGGCAATGGCAAAACACGTCACCAATCCAGCTCCCGTCCGGCGAGCGGCCCAGATTGGTAATCCCAGTACGACCAGTGTGAACAGTGATTTGAGCAACAGCAAAGCTGTCTGACCGCCGAAATTGGCGGCGGAGGCCATCATTAATTCCGCGATGTTCTCGTGGTTGATCCATCGAAAATCGTCTACCGCGTAAGACCACGTTGTGGTTTCATGAAGGTGTCCGTCGCGCAGAACCTCCTGCCCGTACGTCACGTGTCCCCATG
>JBDONA010000230.1:0-1883 GCA_039831575.1 Fuerstiella sp. | reverse complement strand
CCGGCCATGGTCGTTCTTCCGTCCGAAAGCGAATTGAATCTCGACGATTCCGGCAGCAGAAGTACAACAACTGAAGAATATGTGCGTCTGTTGGCCGTGCTGTCCGACGAGATGCGTTTGCGAGCTGACAACGGCGTCGAAGAATTGTCGGAGACGCTCGACCCCGAACGGTTCGGATCACTCGGCGGCAGTGAGCTGGCGCGAAAAACCTGGTCCCGACCGATCATGTTTCGTTTTGACGGGATAGCCGACGATTTTGTATTTCGTGTGTCCGACAAAGAAGGACTCACCTCAAGAATCGCGTTGCGCGGCATCACCGGAACCGCTCGCACGTCACAGGTTTATCAGGAGGAAGACTGATGAAGCTGTCCACAGGCAAGTCTTCTGAACGTAGAACACGTGGGTTGTCCTCCACTGACCGCTCCGGGATCACGCTGCTGGAAGTGCTGCTGGCCACCGCGATCTTCATGGGGTCATTGACCGCTATTCTGCAGGTGATGCGTGTGGGCCATGATTCTCGGCTCAGCGCGAAACTGGATTCGGAAGCCGCCCTGCGGTGTGAGAGCCTGATGGGCGAACTCGTTTCCGGAATCAGCCCACTGACGTCGGAGTCCAACCAGCCGTTTACAGACAGTGAAAACTGGCGGTATTCGGTCACCGTGGAAGAAGGCCCGGGGGAAAGTCTGCTGCTGATCAGCGTCCGAGTGGAACACGTGATTGCCGAGCAATTGCCCAATTCGACCTTCCAGCTGGTCCGTCTGATGCGAGATCCGCAGCTGTTTCTGGACGCAGCCATGGCCGCTGAAGAAGCGGAGGCCGAAGAATGAATTCGTGTAGACGAAATCGAGCCGATTATTCGTTTAACCGCGTGCCCATCAGGCCGCGCGACGGCGCCGGCTTTGCGTCCCTCGTACGCGGCTTCACTCTGCTGGAAGTTCTGCTGGCCACCGGACTGACCACGTTGTTGATGGCCGCTCTGTACACAGCGATGTCCGTTTACTGGACGACAGCGACAGAAAGCTATGACGAAATCGAACGAGCTCAGATTGCCAGAGCCTTGCTGCGTCAGATGGCTCGAGACATTCAGTCGTGCACTTTTGTCGAAGAAGAATTGAGTACGTCCGAAGATGAATACGACGATACGGACGACGTCGACCCCGATACCGCCATGGCAAGCTACACGAGCGGGCTATTTGGTACCGACAGCGATCTGGTGCTGTACATCAGTCGACCGGATCGCGATCAGGACTACATCAGTGCTCAGGAGTTGATGTTGCCCACAGATCGCAGCAGCGACGCATTGGTAGTGCGATACCTAATGGCACGGGAAGGTGGCAGCAGCCTGGGCGGAGAATTCGCAGCTTCGAACGCCACTCTATCCGGGCCGTCGGAAGGGCTGGCTCGTATGCAGGGCGATCTTATCGGACTCAGCACGGCCATCAATCAGGGCGACATAGAAATGCAGCTGGCGGCCACGGCGCTGCTGGCCCCGGAAGTGGCGGCGTTGAAGTTCGAATACTTTGACGGAGTGGATTACCTGACGGAATGGGACAGTACGGTTCAGAATGCAATGCCGCTGGCCATCATTATTGAACTGACACTGACAGTCGTGCAGGACGAAAACGACGACCGCAATCTCGCGGAAACCGTGGGAGCACTGCAGGATACCGTGCACCGACTGGTCGTGCCGATTCCTGTCTCCACGCCATACGTTGGGGAGACCGCGATATGAAACGTTACGCTGCAATCAGCGACTCCGCAACGGATTACCAGCCACGCCGTGGTTTCGTACTGGCGGTCGTCACCATCGCCATCGTGCTGCTGTCGCTGGCGGCTTACAACTATTCGGGCACAATGCTGGTGGAACACGAAGCGGCCGCCAT
>JBDONA010000093.1:0-1886 GCA_039831575.1 Fuerstiella sp. | reverse complement strand
GATGCGTGTAGCGAACAGAATCCAGGGTAATCAACGTGTCTTGCCTTGGCTGACATTGGGAGTGAGATCGGCAGGCAGACTCTTGAAATCACGGGAAAATAGTTGGGCGGAATAAATTGACCCCACGGCCGTGAGTTCTCAGAAGCGGCTTGTTCGGTTCGAGATGGGCGATCACAACTCGATCATCGCCTGGAATCGAGATGAATACTTCACGGCGATTCGTAAGTTTGTGGAGACAATTAGGAATTAGGAGCACGGTTGATCAACCCAAAGTCAGCAGTGTATTTGCGTCCCCCGATGCCCTCTTCTTGACCTGCACAAACAATAATAGAAGTCGTCCAAGTCGCAAATTACTCAAATCAGAAAGTCAAACCAAGATGCGGTTTCTATATTCCATTGTTAGTCTGTTGATTTTTGTCCATCACGTCAGTGCCGACGAGCCTAGCATACGGACCCAAGCGGTTCTTGCGACCTACCGACTGGAACATCCAAAAACAAGCGGAACTGGATTCATCGTTAGTCGTCCCAGTTCCGCTGACCAGGAAGGCAAAGAGTTGCTGTTAGTAACAACAGCCCACACCTTTGAGAAGATGGATGGAAATCGAGCATCAATTGTGCTTCGTAAACTAGGGACTAACGGGGAGTGGATGGCGTCCCCCACTGAACTTGTCATCCGCGAAGCGGAAAAACCGCTCTGGCACAAACACCCGAAGTACGATGTTGCGGTGATGCGATTAACGACACAGAAAGGGGCGGATCCCTATTCAGTACCTTTGACGACCTTGGCGAATGCAAAGGACTGGCAGGGAAGCCAGCTAGAACCGGGTTCGTTCATACGCTGTATTGGTTTCCCCCATGCGGCACAGTTTAAGCCCAGCAAGGCTGGATTCCCAATGACCCGGCTCGGATGCATAGCAAGCTTTCCGCTGTCCCCGTTTACAAAGCACCCCACCTTTATCGTGGACTACAACGTATTCGAAGGCGACAGCGGCGGTCCGGTTTACTTCGCAGAAAGTGGTGGTTCCGTGAAGATCATTGGTCTTGTCCAGGCGCAACATTTTCTTGACGAACGATTCAAAATGGTTTACCAGGAGGGCCTGTTTCGCAAGCGTCTTGGATTGGCAATTATTGTCAACTCTCAAGCCATTCTGGCAACGATTGAATCGTTGCCATAGTCACGCTTCTTGTCCCGTGTTGCGATCGGGACTTTAGGTCAGCAACGATCGGCGTGAGACTTCGCGCCGACCAACCGAATTCCGTCAAGCATTGCCGTAGGGCCAAAAAACTCCGCCGACCGTTAAATGCAGGAGATTCTTGCACTTCCGAAATCTGAAACATCGCAATCTCAGCCGGTTGGAATCCTCGAGCGACGTCGTCCTCGTTTTGCTCAAGATACACTAGTCGGTGAAGGAATCACAACCTATCGATTCCCGACCCGATCGCCGCGATCGATTCGTTGATTCTCCTTTGCACCTCGCGACCTGTGACTTCGCATAAGTCCAAAAATGGGGCGACCGCTTCGACTTCCTCGGCTACCACCTAACTCGCCGCGGTCTCCGTGCCGCGGCGGTGATACTGCAGGACACCAAGCACGTCCTGGGCCGTGAACGAGCGAGCCACTTCGATCGCCAGGCATTCACGAGTGTACTCGTCGATCACGGCCAAGAGCAGAGCCAGTGCCACACATTGGTTGCCTTCGATTGCGAGCCAAAAAACAGAGGGTAGCTCAAGTGAGCTTCCCTCTGTTGCCATTCGAATGGTGAAACGGTTAGACTTCGTAGTCGCCGTTATTCAGCAGGTCCAGTAGAGCATCGTCGATAATCCGTTCGTCCTCACTGGAATCGCAATTTTGATTGGCATCGATCAGGTCAGCCAAAATGTCGTCG
>JBDONA010000365.1:0-7895 GCA_039831575.1 Fuerstiella sp. | reverse complement strand
CCATCGTGGTTTCGATGAAACTGGAAATCCACAAAGCCAGTCCCTGACGAAACGGCTGAACAACTTATCAGTGCGCGACTCATCGGAACCAGCGTAGTGGGGCCAGCCACAGATCGGAGTCTGATTTGCTGACAGAGACCACGCCCCCGCTTTAACCAATCGGTCCTGAAACTCCTTGAAGGCTACGAGGTCTACGATCTTGGCCGGCGGGAATTGACCGTAAATGTGTACAAGAGAATGCGCGGAAAGCAGATCCTGAACGAATGTCGAGCCGCAACGCCCGAGGCCACCAATCACGACCGGTGCATCGGAATACGAAGTGACATCATTGACGTCTGCCATGGCAATCACCTGCTCAACGGAATGGTCCGTGCGTTCAGTTTGGTGAACGCTATCCTTGTTGATGCTGTGCGATTGCCGCCTTCAGTGCCGTAAACGACAACAGGGCACATTGCTGACGATGGGGTGTCAATGGGACGCCAATGAGACTGAGTATGTCTGCGTGGTCCAGCCTGGAAACGTCGTCAACTGACTTGCCTTCGATGTGTTCGCAGAGCATCGAAGCGGCGGCTTGGGAGACCATGCAGCCGGCGGCTGTGAACCATGCCGATTGCACCTTGTCGTCGGCAATCAGAATTTGCACTGTGACTTCGTCTCCGCAAGTTGGGTTCCTGAGGTGTTGGGTGTGAGTGGCTTCTGTGAAGTCGCCTCGATGATACGGGGCGTTCACGTGTTCCAGAATTGGGTTCTCATCCATCGCGTCATATCCCTTCAGGAACGGCCTTAACGGGGACGAATGGGCGCTACCGTGGCTTCCGAATCGGCCACAGGCTTATGCGATGCAGACTCCGCATAGCGCCCCTTGCGGTTGATGCGCGCGTGCAGGTCGTCGAGGATCCAGTGAAAAATCAGAAGATGCATTGACTGGGCCATGCCCATGTCATCGATCGGGATGTGCAGTTGGTTCTGAGCCAGTGTGCCCAGCTTTCCTCCGTCGTAGCCGGTCAGTCCCCACGTGGTAAGATTGTGTTCGTTGGCCCATTCCGTCGCGTGCAGCACGTTCCTGCTATTGCCGCTGCCGCTCATTGCGATGAACAGGTCCCCCGGTGATGCAAAGTTCTTCAGCTGTTCGACGAAGATGCGGTCGAAGCCTTCGTCGTTTGCCCACGCGAGAATGGAAGGCGTGTTCTCGGACAGGCTCATGACCTTGAATCGTTTGGCCTCGTCGTTGAGGAAGTCACTTCGGACCATCGTACTTTTGAGCAAGTCTTCGGCAAAGTGGCCAGCTGTGGATCCTGCTCCGCCGTTGCCGCAGACAAAAACAAACCGACGGTTCTGCCATGTGCGGTACAGGTCATCGCTGAGGCGCTCTATGTCGCGTTGACTGGTCTGGTTAAGAACCGTCCCGCACGTCCGCAGGTAGTCGTCCAGTGAAAGTCTGACTCCGAGCATAGTTAGTCCCATCCAGCGTGTTCTGAGATCAAACGATCTTCAAATCAAAAGGTGTTGCGGCTCATGAAGTTTCCACCGACCGAGCGGCGGAATTGGCGTCTGCCTGAATTACGTCGTCGAGAATGAAGTCCGTGGCTTCCCGAATTGAATCAACGGTTTCGTATTCGCAACTCAGATCAGGCGGCCCATCCCCGTAGCCAAATCCAGTCCTGACGCGAATACTCCGACAGCTAGCGTTTATTCCGGCAAGAACGTCGGAGACACGGTCACCGATCATCCAAGACCTTGACAGATCGAGGTGAAAGTCCTCGGCAGCTTGTTGCAGCATTCCGGGCCCGGGCTTGCGGTCTTGATGTTCGATAACAGTTTCGTCGTGTTGTGAGGGCTTCTGTGGCGCGAAGTAAACAGCGTCCAGTTCCGTTCCCAGTGTGCTGAGTTGTCTGTGTAGTTCTGAATGGATCGTTTCCAACTCCCTTGACGTCAACATGCCTCGGCCGATGGCAGACTGGTTGGTCACCAACACGCAGACGAATCCTGCATTCCGAAGTCTGCGAACACAGTCTGCCGCGCCATCAATCAGCTGAAGCTGATCTGGGTTGGTCACGTAACCGACGTACTCAGTGACTGTGCCATCGCGGTCAAAAAAGACGGCAGGCTGTGTGGCATGGAGATTGATCGTTGGGTTGGTCATTTGCTCTCGTCGGTCGGTGAGTCGTCGCCATGTATCAGGCCATGCCAGAGGGCGGGAATCGTCCGCCGGTGGTCTCCGCGAATGTAGTAGCTTTGGCCACCGTCCTGCACGGTGCGAATCAGGATCGTTTTCCATGGTCGGAAATAATACATCGGGTGCGTCGTAGTGGCTGCATCTTTTCCCTGAGGCGGTGGTCCGGGGCCATCAATCCAGTTCTCCGGAAGATCGACAACGTCAAAGACGGCCGTCGTGAAGTTAGTGATTGTTTCGCCGTGTTGCCGGGCGACATTGCGAGCCATTGACAGTGCCTTCAGGTAGACCTCCGGGCCGGTGACGGCGGATCCTATGTTTAGAAAGACGCCTCCTTCGAGATTCGCAATCTGCTGAGCAAAGATTAGAAAATCCGTGTGTGAAACCTTGCCGAGAGCCGCTCCGTCGCAGTTTGGGTATCCGTGAAAAATGTCGCTGCCGATGCTTACATGGCAGGTGACCGGCACACCACATCTCCATCCGGCCGCGGCTATGCTGATGTCGCGATGAGGCAACCTGTCTTCTTCGATTGTTCGCCCGACGGCTTCGCCAAATCCCTCATCGCAACGAGCTCCATCCGACACGATCTGATTGAGTTGGTCCGTTTGTTGCCACAATCCGAATTGTCCTTCGCTGATCCATCTGGCAACGTCTTCGCTGGTTTCGCCGAACGCGGCGAGTTCAAAATCGTGGATGATTCCCGCGCCGTTAGTGGCTAGGCATGTGACAAGATCATTCTCGATCAACTCGATCAGAAAACGGGAGAGCCCAAGCTTAATCGGATGGCCACCAATCATCACGACGACAGCGCGGCCGTTCTGTCGCGCCACACGAACAGCAGTGATGATGTCCATCAGGTGCCGCAACCGTACATCCGCAGTCCCTGGATGAATCAACGAAGCAACCGACACATCAGACTGTCGTTCTGCGAGATCGCCCAATTGTATTTGACCTCTATCGAACTTTGGGTAGTGAGTCATGAGGCGATGAATGATTCTTAATACTTGTTTCTGGTCAAGAACACGAATTGAATTCTCTTTCATACCTTACTGCTACGTAGCCGCACGCAAATCGAAGTCGGGAACAGCCTCAGCGGAAAAAGTAGAATGTCCCCTTTGTGATTCCCGTGACACCTTAGGTGCTCAGTCAGGACCGCTCCTCTGACGATCCAGCCACACAGTCATCAACCGGGAAAACTATTTGTCGCCACCCGGGAAGACTATTTGTCGCCAAACATTCCCAAAGTTAATTATTGCCTTCCATTACACTTTCAACATCTGAAATCGTTCCATCGCCTTTTCGTCCGTACCAACTCTCGGGTGTCCTGAGCAGGGACCATTCTGTCTCCGCCGAATCAGACTCGCCGAGACCGACGGAATGAAGCTTCCTCTGCAACACCCACTGTGAATTTGCCTGATTGAATAGCGAGAATAACATTCTGTTTTCCGCCGGATAGTGCTGAATTACGTATCCACACTGCTCACTGAAGCGATACTGGCGGCGAGGGACAAAGGCAAAGACGTGCCGCCGTGAGTTACTTTTTTTCGCATCGAAGACGAGTCTTCCGGACGGAAGTCCAATGCCGCGAACTTGTTCCCAGTTCGCACGATCCAACGCACGAGCAATGCCTTCAAATTCTTTAGTATTCCAAGACACACGCTCAGACAAAAATAGCTCAGAAATATACGGCACGCAAATATGGGTGGCGAGGAAGATTGACACCACGACGGCACCGGCTTGCCATCGCCGTCGCCTATTACGGTTCAAGAAAACTGCTGCAGCCATTGCGACCCATATCCCACCAAGAAGTACGAGACGACTACCTAGGTGAGAGAACACGAGCGTCTGGCTTAGCCACTTCACGGTTAGGTGCGGTGTCGCACGATTCGCGTATACAGACTGCGGTAACGTAAACAAAGAGACGGCACTGGCATCTACTGCAGCCCAGAGTATGACAGCACCGATGCACCCTATTGGGAGACAGATTCTCACGATTCTGGATTCCGACATTATGATTCAGTCCATCTAACTGTCGATAGCGTTCAGCATATCTGCGAGAGTTGCTAGGCAAAACGTCTCTTTGCATATTCCTTCGCCCAAGCCTCCTCTGCACTCACACATCGCTCCACATGCAAGAATTGCGGTGTCGAGGTCTCCATCATTAAGCGCTTCAAGCCATTCCTGAGCTTCCGAAGGACAATCGCTGCTTAGTTCCTGAAACGACGGGGGCTCAAAATAACCGCACACGTATAAAATTCCACTTATGAGAACAGCAACAACCAAAAGGGCGCCGATTACCACCAAAACTAATACGTACAAACCGGTTGGGTCGGTGACTGTCAACGCCGCGCCGCTACAGTACTGATACAAGTTCAACCCGTCTGCATAACCGATCGGATCTCTCTGCATCCAACATCCGAGTGCCACATTTAATACACGATGCCTGACATGGAATAGTGCCGTGGCATTTTCAAACCGATACCCGGCATACAGCACTTCAAAGTCCTTCGTGTTCGTCGATGTCGCAAACGCTGATGTCAGAAACTCAGGCATTTCGTAAGCATCATAGTTGAACCGCTGCTGCACTGTGCCGCTTGTGTTTACCAAACTCGTGACATTCCAGTTGGCGTCCTGCAGTCCGTATAGCCGTTCATCAAGAGCGCCATTGCCGGTCGTGTCACGGTCACGCAGAATAATGTCATCGATGTATCGCAGGCCCCAGACAAATTGCCGGTCTGGGTCGGTCGACGCATCGACACGCTCTTCCACGACCTGCCATTGGCTCGGTTCGGTGTAGTACAGGTGTCGTGTTTCATCCAGAGTGCCGGAGACGTAACTCTTTTGTACGACGCGACGTTTGGCTCCATCGTATTCGTATTCTGACACGGTGTCGGAACCGTCCGCGATCTTGACCAGCCGGTTCCATGCATCATAAGTTGCCGTGTAACTGCTGGCGGGAGCCGCCGGTTGCGGCATGGTAGTCATGTTGCCTGCGGCGCTATACACCGGAGTCACCCATGAAGCCCCGGCCGTTTCTGTAACATCCGTGGTTTCGTTCACATCGTTGGATGTACGAGACTGATTCAGATCCCAAGTTCCATTTCCGTTGTCGTCCTGTTTGAATCCCGACCAGTTGCCAGTTTCGTCCAATGCCCAGTCCTGAGCAAACGTTGTGGAGTCCAGAGACGAGTGTCCAGAGTTGAGAGTTCCACGGCCCATGTCATTCAGACGTTGTATCTCGTCGTAGACGTACTTTTCATCGAACTCCTTGCTCAAAGATCGAGCCACTACGTTTTCACGCCAGAGCCGAGTGCCTGAACGGTCGTATCCGTACTTGATGCGATCAACATCAGCCGACGATTCGTAGTCGTACCAGTAGCTGTCATCAATGCGGCCAAACCGGTCCAGCCCGTGGTAGATGTCTCCCGTGTCTGAATCGTTGCCACCAGCCGTACCCACCAGCGTGTACCTCAGATCCGGTTCTGTGTGATCAACTTCCACGAACGTTCTCAGACCAAGATAGTCATAATCTGCCAAATGCGTAGACGATCCATCATCATCCACGATCGACGCGACTCGGGAAAGGGCGTCCGGCATTGAACTGGTGGAGTCATAGTCATACGTGATGACGCGACCGTCCGGGTAGGTGATGGACGTCGGACGAACTGTGTTGTCGGATCCGTTCGCAAAAGCGTACTGAACTTTGGGTGTCGTACTCACGTTCACGGTGCCTGAATGAGCCTGATAATCGTGCGTCAACTGAGCGGAATTATTGTAAGTGAACTCTACTTCGTTGACGACGTTCCCGGATACGACACTGGCATTGTCCCACGAAGCCACTGTGGCTTTCATGCCGCGAACCTCGTAGGTGGTCGAGATCCGCCGAACGGCTCCATCAACTCCCGAACCAAGTGTCGTCACTCGGTCATGAGTCTGTCGACCCAGCTTGTCATAATCGAATTCATGCACTGTCCCGCCCTGATCGGTGATCTTTGTGGTGTTATTCTGGCGATTGTACTCAAACAGAATCACGTCTGAACTGTCGACAGAATCCGGGTATATCTCTTTGCGTTTCAATTGAGACGAAGCCACTTCAGAATCGGACAACGTCGTGCCGTAGATGTACTCAGTCTTCTGATTGCCTGTTGACGCATTGTCCGCCGTGAGGGATTTCACATTGCCGTCCGCATTGTAGGCAGTGTGAACGGTAACATTGGTGTCAACTGAGCCTGAACCCGATGATGAGGAGCCGGTGACATAATTCATGATTCGTTTCGTTTCACGAGCAATCGCATCATATTCGAAACGAGCCACAACAGCAGACGGATCCGTCGAATCCTGTATATCGCCGGAGGAATCGAATTCCGTGGACGTCACCAGAATGGTATCTGAGCGAGTTGGAATGGTTGACGAGCGAGTCAGGGCTGTGCCACCGTTGGTTCCATAGTTCGCAGTGGCAACCGTTCGCCCGAGAGCGTCGGGGTAATTGGCTACGTAAGTCACACGGGCGTTAGGGGTTTCCGACGGGTTCTTCAGTTCGCCGGTCTGGGACGCCGCCGCATTGTGATAGCGATTGCGGGTTGTTGCCTGGATTGTGTTACTGGCGTCATCATAGCTCGACTCCATCTGCTCCATGATCGTGTCGCCGGTGACAGAGCCAGCATCCGCGTAAGATGTTTCGTCCAGGTCATAGCCCGAATATCGCGTGGTGCTACGGCCGAGGCTATCATACGAGGTCTTGCTGAAGAGATCCGATCCGGCGGGATGCTGCTTGATGGCATTTCCGGCAGCATCAAACCAGGTGTTGTCCGTCAGGCTGTTGCCGACTGTCCCCGTCGACGGATCGACACCATAGCGAATGGACTGATAGACTCGTCCCAGATCGTCGAATTTCGTCTCACTGCGCGATATCAGATTCCCACTGCTGGTCGTGCCGTAGCGTTCAGTCTTGATCACCCGATCCAGGTTATCGTAGGTCAGTTTCTGATACGAATCGACTTCTCCATCGACATCCGTTCTCCGGTTTCGCCAGTCATAGGTGAACGTGGTGAGTCTCGTGGTGCTGGCGTCCACGTACTGGGTCTGTTTCGTCAGATTGCCGTTGCCACCATCATTGCCGCTGTCGTACTCGAATCCGGTGATCTGCTTCATATTGTTGCCGGTTGCCCCGCCGCCCGACGGATCGGAAGACGTGGCTCCGGTGTCGTCTGTGCCCGTCCAGGATTCGATTGTCAGACTGCGGACATCGAACACGTTGAACGTGATGGTGCCGCCAGGAGTCTCCGTGCGGTTACGTCGTTTCATCACGTCATAGCCGAAGTCCGTCTGATCGTAGTTGGTTCCTTCACTACCGGTGCCAGACGTTGGAATCGTGTGGTAGACTCGCTGACTGCTCTGATGGCAACAGTCGGTATACTGGATCGTCGTCCAGCGAGTGTAAGTGCTTTGAGCAAACGTATCAGCTGGCAACAGTTTTCCGCTGGTGGAAGCTCGCGTGGCCTGAATTTGTTCCTGCTCCCGCCCTGCCACATCCGTCTTTTTGATTGAGACCGGATTGATCAGTGTGTACGTGTAGCTGCCGGACGTTCCTGTGGCATATCCATCGCCGATACGGGTTTCTTTACCGTCATCTGAACTATCGTAGACGATCCATGTCGCTCGGCGTACAGCGGTGGCCGTGCCACTGAGATCGATCGTGTGCGACGGGCCAAGACTCTGTGTC
>JBDONA010000045.1:0-1889 GCA_039831575.1 Fuerstiella sp. | reverse complement strand
ATTCCTGACGGGGCGCGATGCCTGCCAGTGGATCGTCGACACACTCAATGGTCCGGAACCCGCCGCCATCTGGGGTCTGTCGGACGGCGATGTGGCCTGGTGGTGCTACGACGCGCTGGCGAAATTGCCGGACGTTGATAAGGGATGGCTGGACAAACTGGCCGCCACCAGTGGACTACATTCAGAAGACCGTGACGAACTCTGGCCGCTGTTTGATGAAGCCTGCCGCAACGCGCCTGCGTGGTTATGCCAGTACAACTGGAATATCGCTGAGCGATTCACGCACGCCGCGCTCACGGCCCACGGCGTTGGGATTGAGCGTGACGGGTTTCGGTATTCCGGCGGGCTTAAACGGAAGATCGACTGCAACACGGTCTATCGGCTGATGGACCACGGAATGTGGTGGCCGTTGCTGGAAGGCAAACGGCTGGCAATCGTCAGCGGGCATGCCGACCAGTTCGCTGCACGGTTGGTTGATCCTCAGTTTGTGAAGGCGACCGGTGGTGATGACATTGCGTGGTCGATCGCATCGAAGATCACGTGTCCCGACAAGACGGTGGCCAAGCGGGAGTTCTGGCATCGGGTGCGGGACGAGTTGTTTGTTGCCGAGTGGGACTTGCTGCTGTGCTCGGCTGGCTCCCTTTCCACAGTTCTTTGCGAGGCCTCTCGGCAGCAGACCCGCGCCGCTTTAGATGTCGGTTCCATCGACGCCACCATGTCCAGGATTGCTGGTAAGTGATCCGTTGCTGACGCTGATTGACGATGAGAGAATCTGGCGGGCGCTAAATCGTGTGATTTAAAGCGTTTTGAGTTCGGCGGAGTTTTTTGACTTTACGGGTTTCAAGCTGCTGTGTGCCAGGACATTTCGCACTCAACCTTGTCGGCAAATCAACAACCCGTAAGATATGTGGGGCAAACGGATTTGATCATCGATAATTCGGACAGAAAATGTCAGATTGTCCTGACTCACAACCCCGCTCATTCACAAGCTTGGGAGCAACCTATGAAGTGGACAACTGCACTGGGCGTCGTAATGGCCATTGCGGCAGATGAGTGCCATGCCAGCAATCAATTCTTTATGCCGGGTGATGCGTTCTTTCACAGCGTCTTGACGAGCAACCTACTTGACGAAATCGACCGTTCAGAGCATCCAGTGTTTACCTACGACCGACCGGACTTTCTACCGAGTATGCTTTGTGGATACGTGGGTTTTCATAAGTTGCAATACAACAGGATGCCGGCATCGATGAAGAAGAATCTCCGACAGGTGTATGATGAGATTCGGGAGTCCACACCGAAGCGAATTGAAATCACCAAGGAGACCACGACTAGAGCAACCGACGACGGCGATATTGAAATCCCGACAGGCAGAGAACTGCTGACAGAGATCAATGGCCCTGCAGTGTTGTTTTACAACCGCTCGTTCGACATGTCACGGTTTCGGCTGGCATTAAAATACAACGAGAGGTGGGCCGATGACTTCGCTGAATTCGGGCACTCGCGAGATCATGCGGTACTCGAATCTTTCGTTCCGATTCGGGAAGCAATCGCAGAGGACTGGCGGGATGGGAATCTCGTCGCACCTCTCAAAGCCAATCTTCCCCCGGTCTCGGTAAAATCACTTGACAAGCCGATCGAAGTGGGGTCGGACGTTGTTGCGGTCATCGCTTCAAAGGCAGACTTTAAGTTCCTTTACCACGGTTCAGCATATAGCTGGAGAAAACCTTCCGTTTACCTCGTCACGGCCGACGGGATCACTCGCCTCGATGCAAGCAAAGGTCATTGGCATCCAATCAGGATTGCCCCCGGAGGCTTCGGCCAGGACACGTTTCCAGATCCCCGCGAAGCAAAATAGCGTGTCGACAGGAAAGCACTTTGACAATCAAGTG
>JBDONA010001053.1:0-1890 GCA_039831575.1 Fuerstiella sp. | reverse complement strand
GACGATCTGGAAAGCATGGAAGTGCTGAAGGTTCAGCCGCTGTCCGGTTTTGGTACACCGATGGAGATCGTCAGGATGTTTGGCAGTAAGCCGGACTACCTGCGGGCGTTGAAGGATCTTGAGGCTGCACTTTACGCGGAGGTGGGATAAAGTCCTGATCAGATGACATGATAAGACACCAAAAGCATTTTGCCTCTGATCGAGTTGATGCGTGCATCAATCTCGCCAAATGGCCATGTGCCATATTCGCTTTGGTGGCGACTATCCCCGCCATGCTTCTGTTCATGGGTGTTGTCGAACGACTGAATTCTACCAGGCCGACGCTTGGTGCCGAGATTGCCGCTGGGGTTGCGGCTTACTGTCTAATTTGGTGGCTGGTCCTTAAGCGAATGAGGATCTCGTTCTTTTCTACCTTGGAACATGAATTGACTCACGCATTATTCGCGTTACTAACTCTTCATCCAGTTACCAGCATTCGTTCGGCGTTTTGGGAAGGAAAAGGCACGATCGGCAGGATGACATTTCGCGGCAATGGAAACTGGCTGATAACTATATCGCCTTACTTCTTTCCCGCTGCCCCCGTTGTGACTTGCCTCATTATTTCCGTTCTCCCAAACATGCTCACAGAGAACACCGCTGGAACGCTGTTTGGGATCTCTCTCGCATACCATTTTTTATCCACATGGAATGAAACTCATCGAGGTCAAACCGACCTCAAAAACGTTGGGTTCTTATTTGCAACGGCTTTTCTGCCATGCGCCAACATTGTCGCAATAAGTCTGTGCCTCGTTTGGTTCAAGAATGGTATCGGGGAAGCGATACACCACCTTGGAAGACTATGGAGTCTCACTTTTTGATCTGAATATTGACCCGAATGCGAATGCTGCTCGAACACTTCGAGCCAGCCAATATTTCTTTCCAACGAACAACCTGATTTCGAATAGATATGTCACTCACCACCACCATCAAATCCATTCAGGACATCATGCGAAAAGACGTGGGCGTCGACGGCGACGCTCAGCGGATTGGGCAGATGGTCTGGTTGCTGTTCCTTAAAATATTCGACGACCGTGAATCCGAAGCGGAACTCATGGAGGACAATTACAAGTCCCCCATCCCGAAAGAACTCCGTTGGCGGAACTGGGCCGCCGATCCGGAAGGTATGACGGGCGACGGGTTGCTGGAATTCGTCGATGGCAAACTGTTCCCCACGCTGAAGGCCATTACGCTGACACCGAAGCCATCGCGCGGCAACGTCATTCACGACGTATTCGAGGACGCCTACCAGTACATGAAGTCCGGCACGCTGCTCAGGCAGATCGTCAACCGCATCAACGACGATATCGATTTCAACGATTCAAAAAAGCGGCACCTGTTCGGCGATATTTATGAGACCATTCTGAAAGGCCTGCAGTCTGCCGGGAATGCGGGCGAATACTACACGCCCCGAGCTGTCACGCAGTTCATGGTCGACATGGTCAATCCTCAACTGGGAGAAACCGTGCTGGACCCGGCCTGCGGCACCGGCGGCTTCCTGACCTGCACCATCGAACACCTCCGCAGCAAGTACGTCAAATCGGTCGACGACGAACAGACGCTGCAGCAGTCCGTCAGTGGAGTCGAAAAGAAGCCTCTGCCGCATCTGCTGTGTACCACCAACATGCTGCTGCACGGCATCGACATTCCGTCCAACGTCCGCCACGACAACACGCTGGCCCGTCCCCTGCGAGACTACGGCCCCAGGGACCGAGTCGACTGCATCATCACCAATCCGCCGTTTGGTGGAATGGAAGAAGACGGGATCGAAATGAACTTCCCGCAGACATTCCGTACTCGGGAAACTGCCGACCTGTTTCTGGTGCTGATCATGCACCTGCTGAAGGACGGCGG
>JBDONA010000999.1:0-1892 GCA_039831575.1 Fuerstiella sp. | reverse complement strand
CTCGCCACATTCTTCGCCCGCTCCGCGAACCGTTTCACCCGAGCCACCGCTCAACAATGCCTTTTTCAGACACGCACGAGCTCATCGAATTTGAGGCTGAGGCCGCCAACGCCGAACAGAAGACGAATTTTCATGAATTCGCTCCCCCGGAAGCGGGTCATACTGTCGGATTTGCAGTCTATGCACGTACCAACTTCGATGGCCGATACTCGAACGCCAGATTGATCGTTCCAATCGCGCTGATCGGACGATCGGTGCTGCCGAAACTTTCACTGCAATCGCGGTATGCCAGCCACACAGTGGTAGCACGACGATTACGGCGCTCAGGACGTTCATGCACAGCGCTACTGGCTCGACGGCGCCGTCACCAACCGAGATGCAGGAACCGGCTTCCGATCGCTCCGAGGTCTGCAAGAACGTCGTTCAAAGGCCCTGCCACAACGTAGCACCAGGGGCATCAGGTCACCGACACGGGGCGGCGGGGATAAGTCGCAGGCGTCGCACAAAGTCGAATTGGAAAACATGATTAACGCCGCACGAAGTGGCCGCAATGTGCAGAATGTGTTTGCGAATCGGCAGAATTCTACCTATTTTGAAGAATTCAGTCAACGTACGTTCACGCGCAACGCGCGAAACAAAGCAGCGATATTCCGAAAGATCGGTTCCAGCCGTATATTCTGCGGCTTTCTGATGCAGGCCCTGTTAGCGTCCTTCCAGACGGACACGATTGGCTCCAGTCGACAATCCTCACGAAGAAGCCGCCCGGCGTCCATCGACGCAAACGTTCTTCACTTCGCAGCAAACATCAGGCAAGACCACGTAAAATGCAGCCGCCTGATTCAGAAGTAATCCGAGCAGTCATCCTGGGCGTTGTGCAGGGAATCGCTGAATTTCTACCCATTAGTTCGTCAGGGCATCTTGTCATCGCCGACAAACTGATCGAAGAAACCACCGGACATGGATTCGGCGCCGGTGGCATGGCACTGAACGTTGCCTTGCACATGGGATCATTGTTTTCGATTCTGCTGGTCTTCTGGCGGGATATCCTCGCACTTCGACACCAACCTCGAATGTGCGGTCTGATCGTTCTGGCCTCGGTCCCGGTTGCCATCGTTGGCATCACATTTGAAGACGCGATCGCATCCGCATTCACCGAGCCGCTGCTGCCCGCCTTTGCCCTGTTCTTCACCGCAGCGCTGCTGTTGATTGGTCAGCGTCTCGAAAGCGGCACTCAGGAAGTGGAACGCATGTCCTGTCTGAAAGCCTGGCTGATTGGATTGTTTCAGGCGGTCGCCATCATACCGGGCGTCTCTCGGTCGGGCAGCACGATTGCGGGCGGAATGTTGCTTGGTCTGGACCGCACATCAGCGGCTCGATTTTCATTCCTGCTGGCAATTCCACCGATTGCCGGTGCTGGCCTGCTTAAGTTCGTGGAACTGAGGCACAATGTCGAACCGACGATCTCGTTTGGAGCAATGCTGGCCGGTTCGTTCACCTCATTTATCGTAGGCTATTTCGCCTTAAACTGGCTGCTGAAACTGATTTCTCAGCGTCAGCTCCACCGTTTTGCGGCGTACTGCATCATAGTCGGCATCGCTACGATTATCTGGCGACTGCCCGTGGTGATGTCACAGCAGGCGGCACCAGCGACGATCGTGGAAATTGACAGCGAACGCGCGGTGGGGGCAGGTCTCCAGACCTCGCCCGTTCGTCGACCGCCAGTCTCCCTCCGTCGCGTGCCGTAAACTCCGGTGAGACCTGCAGCCCCGCAGGTGCTGAGTCGGGAGACCCGCGCACAGCACGATTCCAATTCAACCGTTCTGGCTTGTGGGCACGTCTCCACAGATCCGACAGTCGCTGCGTCGCGCGATGGGAAGTTTGCGAAAGTCCAT
>JBDONA010000540.1:0-7936 GCA_039831575.1 Fuerstiella sp. | reverse complement strand
CATGAGAACCGTTGGTTCGCCGGTTGAAGCCGGTGGTCTGATTTTCGGGAGCACGGGTTCCGGACGTTATTCCAGTAATTACATCGTGGCCGTCAAGCCAGGCAAAGATGCTGAACTCGCTTACAAGATCGAAAACGGCAACAACTTCAAAGCTCCCTACGTTCCGTGCCTGATCGCGGATGGTGACCTGCTGTTCTGCCTGTATGATCGGGGATTCGCCAGCTGCATCGATGCAAAGACTGGGGAAATCCACTGGACCGAACGAACCGGCGCTGCGATTTCCGGGTCACCGGTGCGGATTGGCGACCGCATTTACTGCGTCGATGAAGTCGGCGTCGTCTGGGTGTTCGCTGCGTCGCCGGAGTACAAGCTGTTGGCGAAAAACGATCTCGGCGAAGAAAGCCGTTCCACGCCGGCGGTTGCCAATGGTCAGCTGTACATTCGCACGTATTCACATCTGATCAGCGTCGGCGGGAAGTAGTGCCTCTTCGAGGCTTGACTATGGAGTTCGAGGTTTGCTTTCGGACTTTTTTTGCCTTACAAATCGTCGCTCCAACCCCGATTCTTAGACGGGACCGCGCAGTAGTCGCCACACCCATTCCAGAGTTTTCCGTGCCGCAGATCCGGCTTTACCCAACCTGCCACTGACTGCTGATCGCGGTATCCACACCAACCTGCGCCCAGACATAGTTTGCATTGGGAACGACGATCACACTGTCCGAAGAATCGATCACCCGTTGCAGTTCGGTCTCCGTTGACAGGGGCAGAATGCCGAGATCTTCGACGAACGAGGCATCAAGGTTGCTGAACAGATAAATCTGTGAAGTCTGGAGTGCGTGGATCAGTTGTGTTACCTCAACCGCGTCTGCGGATGGTTCTTCGTTCAGTGGCTGCAGCAGTGCCTCCGGTGCATTGCAGCGCCGCAGCATTTCCAGGCCCGGACCGATGTGCTCCGGTAACTCAGCGACCACGGCAATGCGACCATCATCGCCGACAAGGCGTGATGCCGTTGCTAAAGCCGCGCCAAGATGCTTCCAGCCGAGACCGGATTTGCCAGGCATCGAAACGATGGCCAGATGAACTTCCTCTTCAACCGTCAGTCGGCACCGCTCATTCACAAGCTGCTTGCCGGCAGCCATTGCCTGATCCGTTGCTCCGCAGAAGGCCCCTTCAATTCCGGCAGCGAGACCGGGAACAATCTGCACAGTGAACTGAGTTGACAGCAGCCAGCCGATCTCGTCAACCAGTTCGCGTAATGGCCGCTTGTCCTCCGGCGTCAACTGCGAATCGCAGTCCCGTTTCGCCGCGTTGATGGACGGCACGTCTGAAAATCCCGGATACATTGCACTGTTAGTGCCTCGATAGCCAAACGCTCCGTCAAAGCCAATCGTGCCGATACTGATGATGAAGTCCGCGTCCGTCAGATAGTGCGACAGGTACAATCGTTCGCCGGCTGCGGAACTGGCCAGATACCGTCGCTGATTTTCATCGGTCGGGTCGTAAACGTGCGCGGCCAGCTGAGTTCTGACATGGACGGGTAAGTCGTCGATGATGTTCTGACTGCTGGTTCCACTACCGCTGGCAGGAAGCAACAATGTAACATCCAGTTCGTCGGTGTTTAATTCCTGAAACTGTGCCCACACCTGAGTAACGACGTCCACAATATCCGGTGTCTCAGGATCAACGACGATCACCACGCGATCGCCCGGCACCACGCATTCGGGCAACACGGGCAGGCCGAGTGGATTCCGCAGTGCCGCGGACAGTTTGTCCGGTGCCTCATTCGCTGATGTGGGATGAACAACCGTGCCATCGGGCAGATTGAACTTCGCAATAAGATTTCCACTGGCAAGTTGCGGGGACATGGGTACGTTCAAATGGAAAACAAACGGTTACAGACATCGTGTTCATTGATGGTTATACTCATCACCGAGCTTATCGTGTCACAAGAACAGACCCGTCTGTCGGGATTCCAGCATTTTGTGACGCGCTTCTCAACAGGAAGGTCGGACGAATGTCTGTTTCGCACGAACCCAAACAAACCACGACGACAAAGCTGACCTACGATCATCTGATTCTGTTTCCCAATGACGGAAATCGGCATGAAATCATCGATGGAAGGCATTTCATGAATCCGTCGCCGGTTCCCTATCACCAGTCTGTTTCGGGGCGAATTCATGTCCAGCTGTTCGCGGCACTTGACGAACCAGGGCTGGGCACAGTGCTGACCGCACCGGTCGATGTTCAATTCACGGAATTTGACGTTGTTGTCCCGGATCTGATTGTGGTGCTCACAGAAAACCGAATTATCACGACGTCAAAAATCAAAGGTGCACCGGACCTGGTCATAGAGATCCTTTCTCCATCAACAAAGAAAAACGACGAAGAACTCAAGCGGCGATTATACGAACAGCATCGCGTTCCGGAGTACTGGATCGTCGATCCGAAAGAACATGTGCTGCATCAGTTTGTCCTGAACGAAGGACATGTTTACGACCAAGCCGTGCGGTGCACGGAGTCAGTGAATTTCAATAAAGTCGCAGGCGGTGTGACGATTGATCTGACCAGAGTCTGGTAGCTGCCAAACACGACTCTGCACGCTAGCTAAGAATCTCCAATGGGGATCCCCAGCCACAACACCAGACTGCAACACAGCGCATCAAAAAGCCCCGGTTTTCGAAAGACCGGGGCTTTGTCGTTTTACACGATCAACGTCGGATTAATATCGATAGTGTGAGGGCTTGTAGGGGCCATCGACGGGTACGTTGATGTATTCGGCCTGTTCCTGAGACAGTACTTCCAGCTTCACGCCCAGCTTGCCAAGGTGCAGGCGGGCCACTTCTTCGTCCAGTTCCTTCGGCAGCATGTGGACGCCGATATCGTACTTGTCGGTTTCCTGCCACAAAGCCAGTTGAGCCATCACCTGGTTGGTGAAGCTGTTGCTCATGACGAATGACGGATGACCGGTGGCACAACCAAGGTTGACCAGTCGACCTTCGGCCAGAACGATGATCGCCTTGCCGTCAGGATAGACATACTTGTCAACAGGGCCACCTTCGTCAGCCGGCGTCTTGATTCTGACCGCTTCGATGTCCGAGCGATCAATCAGGTAGGCAATCTGGACTTCACTGTCAAAGTGACCAATGTTGCAGACGATCGCCTGATGCTTCATCTGATCCATGTGTTCGCCACGAATGACGTCCTTGTTACCGGTCGTGGTCACAAAGATGTCGCCGATGGCAGCGGCTTCGGCCATGTCGGTGACCTGAAAGCCTTCCATCGTGGCCTGCAGAGCACAGATGGGATCGATTTCCGTAACGATCACTCGAGCACCCAGACCGTCCATGGCGGCGGCACAGCCTTTGCCAACGTCGCCATAACCACAGATGATGACGACTTTGCCGGCTACCATCACGTCCGTGGCCCGCTTGATGCCGTCAGCCAGTGATTCCCGGCAACCGTAACGGTTGTCGAACTGGCTTTTCGTCACCGAGTCGTTGACGTTGATGGCCGGTACGGCCAGCTTGCCTGCTGCCATCATCTGATGAAGACGATGAACGCCGGTGGTGGTTTCTTCTGACAGTCCTTTGATGTCGCCCAGCAGTTCGGGGAATTTGTCGTGGACCATCAGTGTCAGGTCGCCACCATCGTCCAGGATCAGGTTCAGCGGCTGGCCGTCCGGGAAGTGCAGCGTCTGTTCGATGCACCAATCGAATTCTTCGTCGCTCATTCCCTTCCATGCGTAGACGGGAATGCCAGCAGCCGCCATGGCCGCAGCAGCGTGATCCTGAGTCGAAAAGATATTACAGCTGGACCACGTAACATCGGCCCCCAGAGCCGTCAGTGTTTCGATCAGCACAGCCGTTTGAACGGTCATATGCAGGCAGCCGGCAATGCGAGCGCCCTTAAGTGGCTGAGAATCCTTATGCTGAGCCCGCAGAGCCATCAGGCCCGGCATCTCGATTTCGGCGATTTCAATTTCCTTGCGGCCCAGTTCTGCAAGTTCAATGTTGGCAACTTTGTAGGGGAGCTTTTCCGATACGGCGCTCATGTCTGACGTTCTCTTTGTGGAAAGGAATTGGAGAATTGGCGTCGTCTGACACCGAAACGTTAGGGAGAATCCGGACTTTTTTCCGGTTCGTAACCATCGCGGCAGAGAATCTTTGCAGGAATCAGCCAGTCAGGCTTGACGGCATAGGGGCGATGAACTGCGGAAGATATTCCATTTCGCAACGAAAAACAAGGGATATTGGAGCTTGCGGTTGATGGTAACAACGCTGTCGCAGAGCCCCGGTGTTTCCAAAAGACCGGGGCTCTGCTGGCCTGGCGGACCGCTATCGCAAACAGTCGATGGATTCAGTTGTTTGAATTGCGACTCAGCTCAGCGAATCCTGATTAACGAGGCCCCGTCGGCTGGTTACACTTTGCGTTCTCCACCCATTCCCGCCAGTAGAACGAGTCCCCGACATGAGGCACGTGTGCCACATCCCCCTGTTGATCGTGACGACGCTGATCCCTTGTGCCATGGGCGCAGACATTCGTTTTAATCGCGATGTGCGTCCGATTCTGTCCACGAAGTGCTCCAAATGCCACGGTCCGGACGACGCTCACCGCGAAGCAGAACTGCGGCTGGACCAACCCGACGGCATCCGGCAGACATTTGAAGGTGGTCTCGCCGAGAGCGAGGGCTGGGCACGGATCACATCAAAGGATCCCGAGATGGTCATGCCTCCGCCGGATTCTCACGTGGATCTGAAGCCGGAAGAGATTGCCACAATCAGGGCCTGGATTGAAAACGGCGCCGCATCAGAAGGACACTGGTCATTCATCCCTCCCGTGAAACCCGTTGTGCCCTTCCTCGATGAGAACGAGAAAAATACTGACAACGCCAACTCAAACGGACCGCTCGCAATCGACGAATCGCTGCGAAAATGGATTCGCAGCCCCATCGACGCGTTCATCCTGCGACGGCTGCTGGCCGAAGGACTGCAACCAAACAGCGACGCTGACAGAGAACGCCTGCTGCGTCGCGTAACATTGGACCTCACGGGCCTGCCTCCAACAATCGCGGAAACAGACGCCTTTCTGGCCGACAGCTCCGACGGTGCTTACGAAAACGTCATCGACCGACTGCTGAAGTCACCGCACTTTGGCGAACGCATGGCGGTGGTCTGGATGGATGCGGCGCGCTACGGCGACACCAGCGTATTTCACGCGGACGGCCCGCGCGATATGTGGCCGTGGCGTGACTGGGTTATCAGTGCGTACAACAGCAACAAGCCATTCGACCAGTTTACCGTGGAACAACTGGCCGGTGATCTGCTGCCGAATTCGACCACACAGCAGAAAGTGGCCACTGGATTTCTGCGCAACAACGCGACGACGGACGAAGGCGGACTGATCGAAGAAGAGTACCGTGTGGAGTACGTGATCGATCGCGTGAAGACAACATCGATGGTGTGGATGGGACTCAGCATGGAATGTGCTCAGTGCCACAATCATAAATACGATCCGATCACTCAGGAAGAATATTACCAGTTCTTCGCATACTTCAATCAGGCCGCGGATCGTGGCCGACAGACCCGAAACGGGAACGAGGCTCCGGTCGTCGACATCTTTGAAGGAGCGAATATTGCCCAGGCGGACGGCCTGCAGAAGGAGCTCGACGTGCTGCAGCCGCAACTTAACGCTCGTTCAAAGGCGTCGGAACCGCAGTTTCAGAAGTGGCTGACGGCAGCGGCGGCGACGGCAGGCAGTCAGCCACTGATTCCGACGGACATGGTGGCTTATGTACCGCTCGACGAGGGCAAAGGCCGCGTCGTCGCGGATGCGGTGAATGTCAAGCGCAAGGGCAAACTGATCGGCCCCGTGAAATGGGCGGACGGAAAGTTTGGCAAAGCCTTCAATTGTGACACGAAGAACTTCATCGATCTGGGCAACGTCGGCGACTTCGATGGCAGCCACGGATTCTCCTATGGAGCATGGATTAAGCCAAAGGGTGCCGGTAGCGGGGCACCCCTGGCGAGGATGAACAACGGAAATAGTTTTCGCGGCTACGATCTGCATATATCCGGGGGTTCGATAGAACCACACATCATCCACAAGTGGCCGACCGATGCCATTAAGGTCAGTTCAAAGCAAAAGCTGAAGCCTGATACGTGGCAGCACGTCTTCGTGACCTACGACGGATCGAACAAAGCGGCCGGCGTCAAAATCTATGTGGACGGCAAGCCGTGGGACTGGGACGTTCGGGAAGATCGCCTTGCTGGCACCATCAAGTCAAAAGGACCATTCTATCTGGGCCGCCGCAACGGCGGTTCGAATTACAACGGACTGGTTGACGACGTCCGAGTTTACGGCCGCGTGCTGGCGGAATCCGAAGTAGCGGCCCTGGCCGGCAACGATGTAATCACACCGCTGCTGGCAAAGGCCGCGACAGAACGATCCGCCGATGAAGACAAGGTTCTGCGCAGTCACTACCTCAGCGTTATCGACGAACCGTACAAGGCACTGGTACAGAAGCAGACGCAGCTGTCATCGAAGATTGCCGAACTCCGCAAGCCGATTGTCAATGTGATGATCATGAACGATGTGCCTGAAATGCGCGAGACCTTCGTACTGGAACGAGGCAACTATGCGGCACCGCTGAAGGATCGGAAGGTCGAACCGAACGTTCCAGCTGCCTTGCCGCCACTGCCCGCCAGCGCGCCAGCCAACCGACTGGGGCTGGCGAATTGGCTGGTCGATCCAAATCACCCGTTGACCGCTCGAGTGGCCGTGAACAACTATTGGACAATGCTGTTTGGTGAAGGCATCGTGCAGTCTCTGGAGGACTTTGGGGCGCAGGGAGAATGGCCCAGTCACCCGGATCTGATCGACTGGCTGGCCGTGGATTTTGTTGAATCGCGGTGGGACATCAAACGGGCGATCAAACAGATGGTAATGTCATCAACGTACCGACAGTCGTCAGCTCTGACCGCCGACAAGATAACCGCCGACCCCGAAAACCGACTTTTGTCCCGCGGTGCTCGGTTCCGTCTGCAGGCCGAATTCGTGCGGGACAACGCTCTGGCGGCGAGTGGCCTGCTGGTCACGAAAATTGGCGGGCCCGGCGTCAAACCCTACCAGCCTGCCGGACTGTGGAACGAAGTCAGCCTGAACGGCAACCTGAGATTCGTGCAGGACAGTGGCGAAAACTTATACCGCCGGTCCATGTACACGTACTGGAAACGATCTTCTCCGGCACCGTCGATGACGATCTTCGACGCACCGACTCGCGAGAAATGTTCGCTGAAACGCTCCCGCACCAACACGCCTTTGCAGGCTCTGGTGACAATGAACGATCCACAGTTTGTCGAAGCCGCCAGAGTCCTTGCCCAGGTGGCATTGCAAAGTGGCGGCAAATCAGCGGAACAGCAGATCGTCTTTGCTTTCCGCCGAGCCGCCGGGGTGCACCCGACGACCGGAGTGCAGGCCATTCTGATGGAGGCATTCCATGAGGAGCTGGAACGATTCCAGGCTGACACGGATATCGCCATGCAGTTTCTGGCCATCGGCGAATCCAGACGCGATGAATCTCTGGACGCAGCGACTCATGCAGCCATGACCGTCATCACGAGCATGATTCTGAATCTGGATGAAACCCTGACGCGCGGTTAGTGTGCATACAGCGATTCGGTCGTCAGTTCTTGACCAACATGATTAGTTCGGGCGGGCCTCTCGTCATGTATTGAAAGCGAGTACTGGTCCGGACTTACACCGCAGAGCACACTGAGAAGCACAGAGTTGTTGACTCAGGACTTCCATGTATTCTCTGCACTCTCAGTGTTCTCTGTGGTGCGTCTTCAGCCGGGAATGAAGCGTGAGCGAGGCAACAGAGGCAAATGAGTCATCGCCTCGTCAGCGTCAAACCCGTCAGTCACTTTCCTGCCGATGA
>JBDONA010000570.1:0-7944 GCA_039831575.1 Fuerstiella sp. | reverse complement strand
GTTTCCGGCTCTCGTGCGTCTGGATAAAAGGACCCTCTTCACGGAAACTCGATATATTTGGTTGGCACATGGTCCGTGAGCCACACGTCATTGGGAGTGACAAGGAACTCGTGCCCGGCCAGGTGCATGTCCAGCGATCTGACTCTCAGCAGGACCGGTTTGCCCCGTCGCTGGCCAACCGCTGTCGACGTTGCGATATCGATGTGCAGGTGCACGTGGTGACGATTCATCTTCTTTAGCCCCTGCTTAACGATGGCTTCCACGAATTGCTGCGGAGTACCGTGAAACAGGATCTCCGGCGGTGTCGCTGGTTCATAACCCAGTTCGATCTGAACAGAATGTCCCTGGTTCGCTCGGATGCGCGTGTGATCCTGGTTGAATGTGAACCGCTGTTTGTCATTCGTGCGTACCACCTCGTCCAGTGCCACCCGTGACATGCTCCGGTTGTGGCGAGTCAGGGCAGACAGCAGCACTTCGACGTCCACCCAACCGGCCGGATCCAATTCAATGCCGATCGTGTCCGGCTGATGACGGAGCACAAGACTGAGGAACTTGCTTTTCTTTCGTCGTTCTTTTTCGTTCATTTCACTGACAGCGAATTTCGCTGATTCATGGCCGCGGTTGACGTGTCTTGAAGGCCGAACGGGTGCCCCCACGAGCCAGTACCGATTCCGTCAATTGTAAACTGCTTTAGTTCAGTCTGTTTGCGAGAGATTTCTTTGTGTCTTCAGACGCCTACTTGTTCGTATGTCTTTTCAAAGATGCCTGGCTTACACGAATACACTTCGCCTTCGACACTGCGAATAATGAAGTCGCCGGGTGTGGCTGTCATAATTCCTTCGAGGGTGTCGATGTAGACACACTGTTCGTGTTCCGTCAATTTGTTTCTTGCCCAGTCCGGCATCCGGCAGCCGCATGTCCATGGAAAGGCATCAATCTCGACGGGTCTCCTGCGGTACATCATGTCAATCTCGCGTAGTTCGAATTAATTCGTTGATCCATTGATCGGAGGCAACCAATCGCACGCCGGCCACCTGCATATCGTCCACTGATCGATCAACATCACCAGCGTTCAAATCAACGCCCCGACAGCCATCGTTGATCAATGTCGTGTTCAGTCCGAGTTCGACGGCGTCGAGTGCCGTAAACTTCACGCAGTAGTCCGTTGCGAGTCCCATCACGGCAACCTCTGTTACGCCGCTCTGCCTGAGCAAAGTTGCAAGCTCTGTTGCCTGTCGGTGTCCGTTGTCGAAGAACCCGCTGTAACTGTCGATCCGGATGTTCGTACCCTTGCGGACGACCTGGTGAATCTGCTGCGTGTCCAGGTCTTTGTGCAATTCCGCGCCAGGTGTTCCCTGAATGCAATGGTCGGGCCACAACACCTGATCCAAACCGTCCAGTTGAACGACTTCACCAACGCTTCTGCCCTCGTGCTGACTGGCAAAGCTCATGTGTCTCGCCGGGTGCCAGTCCTGAGTCGCCACGACCATCTCGACATGCGGTATCAGTCGATTGGCGACTGCGACGACCTGATCGCCGTCGGTCACCGCGAGTGCTCCGCCGGGCATGAAGTCATATTGCAGGTCGACAAGGATCAGGGCGTTCATGGTTCTGCTCAAATCTCGAAGTTGAAACCTTGTTTCGTCAGTCGCTTGTACTTTTGTCGGTCGAATTTGTAGAGCCTCGCCGCGCGGTGGGCGACATCGGTCTCGACTTCGTCCAATTCGACCAGGATGTCCATGCTGAGGATCTTCTTGCGGAAATTTCTTTTGTCGAGCGGCCGATCCAGCACAACTTCGTACAAATGCTGGATCTGCCGCAACGTGAACTTCGCCGGCAACAGCTCGAAACCAATCGGTTGATAGCGAACCTTGCCTCTCAGCCGCTGGTGCGCCATGTTGAGGATTTTTTCATGGTCGAACGCCAGCGGCGGAACATTGTCGATGGTAAACCACGCTGCGTTCCGGGCGTCGGTTGCTGCCTGCACCCGATGATCGGAGAGCTTCACCAGAGCGTAAAACGCCACAGTGACAACGCGTTCGCGCGGGTCGCGATCCAACTCGCCAATCGTGTACAGCTGTTCCAAATACACAATCTCAATGCCAGTCTCTTCCTGCAGCTCGCGACGGGCAGCCTCTTCAAGTGTTTCGTCCAGCCGCACAAATCCACCCGGCAACGCCCACTTGCCCTCGAACGGCGGCAAGTCGCGCTGGATCAACAGGACCTTGAGATCTTCGTCATCCATGCCAAAAACGACGCAATCTACGGTCAGTGCCGCCCGCGGATATTCATAGCTGTAACTCATCAAAACTCCATAACGTGTTTCATACATCAAGTCAGCAGGGTGAATAGAAGGTTTGTGAATCAGCCGATTCGCATGGTGCCGACGTGGTTGTCTGGCCAGTCGAATGGCGTCTGATTGAGTGCGACAGTGGCGACGTTGGTGAGTTGCACAGTTACACCTCGGCGTTTCGTGCACTGTGGATCAGGTCCGCTTTCAAGTCATGCAGGCTCTGCTCCAGACCAACCGCGTACAGGTCAGGATCGGTGTGTTGTCGAATGCCCGCCTGAAACATGTTCAGCTGCTGTGCGGCTCGTGAGCGAATCGCGCTGAGTTCTTCCGGCGGGCGGACCACGTCGCCGCTGCGTACGACAGGCACCAACAGATCGTCGGTTTTCAACTGGCCGTCCAGGCGTGTGGGACGTGTGTCATCAAGCGGATTGACGATGATTGCTTCCGTGGGATCGCCATCCAGCTGGTTGAAGATCATGTCGGCAACCGTGTCCTTTCCATTGTGGAAGCGACGAACCTGCAGCATCCCCGGCGTTGACGTCTTGATCGCCTGTTCCGAGAGTTTCAGCCTGGGCTCCCACTGGCCGGCCGCGTTTTGCATCGCGCCCAGTTTGTACACGCCGCCGAGTGCTGGCTGGTCATAGGCGGTGACGAGTTTGGTACCGACACCCCATACGGCGATCTGCGCACCCTGTTTCTTCAGGCTGGCAATGATGCCTTCGTCAAGATCGTTGCTGGCGACGATGGCCGCCTTGTGGAACCCCGCCTGGTCCAGAAGTTTTCGAGCCTCAATGCTCAGACCGGCCAGATCTCCCGAATCAAGCCGCACGCCGACCATTTCATGGCCAGTCTCGCGCAGCCGCTGACCGACGACGATCGCCTTGCGAACGCCCTCGATCGTGACGTAGGTATCGACAAGGAAAACGCAGTTATTGGGCATCGCGTCAGCGTAGTGTTCGAATGCAGCCATCTCGTCATCGAACGACATCACCCAGCTATGGGCGTGGGTCCCCTTGACCGGGATACCGAATAGCTTGCCTGCCAATACATTCGACGTCGCGTCGCAACCGCCAATGTAGGCAGCACGGCTGGCGGAAAGTGCGCCGTCAACACCCTGGGCGCGACGCAGGCCAAATTCCAGCACTGGCTCGCCACCCGTGGCGGCCGTAATGCGTGCCGCTTTTGTGGCGATGAGCGATTGGAAATTGATGAAATTCAGCAGCGCCGTCTCCAGAATCTGGCACTGCAGAATCGGCCCCTTGACTCTGACTAATGGTTCGTGTGGAAAGACCACCGTCCCCTCGGGCACGGCGTCAATATCGCACCGTAGTTCCAGCCCGGTCAGGTATTCCAGGAAACCACGCTCGAATAACGGCTGACCGTCGTTCCCTGTCAGTTCGGCCAGATATTCGACATCATCTTCCGTGAATCGAAAATCGTCCAGATAGTCCACGACGTACTGCAGTCCGGCGGCGAGTGTGTAGCCACCCGCGAATGGGTTTTTGCGAAAGAACAGGTGAAATACCGCCTCACGTTCTGCTGTTCCTGTTTTCCAATAGCCGTAGGCCATCGTCAATTGATACAGGTCCGTCAGCAGGGCCAGCGGTGTTTGGTAGATCTCAGTTAGCTTTCCCATTATTCCGTTCCATTTGACTGCTGGTCTTACTTAGTGTAATATACACACTATCTATCGGCATGTCAAGCGAGGATCCTGATGACAGCGGGAAGATTGCCACGTCCGCACCGTTTTTAAGACGCCAGGCGTCGACATCGAGGGCACCTTCTGGCGTGACGGGTCTGGTTCTGCTAGAGCACGCAGAATCGATGTAACAGCGTATCGCGGAACAATTGGCCACAATGAAAGTCCGGCGTGGCTGGAAAGTCGATGAGTTTCGATCGTGATCAGGTTCCGGCCAACCATTCATCCCAGTCGGACGTCCCGTCCCTGTCAGAATCCCTAGGGTCGAAATCGAACAGGAAACGCAATGCCGGCCGTGAGACGTAGGCTTTAAAGCCATTGTGATCGACACCAGGCGCGACCGCCATCGCGTGTGTTTTCCTGATGTCTTCGCCAAATACGTCGATCAGGTGCGCATAGAAGAAACGCATCCGTTCCAGACGCTGACGGCCCTGCAGCATTGCTCCATAGTTGGTTGATAACGAGGACGACTGCGTGTCCGTGTCCTTCGACCCGCACAGGTAGAGGACTCGGCGGGCGGCATAGCGGCGGCGGAAAAAATCATCGTCCCCGCGCCGGAAGGCCTGGTAGCGGTTCTCCAGGCCGTAGCCCCACTTGTTGTAGTGGGGAAATCTCTTCAGCGTTTCCCCGTCGAGGGCCTCGAAGCGAATTGGTGAACCCTGTCTCGGTCGTTTGGCGTCCAGATACGCAAACGATGACGGAGCCGACGCAACATAACGAATCGCAACGCCGTTCTGCGGTACGTAGGTCCCGGCAACGGCGTACCGTTGGGCCATCTGCCCGCCGGACGAGTGGCCGACAACAACGACCGTTGTGAGATTCGGGAACCGCTTCAGATCGACCAGATGCGTCAGCAGCTGGTTCATCGCACCGTAAGCACTGAATGTCACACCCTCTTTCTTCGGTCCACAGACTGCTCCGGAAGTGCCGCGATACGGACTCACTTTCCACGCAATCAGCCCCTCCGGGATTTGTTCTTTGATGTGGTTTACGTCAAAGAACTGAGGAGTCACGATGAGGCACAAATCGTTCGTGCCTTTCACTCTTGCGGCCGCCTGCTGCAGAGCGTCCAGGCACTTCATGGAATCGAATCCGCTACTGTGGATGCCAACGATGATTCGCGTGATCTTCGTGTTCGGTTTCTCAAATCGCTGGCTGGCTGCATACGGAACGAAGGCGTTCGGCTTGCCGCACTTGACCGGGAACCGGTACGGCGCGATCTTCGCTGCATCGGCCTGTGCCGCGAAGCAGGACAGCAACATAAGAAGTGGCAGAGTAGCTCTGGTGCTCATTCACGAATCTCCTGAGTACGAATCGAATGCCAGGCGTCTGCACCGCGGGCACTGTTTGACGAGGAGGTTCTAGTCACGGCTGCGTGGAGTTCGGGGAGCTGGCTTGCTGGGAGGCTCTACTCCGCCGGCACGCATGACCCGCTCGACGGCCACGATCGTCTCTGGCGAGGGGCGGAAGTTGCCGGGACGGTGACCCTGAGCGATCAGTAGCGGTGTCCAGTGGCGACTGTTTTCCTGATTCCACACATTGACGTCGGCTCCGTGGTCGGCAAGAAATTGCACCATTTCCACATAGCTCTTGAAAGCTGCGCCGTGCATGGCGGTGTTGCTGTTTTTATCAACCGCATTGATGTCGGCGCCAAGTTCCAACAACAGCTTGATTGCCTCGATCGCTTCTTCCTGCGTCCCCGCCGCTTCGTCGCCGTTGCTCAGGACTCCCACGCCGGCCGCCGCCAGCAAAGGTGTGCAGTCGTCCGCGTTTTTTAACAAAGGATCCGCGCCGAGTTCGACCAACAAACGCATCACCGGGACATCTGCCGCCTGTGCAGCCAGCAGGAACGGTGTTGTGCCCGTTCGGTTTAATCGCAGGTTTCCAGCGTTCTGCCGCCCATGCCGTGCGTTCACGTCGGCTCCGTACGCCGCCAGCTTTCTCACAAAATCAAGACTGCTCAGTTTGCCCGATCCGATGGGAGGCGGGTCGCCATCGCCGCGAATCGGCTTGCGAACCCAGGTGATGGCATGCAGTGGGCTGAAACCGGCGCGCTGATCATTCGCATAGGCGCCGGCATCCAGCAGAGCCACCGCGAGATCGAAGTGACCGTTTTCGACCGCCAGGATCAACGGGCTGATTCCTTTCTCGCGACGGTCGTTGTTATTGTCTTGCGCCTCTTGATACAGCTGTTCGATCCGAGCTGCTGTTTTCGCGGAGTGCATCAGATTCCTGCCCGCGATCGGAGCTGGTGAACTTCCCGTCCAACTCCATTGGACCTTCAGTCTGCAGTTATGCCCTGAACCGTCTTTGAAATAGGTCAGGACGATCGGATACGTCTCGCCCTTGACCATGTTGACCTGGCCGGTCGTCAAACCGTTCTTCGTATCGAGTACCAATTTGCCACCGATTTCGATATTGGCATCCTGGTCAGTGTCTACGGTGAGTCTAACTTGTCCGTTTGTGGGCCCCACGATCGAACCCCACCATTGACCAGCCCAGTCCATACCGAAGTCGTCGTCCTTGCCCCATTGTTGGTCAAGGCTGTCCAGTTTGACAAGGTGTTGAACCCTCTTGAAATCGGCAGAGCCATACTGAATTCCGATCACGCCGGCTACTCCGTCGTTGGCGGCATTTGCCTGAACAGCCACTCCTGTTGTCCGAGCCTTGCCGGATACGTTTTTTGCCCCCATGAGATCATTCACGTCGACACCCGCCACCAGGAGCCTGTGCACGACGTCAATCCGGCCTTCGCGTACGGCAAAGAAGAACGGAGCAAAGCCGGACTTAAGCGGAGTGCGGAAATCCGCTCCGGCTTTGATCAGTGCATCGACCACGGCGACGTGACCGTCCGCCGCCGCCCACATCAGGGCCGTTTGCCCTTTCCGTTCCCTGGCGTTCACGTCGGCGCTATGCGCGAGTAGAGCTTTGACTGGCCCGAGTTTGCCCGTGCGAGCCGCCGTCATCAATGGCGTTTCGTCACCTCGCAGTGTCACATTCGGATCGGCGCCGGTTTCCAGCAGCAATTCCACGATGGCCGTATGGCCGTTCTGACAGGCAATGGAAAGCGGCGGCACGCCGTAGCGATTCTTCGCTTTAACGTTAGCGCCCGCGGCGACAAGCAGCTTTGCGATCTTTAGATCGTCATGATAAACGGCCCAGTGAAGCGCGGTCATGCCGTCAACCTGAGCAGCGTTCACATCGACGCGTTGTTCCAGCAGATCACGGGCGACCGCTTGTTCCTGCTTCCTGACCGCATCGGCCAGCAGAGATTTTGATTCCGCCGCAGATGTTGTGTTGACCGCAAGGACTGCGACCAATCCAAAGACGCTGAGCCATGGCCCGTTCATGCTTGTCTCCTTCACAGCGGGCTACACATCAAGCGGCTCAAACAGTTCGTCCAGCTGGCCCTTGCTGTCGGCGAATGATTCACGTTCAACTCCGACTTTGTTCAGCAGCGTCAGGTGCAGGTTAGCCAGCGGCGTTGGCTTATCGAGCCTGATATGGCGCCCGCCCTGCATGTTGCCCGCGGCGCCGCCGGCGACCAGAATCGGCAGGTTCGTGTGATCGTGCACGTTGGGATTGCCCATTCCGCTGCCATACAGGTACAGGGAATGGTCCAGCAGCGAACCATTCCCTTCGGGCGTCGCCTGCAGCTTCTGCAGAAATTCCGCAAACAGAGAGACGTGAAACTGGTTAATCTTTGCCACCTGGGCGATTTTCTTCGCGTCGTTGCCGTGATGTGTCAGCGGGTGATGTGCTTCGGTGACGCCGATCTCTGTGTAGGTGCGGTTGCTTGTTTCACGGGCCAGCTGGAACGTAATCACTCGCGTGATGTCCCCCTGCAGTGCCAACAGTTGCAGGTCAAACATCAAGCGGGCATGGTCGGAATAGTTGATTGGGACGCCGATGGGGCGATCCAGATCCGGCAACGGGCTGTCCGCCGTATCGG
>JBDONA010000759.1:0-1900 GCA_039831575.1 Fuerstiella sp. | reverse complement strand
AACGCTGGACCGCGAATCAGTCTGCTACGCAACAATACGCGTGCCCGACTACTTGTTTACAATGTTGTCCATCAGTTGAATGCCGGCAGGGCCGACAAGGATGACAAAAATGCCGGGAAAAATGAACAGCACCAGCGGGAAGATCATTTTCACTGCCGCCCCCTGAGCTTTCTCTTCCGCCATCTGACGCCGTTTCGTACGCATACTGTCGGATTGAACACGCAGAGCCTGAGCGATAGACGATCCAAATCGGTCCGCCTGAATCAGGATTGCCGCAAGTGATTTCATGTCGTCGACGCCCGTACGAATGCCCAGGTCACGCAGCACCTCTCGTCTTGGTCGCCCCATCTGCAGCTGCATATTGGCGTTGCTGAGTTCCTGGCAGACTTCCGGAGCTCCACTGGCGAGTTCGTCAGCCACGCGCCGCATTCCGGCGTCGAGACCAAGCCCCGCTTCCACGCACACCACCAGCAGGTCGAGAGCATCGGGCAGTTGTAAGAAGATCTTTTGCTGTCGCGACATTTTCATGAACATCAACACGATTTCCGGAAAGTAAAACCCAGCGCCGCCGCCGATGACAAACGCCATCCAGGAATTGCCGGATGCGCCTATGTTGGCAAAGCCGTAAACTGCACCGAACATGACACCCAGCATCAATCCGATCAGCTTCAGGGCCAGAAAGTTTCTGGGAGCATTGGGGCTGCCAAAACCCGCGTTGGCCAGACGAACTCTAAGGTCGCTCTGTTCCGTCTCTGTCTTCGGCTCCAACGCTCTCGACAGGGCCGGCGCAGCTTTTTCGAACATATTGTTGACCGCGCCGGACTTATTTTCGTCCCGTCGTTTGCGTGCCAACGGGTCGCGAATCTCTTCCAGCCGTTCGGCGGTCCGGGACTTCTTCCCGGAGACAAGATTAAGAACAGCCCATGCACCGCAGGCAATGGAGGCAAATGCTGCCACTGGCAGGATGACTTCAGGGTTCATCGTATTATCTTTCCGTCGGCAATGTGTCTCAGGATTTTAACTCTGTTGGCCCGCCAGTGCGGGCAGGCAAGGGATGTCCGACCCCGGATTCGTCTGCTGACGCTCCCGTTCCCTTCCAGTCTTGTGCTCTTCCGTCGACTCACACTTTGATGTCAATAATCTTCTTGATGCAGAGCGCACCCAGAACCTGCAGGAAGCCGGTGGCAAACAACATTTTACGGCCTTCTTCACGTTCAAACAGAATCATCACGTATTCCGGATTCAGATAATAAACGGCTGCAAACAAGACAGGTGGCAAACTCATCAGAACAATACCACTGATGCGGCCTTCTCCCGTCAACGCACGGACCTGTCCCAGAATCTTGAATCGTTCGCGGACTAGTCCACTGATCTTGTTCAGGATTTCAGCAAGGTCGCCACCACACTGTCGTTGAATGCAGACGGCAATCACAAAGAACTGCAGGTCCATATTTGGCATGCGTTTCAGCAGATTCTTGAGAGCCTGGTCAATGGAGATCCCAAGATTCTGTTCTTCATGAACCTTTCGAAACTCGACCGAGATCGGTGCCGGCATCTCTGAGGCAACCACGTCGAGACCGGAAGAAAGACTGTGTCCTGAACGTAACGCCCTTGCCATCAATTCCAGCGCACCGGAAAGTTGGCTTTCAAATTTCTTAATGCGACGGCGTCGACGCCACAACAGCCAGATCCACGGACAGGCAAACCCACAGATTGCACCCACAGGAATCAATGCGGCTGGTGAACGGGCCAGAATCGCTATTAGTCCCCCGACCGCCGCCGTACCGGCACAGACCAGAATGAACTGTTCTATTTTGAGAGGCGATTCTGCCTGTTGAAAAAACATAGGCAGGTTTCTGAACCGGCCGACCAGCTTACCCACAAGTCCGGACGCAGAACT
>JBDONA010000625.1:0-7961 GCA_039831575.1 Fuerstiella sp. | reverse complement strand
CTGGAAGTCGCGCATCGAGCTGTAGCCATTCTTCGCTCTGTTCATTCCGCGTTGGATCGATGAAGCGTCCAATCGCCCTGTTGCCATCGGACTGCCATGCGTTGCGCATTGCGGATGCCTCCTTGCAATTTGAGTGCTGAGTAGTTCGGATAACACTTACTCTGCGCAAAACGCCAGAATGCAGGGAGGCTACTTCTTCTATCCAGTCAATTTACAACTCCCAAATAACGGGACAGTCTGGAAGGGGCCGCAAGTACAAGTTCGAAGCGCCAGCGAGTGGGTCTCGTGCGCTTGTGAAACACACTTGCGTGCGCTGCTTGCTTGCTTGCACCAAAACCGACAGGGCATCCTGAGTGTTCACCAGTGGAGCTGGTACTTTACGGTAGAAACCTGGCGTAGGTGACTTTCTCCAGCACGCCACAGGCCGTCAGTCGCTCTGGCTTTGCCCATCATGGCAGACAAGATCGATGACGACCGCGCTTCGCCAGGATCAGGACATCATCCTCGCCCTCGGCGATATCGATCCCGTAAGTATCGGTCCAGCTGAACCATTTTTTTGACACAGTGGCGACGACCGATCCGTGACGCGAGAACGTATACTCATGATCCAGAAAGCCACCCTGCGCCTCCTGGTCGTCCGGGCCTGGAATGTCCACCTCAAACTTGCAACGGAAGAGTGTGAAGAGCTTCTTCTTCACCGTGGCATACAGAGTGCCGCCGACATAAATTCGGTAGGTCGGCCCCCAGGACAGCAGTTTCTGGGAGATGAATGCCAGCTCGTTGCCCTGCATGTCTTGAAACGACGGCTTGTCGCCAATGCTGAAGGCGCGGCCATCGATGAAGAAGACGTTGTCACCATTCTCGTCCTGGACATGGAAATCGTCGCCCCACGAAATCCATTTCTGTTTCATGACGTATCGCATTCGGGACTCCGCCGACATTCTGATGGAAGAAACCAGTACCCTCACGTTACTACAGTTCTGTCAAACCTTGTAACGAATCGAATCGTCGAAGTTAAATCTCGACGCGCATCGCACGACATTTCGGCGACCTACTCATCCGAATTCCGGGGTTCCACGCGCCGTTGTAACACAAGTGCGTTGTCTACGCTTCAGTAACAACGCACATAGCCGTAGCCCACCCTCCCAACAGGAAGTCGATCAACGTCTACTCTGAAAATTGCAATCCCTGTTCTGTTTCTGTTGGCCGCATTCTCTGGTGCTGCCAACGCTCAATCGTCTACCCGCTCGGTCAAAACAACGTATTGTGTTCAGGTGAAATACGAAATGTGGCGCAATGGCGCGACGTACTGGTCCACCGAATTCGAAACATCAAGCCTTTCGCAGGCACAGGTGATGGCATCCCTGTATGAACTGGCTCTGGAAAGAGGAACCATTTGCGACATTCTGGGATGCAGCTCCGACTGGATCATTGTCAACGTACGAATTCGGACGAAATACGAGTTCATCCAGGCTGCCAGACCATGGTGTCTGCAGATCCCCATGTTCAAGAGATTCTGACGCAACGGGACAGACTCACAAAATTCCACGATGCAACTCGATCGGTGGTTTTCGTGCGTTCCGACAATGCCGCTCTATTTTGCAATGACTGGCAGACGTCTTAATTGGGGTACGTCCGTTGCGTTATCGATGTCGGAGATCAATTCGTGCACTTTACGAGTCAACTCAGCAAGCGCCCTCGCTGCTTTGTGTGACTTCAGCTGCTGCTCCAGTTCGCGCAGCGTCCTATGGCAGGCCACGACCGACATCGTCTAGCGGTCGGCCCGGCACGCCGCTCACATTGCCAATTTCCACGCATACATCCTTCCTCAAGCGACCGTCGAACACAGCCTCGTGAAACGGAACGCAGATGTGGCATGTGACAGCGTGTTTTCTTGAATTCGGGCGCAGAAGATTGCGGTAACGGGTGATCAGAGTATCGGTCGATAGGGCTTGACGCCAATTTTTTTCATGGTCGCCAGGGGTGACTCCGAAAACGTCATGTCAGCGATCGGTTGCCTGGACGGCTGGCCGTGACCAACCACCCTGGCCGTATTCGACATCAGGGTGTGCTCATCCATAAATGGATCGTCGAAGTGGTCCAGCCATGACATTGCAAGCTCATGAAGGTGCTGTCGTGTCGCCCTGTCCGCAGCGCTGTCGTACAGATTATTGCGGTTCCAGGGATCGGCGGCATGCTTATACAGGACGTCAAATCCGGCATGCTGCCGCTGAGTTTCATCAGGCGCGCCAAAACCGCCGACCGCATAAGTATGTTCTCGGGTATAGACGCCACGCCAGTTCCACCAGAAGAAGAACAGCGGCTGGCTTTGCACCGCCTCGTCGTCCCCGCTTAAGATTGCCTTGCCGAGGTTGTTGCCCTGACATTCCGGAGGTGGCGAAATCCCAAGCATTGACAACAGAGACGGCATCAAATCCAACGTTCCCAGTAACAGGTCACGTTTCGTGCCGGCTTTGATTTGTCCAGGCCACCGCATCACCATGGGCACACGGACCGCTGCCGATTCGGGACAGCATTTGTGAGTTTGACGGTCATATCCACTTAGCGTGTCTCCATGATCGGAGGTAAACACAAATATCGTATTGTCCGCCTCCCCGATCGCTTCCAATTGACGCATCACCCGGCCGACGCAGTCGTCGATCGATGAACACAGCGCAGAATAACCATGATGTATCTTGCGCAATCGCTCGCTGGGTTTGTTGTGAAAGCGGCAGTCAATGGTGT
The DNA here is from genome assembly GCA_039831575.1 of Fuerstiella sp. GTDB lineage: Bacteria > Planctomycetota > Planctomycetia > Planctomycetales > Planctomycetaceae > Fuerstiella. The sequence continues at coordinate 5,216 of JBDONA010000625.1, read as the reverse complement.
CGGCGTCGTAGCGACGCATGTGCTCTTCCGGCGCGTCGTAGCCCACACCACCGCGATGGTTGTGGGGAGCATGCCAGGAGACGAACAAAGCAAACGGATTCTCAGAATCGCGTCGTGACTCCAGATAGTTGACCGCCTGATCGGTTTGGCCATCCTGCTCCCACTTGTCGAAATATCTGCGTTCGCCCTCTTCATTCCAATAGAAGCACTTGCCGGGATGGAAATCAACAGTGCAATTATTGGTCAGAAACAGCTGATCGAAACCAAGGCGATTGGGCTTGTAAACCGGTTGATTGCGCAGTCCGCCCTGCAAATGCCACTTGCCAACATAGGCGGTGTCGTACCCGGCGTCACCCAGAGATTCTGCGAACGTCGCTCCCTGTCCCGGCACGACGCCCAGATCATTGGCATAAGCACCGTTATTCAACGGGTGACGTCCAGTCATCAACATTCCGCGATAGGGAGTACAAACGGGACAGTTCGAAACACACTGATCGAACAGGGCTCCCTGTGATGCCAGTTGATCAACATTTGGTGTCTGCACACCACTTAAGCCAGAGGCTCCCAGATAGTCCCATGATTGCTGATCGGAAAACAGGAACACCAGATTCGGGGGTCTCTCACCGGCATTGTTGTGGCCCCGTGCCGGTGCCCCGGCTGCCATGGCCGCCGCAGTGCCAATCTGCATGAATTTTCGTCGATCCATTACTGTCACTTTCTGTCAGGGAATCATATTTTCCGCATCGTGACGTGGTGCAGCCGCCACTTCGTTTGTGGAAGCGGAGATTTGCACATTATCGTCCTCAGTGCCGGGCGACAACGCTCTCATCAAAGGAATGATTCGTTCGATCGTTTCGTGGGTGTCGAGCGGACCTGACAGAGATGACAGGACGCTCAGTTTCTCACGGTGAATACTTCACGGGACCGCAGAACTCTGCCCGTTGAGTACCAACAACACGCTGCGAGCGACCTGCTGGCCGACGACGTCGACGCCCTGTGCTGTCAGGTGCACTCCATCATCGCGGATGGCAGTCTCCACGCCAATATCGAGCGCCACAGCGTGAATGTCATTGATGCGGACGCCACATTCATTGGCAATCTCCACGGCTCTGCGGTTGTACGTGACGATATCGGGGTTGCGTCTCACCACGCGTCTGTAAGTCTCGGACGAGGCCTGCCGCTGCTCATCGACGGGGGTTGTCAGGGCAAAGATAATTTCTGCGTCGGTCAATTGTTTCAGCCTTGCGAAGATCCTGCGCAGGTTGGCGGAATAGGTTTCAAGGCTGTATCTGGGCTGGTCGGTCTTCGAACTAAGAAACAGATCGTGCAGTCCCACGTTGATGTGCACGACCGCTGCGTCGCGGCCCCTGATCCATTTTTCGAGTTGCTGCAGCGTGTAAACGGTGTGCTGGCCATTTTCTTGTGGTGACCACACGGTTGCTTTGCCGTGCAGCTGTGCGGCGACTGCCTTCTGATAGCCGATTCGAATGGAATCGCCCAGCAGAATGACCGTCGGCAGGTCGTCACCATGTTCGTGCTTCGACGTCGTATAAGCCGGACCGCTGCTCATCATCCAGGCAAACAGATCGCGCACCTGTGTTTCGCTGAGTTTGTCGAGCAGTCCGTCCGGCATCAGCGACTTTGGCGACATCTCCATCGTGTCGATGTCTTTCGACCTGATCTGAACGACTTCGGTTGCTGTCTGCATCGTCACCACTGATTCGGTTTTCTGTGAAATTGTCCCGGTGATCACTCGGCCGTTTGTGGTCACGACGATGGCCATGCGAAAATCTGCAGGGACGGCGGCACTGGGGTCGATGACGTTGGAGACCAGATACTGCAGATTACGGCGATTTGCACCTGTCAGTTCCGGTCCGATCGTGCGGCCTTCGCCAAACAGCTTGTGGCACGCACCACACGATTTTTTGAACACCAGCTGACCGTTCGAAAGACTGGCCTTTGCGATTCGAGAAGGATCGAGCTTTCGTGACCATTCTTTGATCTGTCGCAGTCGGTCGGCGGACGACGGCCGCACAGTACCCCAAATGCTCTCCAGCCGTATCAGTAGTGCTGGGTCATTCAACGCTGCAATCTGCCGTGCCTGACCGGCTGTCAGGATTCGTGCGGAAATCTCTTTCTGCTCGAATGCGTTGACCAACAATCTGGCACTCGACCGGCGGGCCACCATCAGGTCAATGGCGGCACTCTGTTCAATTTTTGAAAAACGATCGTAGCGATCCAGCACCGTTTGAGCCAGCCGTGGGTCATTGATGGCTGTGCCCGCCTGCAATGCCGGGATGGTCAACTGTGCCGCAACGATCAGGCGAACCAGATCTTCCGCCAATCCCGATGGCTTGCGGCGGACCAATCCGGTCAGCGCGGCCTGTCGAGTCTTTGAATCAGTGGTGGCCTCGTGCAGCAACTGCCGAATGTGCTGCAGCGTTGCGTCGTTGCCCACGACTGCGGCGGTCGTTACTGCAGCAACGCGCACACGGGGATCCTGATGTTGAACCAACTGTCTGACAATTCGGTCGGCTGTATCCGGAAGACTTTCGATCCGCTCTGTGGAAAGTCCATCGTTAACCCCGGCAAGCAGGTCAGCCAATACGTCTGCTCGAACAGTGCGTTCCAGAGCTTCAAACAGAAGTGCCACCGATCGACTTGAATCCTCGCAAATGCGACGTGCCGTCCAACGCCGAAGACGCGGCGACAAGGCAGCCACGGTCTGTATAGCCCGTCCCGGATACGCAGCCACTTCAGGCTCGATTGCGTACCAGATCATGCGGCAAATATTCAGGTGCTCGTCCCTGCCGACAGAAGCGGTCAGACCAGTCGCTGTTGCCCAACGCTGACCGACCGGTACATGCTGCAATGCGGACGCCAGAGTCATACGCACCAACCATGACGCTTCCGTACGAGCCACTTCAGCCATCGCTTCCGCGACATCGGCCGATGCCACTCCGTCATCAACCAGAAGCCTGACGGCCCACGTGCGCACGTGTTCGCTGGTGTGATGTATCTGGCTGAGCAACCACTCATCGTCCGCACCACCGATCGAATACAGTGCCCACATCGCTCGGAGCTTGCGCGTGTCGTCTGGGTTGTCGTCAAACATGCGTTGCAACGACGAACGGACCTCAGACATATCCTGTCCCGCAGCGGCCCGTTCCTGCAGAATGCGTCGCGCGTGCCGGACATACCAGTCGTTGTCGTGCGATTGATACTGGACAAGTTTGAGGGACGACGCTTGTGCCAGATTCACATACACGCGGATCGGTTCACCCCACGTGATCTTGTAGATGCGGCCGCTGGTGCGGTGAACTCCGTCGCGATCATGGCATTCTCCGTTGTCCGACCAATCTGTCATGTACACGTCACCGTCCGGCCCGTATTCCATTGAGACCGCTCGAAACCACGGATCATCGGCCACAAGAAAGTCATCGGCGTGGACCGCCCGATACGGTCCCGTCGGTCGAACAATGCGGTCACGATTGACTCGGCGCCCGTGAATATTGCTCATGAAAACCGTGCCGCGATATTCTGCCGGCCAACGATCACCAAGATAGATCATGGCATCGCAATGCGAGTGACCACCTCCGAAGTCCAGATTCCCATCCGCCTGACGCGTTGCTCGATCCCACGAACCGGCTGACCAGTGAAGATGGTCGCTGGTGGCGGACATCGCCTCATAGACAAACGGATTGGGATGCACGCCGCGATCTTTCCAGCGTTCATAGTGTGCGCCCGGTACCAGATGCCACAGATGTTCAACGACGCTGGTGGTCAGAAATCCCTGACCGTGATCGTCAAAATCGAGCCCCCACGGATTGATGGTTCCGTCAGCGACCACCTCGAAAACGTGACGCGTCGGATGATATCGCCAGATCGAACAACTCAATTCAACACGTTCATCGGATGCATCTCCCGGTCGACCGACCAGCGAAGGCTGCTTGATGCCATGCCGGCCGTAAAGCCAGCCGTCGGGTCCCCATGTCAGCCCGTTCACGCTGTTGTGTTCCGCCTTCAGTGACCACCCGTCCAGATGCACGACGGCTTCGCCGTCGGGAACGTCGTCGCCATTGCGGTCCGGAATGAAGGCCAGATATGGCGGAGCGGTAATCCAGACACCGCCGAAACCGAACTGCAGTCCGGTTAGATGGCTGAGCCCATCCTTGAACACGCGCCGCCGATCCAGCACGCCGTCGCCGTTGGTGTCTTCAAAGATAAGAATGCGATCCTGCTGTTTGTCGGTGAATGTGCTGCCGTCGTACGAATAGCTCTCGGCCACCCACAGCCGCCCTCGATCGTCAAATGCAATCGCGATCGGCTGGCGCACGTCCGGCTCCGCGGCCGACAGTGTGATTTGAAAGTCATCCGGCACGTGCAGTCGCCTGACCGCCTCATCCGGCGCGAGCGGCGCCTGACCCGCCGCCTGAGTATTCACAGGAGTAAAGTCGTCGGCATTCAGTCCAGTACTGACGGAGACGGTCATCAACTGAGCAACAACGACCTGCAAGACCGTGCCTCGTAGGACGCTCACCAACCCCTCTGCGTGCCACTTCATCACCTAAGCTTCCCTGTTGACCGTAGAAATCACCGCAATCCAGTTGGCATGATAACGCGTTCAGGGCTATGGAATCCAACGTCCCAATCGCTCGCAGCCCGACGACGCATGTATTTCCGCAGTCTGTCGAATTCCTGACGTCTCACGGTTCGCATGCCGAAGCGGAGCTTCGGGGATATGCGTTCCCAGGCTGGAGCCGTGGGAACAAGTTGAAGCGTCTGTAAGCAATTCGGTTCACGTATTTACTCTCCCGCTTGCGGGAGATTCGGGCTATCAGGCCCGGAGAGGGTCTGTACCAAACGCAACCATACCATTGCACCTCGACGTGCAATGGCCCTCCCCGCTTGTCCCTCGCGACCCTCCCGTAAAGACAGGAGGGTATTCGACCACGTACTGCTGCAGATCATCGCGAACTTCATCGGCATTCCATTTTGCACGCCCCAGGAAGTGTTGAATGTTTTTGGGCGTCGCATCACCAGCGTGCTCGGCCAACTGCCAGCCATTCTTACGCGGCACATTCGAGAGCAGAACTTCCAAATAGACACGTGCTGCCGACGAATCTCCGTCCGGCCAAAACGAGGTCCGATGCGATCGCTCAAACGATCCAGTTCGTGCCGCCATTTCCTGATATCATCGACGCGGCTTCCCTGCC
>JBDONA010000120.1:0-1902 GCA_039831575.1 Fuerstiella sp. | reverse complement strand
AATAGTGTCTTTGATCGTGAGGTCATCCGTCCCAAACCAGAAACCAGTTGCGTTGTGAAGGCGGAAACGAAAGTGAAACTCCGCGTTCCTGAAGGGTTCGACACTGATTTTGTACTTCCCGCCGCCATCCGTGGTGCGGTGGGTCTTCAGAAATCCGTCGGCAACTTCAGTTGCTTTCTCCCGGGTGCCCCAGTGCTTTTTCAATGGTGGCTTTGAGAAGTCTTCCTGATGAAAGACCTTGGTGTCGCCATCCATCGTGACCGGAGCGACTTCACTTGGGAATGCCTCAAGCGAATAGGGCCCCGAGGCCGTTTGTGTGGCGGCGCAGGCAAAGAGGCTAATTGCGGCAGCAATGATGGATGAACATAGATGATTCATTCGTGCCCGCGGTGTTTCAGGATGACGTCTGGCCCTGGAGCTGACGATATTGACATTCGACGCCCAGTACGAAAGAGGGTAGTCGATGAAAATCTCCATTTCAACTCGTGACGCAGGCCCATCAAACGCTCAAGCAGAGTTTCGTAAAACGGGTCGTTTTTCGAGCTGTGTCGCGCCCCACGAGTTCCTGATACAAAGCGCGACTCTGGTGATCTAGCCCCCTCCCCTGCATTGATCGGGCCACGCAGTGTCGACGTGTCCCTTCGGGAGAGAGGGTGAGGGGCCACGCTGACGGCTTCTGCCCCAACATTTCCATGCCGGCACGCTTTACAACGACAGGGCGATCAACGAGATTCTCTGACAGCAACCGACTGAACAATCCACGATTGCATCAATACCTCAGCAGTGCGCTGCAGCGGCGCAGCATCCGCCAATGAATGACCCTTCAAAACAACTCGATGAACATGGTTATGTCGTCTTGCCAGACGCGATCGATCGCGGTCTGCTGGACGAGTTGAACGGTCGAATCGATGAGTTGTTCGCGACAGAAGGTGATGCAGCGGGCGCGGAATTTAAGCAGGAACATGGCTGCCGCCGGCTGGCAAACCTGGTTAACAAGGGAGATGTGTTTGCTCGGGTGATCACTAGCGCGTCAGTGCTTCCCTATGTGGCCCACGTGCTTGGTGATTACAAACTCAGCAGCTTGAATGTACGAAGCGTTGATCCTTGCAGCGACATTCGCCAGCCGTTGCACGCAGACATGGGTGCGATACCCGACGAGCGAGGTTTTTGGGTCTGCAACGTTGTGTGGATGCTTCAGGACATCACGCCCGAAAATGGTCCGATGCGTGTAATACCAGGGACGCACCTCAAAAAGCAACTGCCGCAAAATGTACTCGCTGATCCTGCGGCCGATCATCCCGATCAAGTCATGGTCACCGGCAATGCCGGAACGATTGTGGTGATGAACGCACATCTTTGGCATGGAGGGATGGAGAATCTCTCGACGAGCCCGCGACGAGCCCTGCACGCGTTCTACTGTCGCCGCGATAAACCGCAACAACAGTACCAGAAGCAGCTCGTCGACGAGGACGTGCAAAGCCGGTTAACGCCTGAGCTGCGTGTACTGTTAGCGCTGGACGATCCCGAAAATGACCGTATCAGCAAAAATGTGACCACCACAAGCGGCTTCATGAAGTGACAGCCCATCACTTTGTGAAACAACCTGCCGTCGAAAGCGGTCTGTGAGCACCGGAGAAAAAGAACTGCTGCCAAAGTCCAAACAGCCCTTTCAGATCGTGGAAGGTGATTTCGTCAATGTCCCGCTCGACGACGCATTCGACCTGGCCCATTGCCGTTACGTTCTGATCCACAATCGTACCGGCAGGAAGACGCTGCGAAATCAGGTCAGTAGCATTTGCGGGCATGTTCATTCGCCAGTGCTACCGAACGAAAAACGGACGACGGCATGCCTACTGGGCGTTGGTCGAATCGCAGCGTACGGCCAGCGGGCCCCGGCAGAGA
>JBDONA010000489.1:0-7974 GCA_039831575.1 Fuerstiella sp. | reverse complement strand
CAGGGCGGAAAAGAATCAATCTGCCCGCAGATTCCTGGCGTGACGAAAGCAGATCAGTTGGTGCTGAAACGCGTGGTGGGTATGCTGTAATATTATCTGGCACTTGAATATCTACAGCCGGTTTGGGATGAGGCAACGGTCGACGAACGAAAGGTCATGGACGACATTGTGAGCAACGCACAGGAGTTCGCATATTTCAGCGAAGTGCAGGCCGAACAGGATGCCGTGCAGAAACGACACAGCACTATTTGGGTGCTGGCACTGGCACGGCTGGAGTTCAATGCGATCGTCGCCGGCTTTTCTCACGCAGAACGCCCGTTTGCGTGGTCCACCAAAAATAACGAATCCAGGCAGGCCTACCACGATTTGCTTTTGGAGTCACTGCAGCTTCATGTCAGAGAAGGTCTTGCCGATCCCGACCTGTTGACACAGCAGTCCAGGAAAAAACGTCCCGACGTCACACTGCTAAGCACGATGAAGCGGCTGACGATGATCCATGCACTCGCAGAGGAGACTCTGGCGAACGACGAATTGAGGAGACGTATGTCGGCCCCCGAGGCATGGAAGCTACGTCGAGAACACGAGCGGGTGAATGAGGCAAGAAGCCGAATCCGATCGAATATGCTTCGTTTCATCCAGACAACTTCTAACAATCTCACCACGCTGGACCGTGAACATGTCGTACGCACGGTAACGCTGCGTTGATTTCCGACGGCCTGCCTGCGATTAAACTGTCGTTCTTTCACCAACCCATCGACATGTTCGTCTCAATGACGCGCTGAGCTTCGTGCAGATCGACTCCTGTGTCGATCATGTACAGCCGAATCGCATGCAGCTTGTCGCCGGACGCTCGACCCAGACAGTCACGAGCCACGTCACAGGGTTCAGCTTTGCCGGTCAGTCCCAGCAAGCGTTTACTGATCACCCACAAGTCGCGCGGTCGCTGCGTAATCCGCACGATTTTCTCTTCGGGATAATTTTGCAGCGCTATGTGCTCTGCCTGTTCCGAGCTGCTGGCCCAGCCCACCATGATGTGCGATTCTGTTTCGATTTCGAATAGAGCCATAGTGGTCCCTGTTACAACGGCAAATTTACTAAGTCGCCGTCTCCAATTATGCTCTTGAAGCGTCCGTTCGCAATCGGCGAAAGGAAACTATACGCTTTTTCCGCGCCGTGGCGAAACCATCTGCACATCACCGCCCGTGATGTGAGCAAAAACACTTCGCCTTTGGCCAGTCCCCCCCGAATCGCTATCCCAACGACCTTTCCGGAAAACCTGCCGAATTGGCGACTACTCGACGGCTTTAGGGGGTTACTACTGACGGTCGACTCGCCCCGTGCCTATGCCGAACCACTGGTTTCAATCCATTCGCGCGACACCGAAGAAGTGTGACCATGTTCAAATCCAGCGGCACAGGATAACGTTCCTGCAGCCGTATTCCTTTCCAGCCTGCAGCAGATTGCACGTCCGAAGAAGCCCGTGACTTCTGCGAATCCCAAACAGGAGTAAATGAAGATGTTGAAAACATGCCTGAATGTCTCAGCCGTCGTGCTGGTGACAGCTTCACTCGCATTGGCTCAACCCCCTGGCGGTGGTGGTCCCGATCAAGGTGGCGGACCGGACAGCAATATCGAGCGAATGTTCAATCATGATGAAAACGAAGATGGCAAACTGGACAAAGCCGAGCTTCCCGAGCGGCTGCAAGGCATTCTTGCCCGTGCTGACAAGGATGAAGATGGCTTGCTGACCAAAGATGAAGTGCTGGCCTATTTTCAGACGCGCGAACAAGGGCAGGGCGGCGGTCGTGGCGAAGGCCGAGGTGGACGTGAAGGTGCCGGCGGACGCGAGGGTGGACGCGGTCGCGAAGGTGGCGGTCGTGGTGGAGCCGGTGGAGGTGGCGAAGGAGGCCCCGGTGGTCCACGTGGCATGCCGCCATTTCCTGTGATGATGGCGTTGGACGCGGACGGCAACGGTGAAATTTCAGCCGACGAAATTAACAACGCAACCGCCGCACTCAAGAAGCTGGACCGTAACAAAAACGGAAAGCTGGACGCCGATGAACTTCGACCTGAATTCGGTGGTGGACGTCAAGGTGGTCAAGGTGGTGGACGCGGCGGATTCGGCGGCGGACCTCCAGGTGGTGGACAAGGCGGCGGTGGACCTCCGGGTGGTGGACGCGGCGGATTTGGCGGGCAGAGCTTCGTGGATGGGATGCTCGAACGATTCGACGAGAACAAGGACGGCAAACTGTCCGGCGACGAAATTCCCGAACGCATGCGTGATCGCGTGGCAGAAATTGACACGAACAAAGACAAAGCCGTGGACAAAGCCGAACTGGAAGCCATGGCGCGACAGTTCGGCGGTGGCGGTGGTCGTGGCGGCGGCGAAGCTGGCCGAGGTCGTGGTGGTGACGGCGGTGGCGGCGGTGGCGGACGAGGTGACGGCGGCCAACGACGTCGGCCTCCAATTGAAGAGGACGACGAATAGTCGGACCAAATAGAGAATCTGCAACCGGCGGTATGCACCGCCGGTTGTTTCATTTCCAGTTCTCAACAGAATCGCGTTTCCGTTTATCATTCACGGAGTTATTTCATGTTCACCCGAAGTCTGCGAATTCAGCTGTGCTTTCTGTTTCTTACAGCGTCTGTAACTGCTGCTGACTGGACTCGCTTTCGTGGTCCGAACGGTTCCGGCGTCAGTTCCGACGGGCCCGCGCCGCCGACGACGTGGAGCGATTCGGAGAACGTAAAGTGGAAGGCAGTATTGCCGGGACCTGGACTTTCCAGCCCCATCGTGATTGGTGATCGGGTAGTGGTCACGTGCTGGAGCGGCTATGCGGTCGACGCCCAGGACCTCGGTTCGCTGGACGATTTGAAGCGGAACGTTGTCTGTCTCGATCGACAGACCGGTGACGTACTATGGTCTCACGAAGAACCGGCACTGTTGCCCGAGGACACGTTCTCACGTATGTTCGTGCAGAACGGATATGCGTCTCATACACCAGTCACGGATGGCGAACGAGTTTACGTTTTCTTTGGCAAGACGGGCGTCCTGGCCTTCGATCTGGGTGACGGCCGTAAGTTGTGGCAAGAGAGCGTCGGAGAGAATCGAGAGGACAAAGGCTGGGGGTCGGCGTCCAGTCCCATCGTCCACAACGGTCTTGTAATCGTCCCCGCATTTATTGAAGGGGATGCGCTGGTAGCATTCGATGGCAAAACCGGGAAGGTTGCCTGGAAACAGGAAGCTCCCGGATACCGCAGTAACTGGAGTACTCCGATTCTGGTGGAAGCGAATGATCGCACAGACCTTGTTCTGACCGTGCCGGGTGAAGTCTGGGGCCTGAATCCAGCAAACGGAAAGCTTCGCTGGTATTGTGAAATTCCAGGTTCTAGTGGTGCTCGACCAAGTGTCATTTCCGCCGGTGACATCGTGGTGGCGATGGGCAGTGGGCGCGGTGGCGGATCCAGCGCGGCCATCGCGGTACAGGCGGGCGGCAAGGGCGACGTCAAGGATACACATCAGATTTGGGAGGGCCGCGAGACCAGCAGCATCGGCACGCCCGTGATTCGTGACGGGCAGCTTTATATGGTTAACAACAAAGTCGTGACCAGTGTCGATATGAAGACCGGAAAACGAATCGCCCAGACCCGACTGACAGGATCCGGCGGCGCCGCCGTCGATGGTGGTAACGACCGTGAAGAAAGGCCGGAACGCAGCGATCGCGGACAGGGTGGTGGCGGCGGCGGAGGTCGGGGTGGCTACGGCGGCGGAATGGGAGGCCAGGATTACTCGTCACCGGTGATCGCTGGGAATAACCTGTACTGGGCATCACGTGCGGGCGACGTTTATGTTGTCCAACTCGGCGATTCCATGAAACAGGTAGCCCACAACAGCTTTGATTCAGATCGCGGCGAGTACAGTTCAACGCCTGCCATTAGTAATGGCGAATTGTTCATCCGTTCGGCCGGATCGCTTTATTGCGTGGCCAATAAAGAATAAGTTTCGGGCACGTAGAACGGCGCTGATGGCTGGAAGATAACACCCGCCTTCTGCGCCTTTCTGTTCCTGCACCTTTGGCAGGGCCGGTTTGTCCCGAAATTGATTCCCTCCATGGCCACGGAACGGCACGACAAGAGTTTGTATGATCGGGATGGCGAATGCGCCGTTCCACCTCAACACGCCCAGCCAGCGTTCAGGACAAACACGCCGTGCGTGCGCACTGACGTTTTGACCGGGCGGCAGATTATTGTCGCGGAAAACCGCTCTGATCGGCCCGTGACGCTGACGCAGTCCGCTGCAATACCGCCCGCCGCAGATGATCCGTTTCTGGAAGGCCGCGAAACGCTGACGCCTGGGGAAACTCTGGCTCTGCGGGCCGCCGACAGCAAACCGAATAATCCGGGGTGGCTGCTCCGCGTTGTGCCGAATCAATATCCCGCGGCTGAATCCAAGGTACCGGCTGTTTCGGAGCGACGCGACACTTCCGCAGTGTTTTCGTCGCAGTCAGTCCGCGGCATCCACGAGGTTGTCATTGAATGCCCTGATTATCGTTCTCGACTGGCAGACCTGTCAGTCGGTGAAGTGGCCTGTATTCTGTACGCGTGGCAACTGCGAATTCGCACACTGGCAGCACTTCCGTGGATCAAAGCAATCTGTGTGTTTCGCAACGAAGGCATGGGTGCCGGAGCTTCTCTGCCGCACTGCCACTCCCAAATCCTGGCGACCGACTTCATTGGCGGCCGGATTGCCCGACAAACCGACCGCGCGCAGCAGTCAAGGCTGAAGACGGGGCAGTGTGTTGTTCAGGAGTGGTTGTCGTCAGAACTGACGGCGGACCAGAGGGTGCTTCGACGTGACGGTCACTTTGCGACAATCTGCCCGTTCGCCAGCCGCGTTCCGTGGCAGAGTCGCATTGTGCCACTTGCCGTCAATCGGTTCGAACAGATGTCCGCAGAACAGATTCTATCGCTGGCCGCACAGCTTCATGCCGTTGCCTCAGCCGTCCAGGCAGTTGCCAACAACGTGAACCACAATGTAATCCTGACCCTGCCGCCGACAGCGACACCCGCGGCGTTCCAGTGGCATCTTGATCTGTTGCCCCGTCCAAATCGCATGGCCGGATTTGAATTCGGAACAGATGTGGACATTCTGGCCGTTTCACCGGAAACGGCGGTCGCTCAGTTGCGCGAGCACCTGCCGCCTGTTGTCACGGCGGGCAACGCAGACGCGCTGTGTCCCGAGGGGTTCAAGTGGATTGAAACCGCCGTCGACTAAAACAGTTTACTTATTCACGTGAACTGTTCTGGCTCGTGGACAGCCGATTTCTCAGGCTGGAAGGCGTCTTTCACGGCCACGAGTCAGCGTAAAACGCTGTCGCGGTGTGCTGGCTGGCCACGCCGCAACGTTGGGCCGTCAGCTGGCGTCCTGCGTCAGAGCAAGGGCCAGGGCAGTCCCGCCCAGCGCTGATATGAACAATCCGTAATGCTGCTCAGTCGTGAGGCGATGGAGTCTCTTCCGCGATCGCTTGTTGTGCTGCCCACGAACGGTATTACTATCCTGAACTACGGCAATGGAATCGATGGCATTGGGAGGTGCCGTTCCCTGGCGCCAGAGGCGACAGGCGTAAGATTCTTCGTTGACCTGAATGATGCAGACGCCACCCTTCAGATGTCCGGCAGCGAACCGTCCATTCTTATCGGTCGTGACCTTGAGTGCCGTGTCTCCTGATGTGACCGAGACGGTAACTGCGGCGACCGGATTTCCGGCGATGTCGACAAGCTGCCCGTACAGGATTCCGCCCCTGGCCAGTTCAACGTTTTTCAACGTCGGTCGCTCTGATACCCTCGATTCGGAAGGTTTCGCCACGGTCTCCGCGCCGAGAAGGGCGCTTGGCGAAATGAGAAGAGAGACAGCAATCGCACAGGTAAATCTGGATCGCATAGTGACATCCTTGTCGAGCAAAGCGTTGGCAGGCGTGACTCTGGTAATATCGACGGCAACCCTTGTGGAGTGTGGAAAAGGTTGGATCATTCTGCCCAACAGCTAGCTGTCCTGCCCCGTCAGCCGTTCTTCCCGAACAGCCGCTACATGCATGAAACGCCACCGAATTTAGCCATTTTCACTAACAGCCAAACCTGAATGCCAGCCGAATCCGGCATTCGCCGAATACTGTTCATTGAGACGGCCGCCTGCTTTCGATGTTATGGTTTGGACGGGAATAATTGGTTCTGGCAGGCCAGGGGCCGAATGACAGCAAATTTGTCACTCTCAGCAAGGACCGGCCGCCTCTCACCATTTGCCTTTGATGTGTCACGAATACTGCGCGCAACTCATGTTGTGTCTGGGAATTGCACAAAAAACAGGTTGACAGTGAAAAGTCCTTGTAACGTGGGCCACCTCAACCACGTCGATGTTGACCCGCCCGATTCCGAGGTCTAAAGTTGAGAACTCGCTTTACGGCGGCTTCACGTATCAAATCCTTCATTCCACATTCTTCTGGCTGATTCATGTCTGATCCACAAGGACCTCCGCCCTCGAACGACCAACCACCGGGGCGAGATCCGCGGAAAGAACGCAGTCCATCCGGAAACGGGCTGTGGTATCTGCTTGTTTTCGGGGTGATCGGCGTGCTTGTGTTTTCCACGCTGGGCACGTCCACGATGGGCGATTCGATGTCGCTCACCGAATTTGAGCGTCAGATCGCGTCCGGGGAACTGAATTCCGGAAACGTGTTCGAACTGACCATCGGTCCCACACGCATGACCTGGCAGGACAAGTCGCCGGAAGACGTCAAGAAGGGGGCCACGGCAACTCGACAATACGTAGCCGTATGGGGCATCGGCGACGTTTCCATCGACAAACTGCTCACGCTGTTAAAGGATAAGGGGATCGACGCCACCGGCGGGGAAACACCGTCTGCGTGGAGTGAAATGTTGCCGATGCTGTTTCTGACAGCGATCATGGTCGGTCTGTTCATCTTCCTGCTTCGTCGTCTGGGTGGGGCCGGGTCGGCAATGTCGTTTGGGCGCAGCCGAGGGCGGTTGTACGCTCAGGACGACGTCAACATGACATTTGATGATGTCGCCGGTATTGACGAAGCTGTCGAGGAACTGAAGGAAGTCGTTGAGTTTTTGAAAACGCCCGAGAAGTACCAGTCGCTGGGTGGAAGAATCCCTCGCGGAGTCCTGCTGGTTGGCCCTCCGGGAACCGGCAAGACCATGCTGGCCAAGGCTGTGGCGGGCGAAGCGGGAGTGCCGTTTTTTGGTTTGTCCGGCTCCGACTTCGTCGAAATGTACGTCGGCGTCGGTGCGGCCCGCGTACGAGACATGTTCCAGCAGGCGCTACAGCGGTCGCCGGCGATCATCTTTATCGACGAGCTGGATGCTTTGGGCAAGGTTCGTGGCAGTGGCGGACCAGGCGGTCATGATGAGCGCGAACAGACGTTGAACGCGTTGCTGGTGGAAATGGACGGATTCAGCACCGATCACAGCGTCATTGTCATGGCGGCCACAAACCGCCCGGAAACGCTGGACCCGGCATTAATGCGACCTGGTCGATTCGATCGCCACGTACTGGTCGATCGACCGGACATCAAAGGCCGCTCCGCGATTCTGAAGGTTCACGCTCAAAAGGTGAAGATGTCCGAAGACGTGGACGTCCAGCGGCTGTCCAAACTGACACCGGGTTTCGTCGGGGCGGATCTGGCCAACCTGGTGAACGAAGCCGCACTCCTGTCGGCACGACGAGGTGACAAACGCGTCACGATGAAGGCGTTTGAAGACGGCATTGAACGCGTCATCGCGGGTCTTGAGAAAACGTCGCGGATTATTATCGAAGACGTCAAAAAACGAGTCGCGTGCCACGAGTGTGGACACGCCCTTGTGGCCGCCAGCCTGCCAAACACGGACCCGGTTCATAAAATCTCCATCATCCCACGTGGCATGGGAGCGCTCGGCTACATGATGCAGCTGCCC
>JBDONA010000123.1:0-7990 GCA_039831575.1 Fuerstiella sp. | reverse complement strand
TACGGACGTCGGCGAATGTCCGTCGTGAATAATCCTTGTTTGTGCAGCACGTACTTTTCGACGGCCAGAAAACCATCCAGCCCGGCCTGCAGCTGCAGTGCGACCAGTGCGCACAGAGGGAAGTAAACCCGATACGCTCGTTCATCGTCGCCCGCCTGCAACGCATTCCAGATGGCGACAATGCCCCGCAGAAATTCCATGCCCGGCATCGTGCCGGTGATGCCACGACGAAAACTGTCGATCAGCGATATCCCGCCTGAGCCTTCAAAGATTCGTGCCTCAGCGTTGGTCGCATCGCGCAGAGCAGAAAGGTTGGGGCCCAGCGGAGCAGCTTCAGGTTTGAACAGAATCTGACTCGGGCCGAACCTGTCCAACAGTTCCCGGCAGACAGAAATCGGAATGGCCTGACCGACGTACGACGACGCGTCCTGCACAATCAGTGGCAACTGTGTTTCGCTGGCAAGGGTTGAAAAATATTCGACAAGATGACGTTCCGACAGGGCCGACGAGACCGGTGGAATTGCCATCAGTCCTGTGGCTCCGGCTGCCCGCGCGGCGTTGGCGAATTCCAACGCCTGTGTTGTGCTTTCGGCTCCCACGCCTGCAATAAAAACACCGCGGCCAGCGTTGATCTCCGCCAGCTGCTGCGTCAGATCGATGCGTTCGCTGGTGGTCAGCCGCAGCAGTTCCGACACCATGCCCGTGCAGAATCCGTTGGCGCCCTGCTCATACGCCCAGTCAATCTGCCGCCGCAGGCTGACCAGGTCGATGCTGTCGTTCTCCAGAAACGGCGTATGAGCGATCGGCAGAACACCGCAGATTTCGACGGCCATGTCAGTGACTCCTCCGTGAGGGTGGGACCTGCAGCAAAGTCTTACGGGGCGAGGAGTTTGTCGACGAGGAAGTCATTGGCTTTGGTGTAGTCTTTCGATTCCGAGACGCCCTTGATTAACAGGTGACACTCATGACCAAGCTTGTCAGCTTTTTCCTTCATCTTCACACCATAAACCGGATGATGAATTCCGTGCCCGGCACTTTCTGATGGAAGTTTCATGTTGTTGCCATACGTCATTAAAAGAGGAGGGTCATCTTTGGTCAGGTGGTTGTATGGTGAAAACTCAACGTACAGAGCCTGATGTTTGTCATAGTTCTTCAAAGCACCGGCGATTGTTTTTTCCCCCACGGCCATATTGATCATATTGTGCTTCAGCACGTTGGGGCCCAGCCACGGCTCAATCTGCCGGGGATCGATGGACGTCTGCCCTCCCGCCACGGCCGCGGCAGTGACTCTCGTTGATTCTCGCAGTACTGGATCCGTGGAATTCGGATCAGCCAGGTCATCGTGTAACAGCAGCCACATCGACGTGCATGCGCCAGCACTGCCGCCGGCCAAAGCGATGCGGTCTTTTCTGATGTTCCATTCGGCCGCTTTGGACCGGAGAAACTGAATGGCTCGTGCCGCATCGTGCACAGGTGCCGGCAACGACGCCTGTCCTGTCAAGCGATAGTTGACGGCCGCATAAGAGATGCCTTTGTCCAGAAATGGCTGCACCTGAGCCGGCGACCGTTTCTTGTCGCCACCGATCCAGCCACCTCCGTGAATGTAGACCATCAACGGACGCGGTCCGTCGCCTTCTGCCTTCCAGAAATCGACGACATTCATCCTGTCCGGTCCGTACGAAGCGTCGGCGTGTGTGGGTTTCAGGTCAGCAGGCTTTGCCTTCTTCTCGTCGGCAACAGCGGACGCAGTAACAATAAACAGCAGTGCAGTGGAGATCAGGAAGGATTTCATGACGTTTTCTTTTGGTAGGAAGGGGCGGACACGGTAGCGGCCGGAGAGGGGCCCTCTCCGGGCCTGATAGCCCGACTCTCCCAGAGGGAGAGTGACAATTCGCCGTCTCGGTTCACATCATATTTTTTCGTCTCATTGACCACCGAGACACAGAACAGCGCACGTTCAAAGACCGAAGGTGAATACTGAGAATCGCAACCAATTCGCAAATGACTTTCGAAGAGGGCCCTACTGTAGCGACTTCTCGTCCACGCGCCAGTCAATCGGCGGACGATCGTTCGATTTCAGGAAGTCGTTGATTTGTGAAAACGGGCGACTTCCGAAAAAACCACGCCGCGCTGACAGCGGTGATGGATGGGGGCTCTGGATCAGCAGGTGCCGCTCGTGAATCAAAGACGCCTTCTGTTGAGCAGGCTTGCCCCACAGCACAAACGCCACCGACGGCAGTTCGTTCACGCATTCGATGACCCGCGTCGTAAATTCTTCCCAACCACGCTTGCGATGGGAATTTGGTTCGTGTGCCCGCACAGTCAGGACGGTGTTCAGCAGCAGGACTCCCTGCCGAGCCCATGATTCGAGACACCCGTGCGTGGCGGCCGGAATCCCCGTGTCACTGTCCAGCTCTTTGTAGATGTTGCGGAGTGACGGCGGGATCTTCACGCCGCGTCTTACCGAGAAACTCAGCCCATGAGCCTGATTATCATCGTGATACGGGTCCTGCCCGAGAATAAGAACGCGCACGTTTGAAATCGGTGTCATTGTCAGCGCGTTGAACACGTCGTCTGCAGGCGGAAATACCGGACTCGCTTTTCGTTCGCGCGCGACAAAGTCCTGCAGTCTTTGAAAGTCCGGCGATGCCAGATCGTCTTTCAGCGTTTCGCGCCAGCATATCGGAATTGTGTCGGGATTCATGGGAGAAGTGTTCTGCTTGTGTTATCACATGCCCGACGCGGGGCTCCTGGCGCCGTCGTCGACCTGACCGCAGGTCTCCTGCGGTTACGGAGAGACTGCGGCGATAAAAGGGGCTGGTCAGCGTTGTGCGTGGGTGGGAGGCCCGTGAACGGCAGAGGAGTTTTACCGTTGCACACTGACAATTGTTTCCTCGAGGGCTTCGTCGCTGTGACTGTCCGTGGGTGTCTCATTCCCGTCGGGGCAGTCCTCTGATTTTCGCAGGCAATCTGAAAAGTGTTCCTTCCACCAGGCTTCGGCTCGCCGCCAGTTCCAGTCATCTGCCAGCGGAAGGGTTTCCAGAGCGTCCAGCATTTCATCGGGTGACTGAAAACGATCTTCAGGCAGCTTTGACAGACAACGCATGACAACGGCACTCAATTCCGGACTGATGTTGGCGCCAATTTCGCTGAATGTCGGCGGAGTCTGCGTGGCGTGGGCGATCACAAGTTTCAGTGTGTTCTCAAGGTCAAATGGCGGACGACCGGTCAACAGAAAATAGGCGACCGCTCCGAGTGAATATAAATCTCCACGGGGATCCGGCGATATTCCCTGAGCCTGTTCGGGGCACATGTAGCGTGGCGATCCTTTGATGTCGTTGACGACTGACAATTCGGGATCCGCTGTATTCGTGAGAGGCCGCACCAACCCAAAATCCAGTAGCTTCACCACATCAAAACGTTCGCCGACGTGTGCCAGAAATACGTTGCTGGGTTTGATGTCGCGATGGACCAGTTGTCGAGCCGCCGCTTCGCGCAGGGCATTGCAGATCTGACGCAGAATAAAGACCACCCGGTCCTCCGGCATTGGTCCAAACTCCGTGACCGCCTGCTTCAGATTCTTCCCGTGCAGATGTTCCATGACATAAAAGAACGTGCCGTCGGTCATCTGCCCGTAGTCGAACACCTGAACCGTGTTCCAGTGTGTCAGCGTCGCAGTCGTCTGAACTTCGCGCTGAAAGCGTTTCAGGATGACCGGATCTTCCGACAGTTCGCTGCGTATGAGTTTGACGGCGCACAATCGTTTCAGCAGGCGATGTTCCGCAAGGTAGACGTCCCCCATTCCACCGCTGCCGATTTTTTCTCGCAGACGGTACTGCCCCAGCTGTTCCGCCTCCAGCGCCCGGCTTCTCCAGCGATTCATGATCGCTGTTCCGTAGATGGCACAACCGGCTCCCACAGCCAGGGCCAGCAGGTTGCCCGAGAACAGCCCCGCAGAACCGATCCGCTCGATGCGAAACGTGGCAATCGCGACCACAGACGATTCGTGCATGCCGATGACAACTCCCGGAGTGATCGCCATCAGAAACACCATCAGCGCAGCGCGTCGGGCAGTATTCGGAATGAACATGCCGTAGATCATCATCAAGCCAAATGTTGCGATGATCTGGTCTTTCACGGCAGCCACAAATGATACGGCCGCCCACGTGTTTTCTTCCGCTGTCGTGGTCGGGAGTGTCACGTAGTGCCGCAGGTTTTCGTGCAAATGCATGCCGAGTTGCAGTGACACGCCCAGAAACATCAAGGATTCGATGGTCCGTAGCCAGAGTACAGAAACATTCCGTGGGCTGTACAACCACGCGGACGCTAACAGTAATCCCAGGAAAATGAGGCCATCCATCCAGTCGGGCGAGCCGGACAGGGCCAGCGAACGAATGGTAATCGCTGCCTTTGCCGTCAGCAGAACCATGGCACTGGCTCGCAATCGGCGGCGCAACAGGCCCTGGTCCGACGATTCACTGACGTGAGACTCGCCTTCCTGAAAACGAATCCGAGCCAGGGACGCCCGAGAGTTAATAAGTTCTGACGCGGAGTGCAGTATTCGCGACAGCAGACTGCTGTTGGGTTTCATGGTATTCTGAATCAAATCCGCCGGTTTCGGGCCTGCGCAGAGTTCATTGGCGGTGCAATTGCAGTCTATGCGTTAACATGCGCTGCTCCAGCCTGTTTTCACCACAAACCGCAAGATTTCTCACGGCATGTCCAACCAGACATATAGTCTGACCGCTCAGTTCACGGATCAGCCGTTTCATGTGATGACCAAGCCCATCGGGCCGATCTGCAATCTGGATTGCACGTATTGCTACTACCTGCACAAGGAGGAGCTGTATCCGAAGGGCAACAAATGGAAGATGGCCGACGATTGCCTGGCATCGTATATCCGCCAGTATATTGACGCTCAGCCAGCCGGCACGGCGGAAGTTACGTTTGCCTGGCAGGGCGGCGAGCCAACTCTGTTGGGTGTGGAGTTCTTCGAACGCTGCGTCGAAATTCAGCAGCAATACGCTCGGCCGGGCATGAAGATTGCCAACACGCTGCAGACCAATGGAATTCTGCTGGACGACGATTGGTGCCGCTTCTTCCTGAAGAGCGGGTTTCTGATCGGTCTGTCCATCGATGGCCCCGCCGAGTTGCACGATGCTTACCGAGTGGACCATCAGGGCCAGGGCAGTCACGCCAAAGTCATCGCCGCGATCAGGAAGCTCAAAAAGTTCGGTGTCGAATTCAATGCATTGGTCGTGGTGAATCGTCTCAACGGTGATCACGGCGCACGCGTCTATCGTTACCTGCGCGATGCGGGCTGTCAGTACCTGCAATTTATCCCGATTGTGGAACGTTCCGGTGTCGGCCGACATGCTGAAGGTGAAGACGTCGCCGCTGACCGTTTCACTGCTTTTGACGCAGCTGCCAGCGCCGTCAGTTCTCGCAGTGTCTTGCCGGAACAGTTTGGTACCTTTCTTTGTGACGCCTTCGACGAATGGATTCAACGCGACGTCGGACGGGTCTTCGTCCAGATATTCGACCAGGCACTCAGTGCCTGGGTGGGTGTGGAACCGTCGCTGTGCGTCTTCCGGCGTACCTGCGGGCGAGCTCTGGCGATGGAACACAACGGTGACGTCTACAGCTGCGACCACTACGTCGAGCCCGACTACCTGCTGGGCAATCTGAACTTTGTTCCGCTGGAAGATCTGGTGAACTCAGGACGTCAGCAGGCCTTTGGCGACGCCAAACTGAATACTCTGCCGCAGTACTGCCTGGACTGCGAGGTTCGTCACGCCTGCAACGGAGAATGTCCCAAGAACCGTTTTCTGCAGACACCCGACGGTCAAAACGGCCTGAACTTCCTGTGTGCCGGCTATCGGAAATTCTTCAACCACGTTGACCCGGCGATGCAGCAGATGGCCGCATTGGTCAAGAGCCGCCGGCCGGCGGCCCTGATCATGGAGCAGCGTTCAGCCTCGACAGCGACTGCCGCTGATGCTGCCACACCGCGCGGAGGTGCCACGCCCCGTCGCAACGATCCGTGTCCCTGCGGATCAGGAAAAAAGTACAAGTCCTGCTGTCTGCGTCAGCGTTAGTCCAGTGCGTGGTCAAGTCTAAGGATTGGGGTTGTTCCGTTGCCGAACGCGCCAGAGTTTGGAGGTTTTTCTCTATGTCGTCCAAAGTCTGGCGACTTCGGCGACCCCCAAACTAAGACTGGATGAAGCACTAAGCCAGTTGTTGAACCACCAGGTCACCCATCCGGGACGTCGAAATTGACGCGCCGCCCGCGGCGATGTCTTTGGTGCGGTGGCCGGATTGCAGGGTCGTTGCGACCGCTGCTTCAATCGCTTCGGCCTCTTCATTCAGATTCAGCGAGTGTCTCAGCAGCATGGCTGCCGCCAGAAACGTCGCCAGTGGATTGGCAATGTTCTGGCCAGCAATGTCCGGAGCAGAACCGTGGATCGGTTCATACAAACCGGGGCCGTCGCTGCCGATTGATGCCGATGGAAGCAGACCCAGAGATCCAGGCAGCATGGATGCTGCGTCGGTCAGAATGTCGCCGAACATGTTGCCGGTGACAACAACATCAAAGTCCTTCGGCCGCGAAATCAAATGCATAGCCATCGCGTCGACAAGGACGACCTCGTATTCGATTTCGGGGAACTCTTCCTTGACCACTCGTTCCGCCACCTGGCGCCACAGCCGTGAGACTTCCAGCACATTGGCCTTGTCGACGGACGTCAGCTTGCCGCGACGCTCTTTGGCGGCGGCCGCTGCCAAACGCACGATTCGTTCGACTTCACCGGTCGAGTACACCATTTCGTTGTACGCTTCTTCTCCGGATTCGTGCGGACGACGTCCGGAATCGCCAAAGTAGATGCCGCCGGTGAGTTCCCGAAAAAACAGGATGTCTGTGCCGGCGATGATCTCTCGGCGCAACGGCGAGGCGTCCACCAGTTCGTCAAACGTATTGATCGGACGCAGGTTGGCAAACAGCCCCAATTCCCGACGGATCTTCAGCAGCCCAACTTCGGGCCGGGTTTTGGCTGTCGGATCGTCCCACTTCGGACCGCCGACGGCACCCAGCAGGATGGCGTCTGAATCTTTGCAGGCGTCGATTGTGGGCTGTGGCAACGGGTCACCAAAGTCGTCGATGGCATTGCCGCCAATGGGGTGTTCTGCCATGGCAAACGTGTGCCCGAACTTTGTGGCGATGGCTTCAAGGACTCGCTTACCCTGAGCCACAATTTCGGGACCAATGCCATCACCCGGCAACAGGACGATCTTTGCGTCCATAACGAAAACCTTTGTCTGATATCGCGATTGTTGATTGTTGCAGCAAAGAGTCCCGGTCTTTCAAAAAGACCGGGACCCGATGAATTTGCACAGATTAGGCCGGGCCTGCGGCAATTCAACCTTCAATCGCAGGGTGTGCGGCAAACGGGATGACTTTCTTCCGATCGATACACAACTCGTGTCTCTAGTTGAGCAGTCGTGGAAAGCCTGTCACACACCACCGCCAGAAGGCTGGCCGGGTATCGGAAACAGTGAGCCGCAAGACGCTAGCCGAGGGTGAACACACTACCAATTACCGGCGGCTAGCGCCGTGCCGCTCACAAGAACAGACGTATCCGGTCAAACCGCTAGCGATACACCGAATCCGTCGGTTCATCGGCCATTTGAAATGCCGGAGCGTTCTCCAGCGCGCCGGAACGCTCCAGCACCTCCGGGGCAGCTTCCTCATGCGGAGCTTTCAGAATGCCGGCTGACGTCAGGCTGGCGTACGTCAGAAACATCATTAGTCCGAGTGCCACGCCATTCGGCAGCGCGTCATTGCCGAAGAATTTCACCGCGCTGCCGGCCGATCTGCTCAGTTTGATCCGGACTCCATCCCACTGAACGCTGTACATTTCGTCCAGCACCAGATGGGACATAAAGCCCAGAGCCACACCCATCGCCATCAGCAGGCGAACTTTGAGGTCAGGGC
>JBDONA010000203.1:0-1907 GCA_039831575.1 Fuerstiella sp. | reverse complement strand
GAAACGGAGTCGTGGACTGTCGACAACAGCGTCTCCTTTCCGGGCGACACCATTGACAACATTCCGGATGACGGCAACATCGCGGACGTTGACGGTAACCGGTCTCTGCGTGCTGGCATTAACGAAACGAACGCTAATCCCGGTCCTGACATTCTAACTCTTTCTCCCGGTACCTATACGCTCACCCTGTCTGGTCGTTTTGAAGACGATGGACTGACCGGCGACCTCGACATCCGTGACAATCTGACGATCCGAGGGACCGGTGCCACAGCTCTGGACACCGTCATCGATGCAGCACAGCTGGACAGAGTTTTCCATGTCTTCCCCGGCGTCGAGCTGATTCTTGAGAACCTTACCATTCAGGGTGGTGAAACCTTTGATGGTGCGGGCATTTTTGTTGAAGGGCACACTACACCAACGGGTATTACTGCGGCCTCGACGGGCCGGGTCCGATTGACGGACGTCAACGTCATTGACAACGAGGCGTATAATCAGGGTGGTGGTATTTACAACCTTGGTCACCTTGATGTTTCCCACTCTTCAATTTCACGAAACACGGCTGGCTCACGCGGTGGTGGCGTCTTCAATCATGGCTACGTTAACCTGATCAACTCCACGGTTTCGACAAACACTGCGGTTTCACGTGGCGGTGGTATTTACAACGAGCTTCTGTCCAGCGCTGTGAACACTTCCATCCGGCCTTTTGCCCAGTTTGGATCTCTGAACGCTGTCAATTCCACCATTGCACTCAATCATGCGGAAGCGGAAGGTGGTGGCCTCTATCAGGAAATCCCTTCGAGTATTCGAATTGGCAACACCATTGTTGATCTGAATACGGCACTGACTTCGTCGAATTTGTTCAGTACGATCGATTCCCTTGGTTTCAATTTCTTCGGGTCACTGGACGGAACACCGGAAGAATCGAATCTGCTGCCGTTGTCTGATACGGCAGCTGATTCGACAGCCGGCGTCACTGACGCTGGCCTGAACGCTCTGTCGACCAGTCCATTCAACGGCACGTGGCTGCACACGCTTGCCCCTGATGCCTTCGCGATCGACGCCGGCGACCGCTCGATCTTTGCGACCGAGCTGCAGATTCCCGATACGGATGCCGCGGTCATTGCCGAATCCGATCAGGGTCATTCCGCTATGTCTCCACGGCTGGTGGAAGGAAACGACGATGGAATCTTCGCCATCGACATCGGTGCTTCCGAATTCTTTATCAGTCAGCCCGTGGCCATCATCGCGGCAACACCCAATCCCGCCGGGCAGAGCGAAGATGTCTCCTTCAGCGGTGCCGGCTCCACTCACACTTTGGTTCCTGGCACTGTCCGAATTGTTCAGTATGAATGGGATTTTGACTATGACGGTATTACGTTTAACGTTGACGCTACTGGTCAGACTACTGTAAATGCTTACGCTGCGATCGGCCCCGTCACCGTGGGTCTGCGCGTTACGGATGACACAAGTGCGACTGATATTTCAACGGTACTGATCAATGTCTCCGCCCCGGCAGCCCCCGTGATCACCACTCCTTTCAGCGCCGGCACAAGCGATCTGACGCCAACAATCAGCTGGCTGTCCGGTACCGGCACTTTTGATCTGGTGGTCGTGAATCTGGACACGGGACTGGAGGTCATCAACGAATCTGGCTTGACCACTACCAGTTTCACGCCTTCCACGAATCTGGAACCGGGCAACTATGAGGCCATTGTGACGGCCACGAATGCCAGCGGTTCGGCCCAAAGTCTGCCGTATCAGTTCGTTGTTCAACGCATCGCCCTGATTGATCCTCTTAACTTTGACATCGAATTCGACACGTCGCCGGAATTCACCTTTACGGCGATTGCGGACGCGGATCGTTATCAGGTCTGGGTCTCTCAACTTGATCCGGATGACCGATCCGT